>NZ_MCWZ01000121.1 GCF_002877365.1 Vibrio sp. 10N.261.55.A7
TCATAGTACTGTTGTTGTGTCGGGGTCGGAGAAGGGGAAGGCACGGGAGTCGTGACACTGCCGCCGCCATCGCCGCCGCCACACCCGGTCAACACCGACGCGGCTAAAAAGGACAGGCTGAAGAGACGACCTGGATTACGAATTTTGTCCGTCATTGATTCCATAATAAAACAATCCATATGTTTAATATCCCTCCTGTGACAACAACACATAGACAGTGTCATCAAGGAGAGGGATTAAGGCTTTATTCAATTTAATTAATGCTCGATGAGTGAGTTATTATTCTTTTACATCCAATATCAATTTCACACATTACATCTTGAATAATGTATCGATGTATAAATGTATCGATGAACAGGGGGAACGGGTAGCGCAGGGATGAATAAATTAACTAATTTATTGATGGATTATATATAAAATAAACATCCATTAATAAGCAAAGGAGCGAACTGGTCAGTGCATAAATAATGAATAGGGAATACGAAGAAAAATCAATTCATAACAAAACACCAGGATTGGCATTAATCAATAAGAAGAGACATCACAATAGATACATTTACCACTTAACATTTAATTTCGTATAAATAACCAACAAAAAAAGGACGCCCTTTGCAACACGTATGATTTGCAGGGAATCATGCAAAAGACGCCAAACTT
>NZ_MCWZ01000122.1:0-221 GCF_002877365.1 Vibrio sp. 10N.261.55.A7
GCAATGTCAGTTGATGGTATCTTCCTCTTACGTAACGGGTTGATGGTGTAGGGGCCTTCCTTAGTGTTATTAATATAAACCGATAACTTTGTTACAAGATGAATTATTGTTTGTAAAGGGGGGTGAATATATTTCTAAGTTTTTCGTCTTCTGATCTGGTATTAGGAGGCTCATCATAATCTTCATGGGCATCGAAGATGTGGTGAATTAAAAAGTTTGGC
>NZ_MCWZ01000122.1:904-1966 GCF_002877365.1 Vibrio sp. 10N.261.55.A7
TTGCATGATTCCCTGCAATCCATACGTGTGGCAAAGGGCGTCCTTTTTGTTGTCAGTTAATTCTACGAAGATATACCTATTGTGATGCCTTAGCCATTTCCCCCTTCGCTCATTAATGAATATTTCTTTTATATATAATCCATGAATAAATTAGTTAATTTATCAATTCCCGCACTACCCGTTCTCCCTGTTCGTCGATACATTTATATTCATCGATACATCAATTCAAGATGTAGCATGTGAAGATTAATAACCAATTCACTTATCGAACATTAATTAAATCGAATAAAGCCTTAATGCCTCTCCGTGATGACACTGTCTATGTGTTGCTGTCGCAGGAGAGGGGCATTAAACATATGGATTGTTTTATTATGGAATCAATGACGGACAAAATTCGTAATCCAGGCCGTCTCTTCAGCCTGTCCTTTTTAGCCGCGTCGGTGTTGACCGGGTGTGGTGGCGGTGATGGAGGCAGTGTTTCCCCTTCCCCGACCCCTTCCCCGACCACGACTCAGCAGCACTATGATGTCACGGTGATTGATGGCTACCTGCAAAACGCCCACGTGTTTATGGACACCAATGATAATGGTCAGTATGACGCCGGTGAGCCTTCGGGAAAAACCCTGGATGGGGGTGCGGTCAGTCTGGAAGTGCCGTCCTCAATAGACAGCTCAGCGCACCTGCTGTACGCGTTGGCGACGAAAGAGAATACGGTGGATGAATCGACGGGAAAGCTAGTCACTCACGATTTTGTGCTGACGGCATTGCCGGGCAGTCAGGTGGTGACCCCGCTGACGACGTTGACGTGGATAAACACGGTTAAAAATTTGGTTCAAAGCACCGCGAAGAATAGTGGTGAAAGCTCAGAGACGCTGGCGGCTGAAGCCTTGGCGCTCGCGCTGGAAACGCTGTCGTCGGAGTTAGGCGTGGATGTGGATTCGCTGCAGAAAGACTACGTGGTCACGGGGGATGCCAAGGCGCTGTATGCCGCCGAATCTCTCGTGGCGTCGGGGGTCATGCCCGAAACGGTCTCTGAGCTGCGTACGTTACTGGATGTGAGTG
>NZ_MCWZ01000123.1 GCF_002877365.1 Vibrio sp. 10N.261.55.A7
TTTGATCAACAACGCCAGTAAACGTTGTACATTGCTCAACTCAGTCCGAAGATTATCAATTTCCACAAACCAATTATCTAATTGGTTTTTTTTAATAAGATCAAAGGCTTTTTGTTTATCAATGCTGTAGCTGTAAATCTTTTCGATTGCATGTTGGAAATATATCATAGTTCTTTATCTCAAGCGTAAGGACGTTGTTAATCAGGAATAAGTCAGTCTGCCATTCTATCCCAAAATAGGTAAGGTATAATTTTCTGATTTACATTTAGTTCTGATATCTTATTTTCTATTCGCTGTATCACATAATGCATGCATCTTGCGAATCCCCTCATAATTACCAGTATAAACAAATGAGTTCGACACTTAAGATCAAGGTTAATGTTTTTATAAATTAGCTTGGTTTAAGTGCGCGGGAGTATAATTAATATTTATATTACTTGATGATGATCGAATAATAACAATACTAATGTGAAAGCGCTCCCTATTTCCTAACGTCGCTACAGACACTGCGCAATGTCAGTTGATGGTCTCTTCTGTAGAGGTATGGAGTAGGGAGCCTTTGTATTCAACCTCAGCATTCGAGATGTCCAGTTTCTATTGGGTTGCTGCTATGAATCTTTATCTCTATTTGATGTGAGATGTGATGAATTAAAAAGTTTGGCGTCTTTTGCTTGATTCCCTGCAAATACGTGTGGCAAAGGGCGTCCTTTTTATTGTCAGCTAATTCTACAAAATTAAATTTTTGTTATGTGGTAAATGTATCTATTGTTGATGTGTCTTCTCACTGAGTAACTCCAGCATTGGCGTTTTTTTATTAATCAATTCCTTTTCATCTTTACTATTTATTATTGATTGCCTTAACCCCTACCCTCATTAATGAATGTTTATTTTATATATAATTCATCAATAAATTAGTTAATTTATTGATCCCTGCGCTACCCGTTCCCCCTGTTCATCGATACATTTATACATCGATACATCATTCAAAATGTAATGTGTGAAACTGATGTTGGATGTAAAAGAATAATAACTCACTCATCGAGCATTAATTAAATTGAATAAAGCCTTACATCCCTCTCCGTGATGACGCTGTCTATGTGTTGTTGTCGCAGGAGGGATATATAAACATATGGATTGTTTTATTATGGAATCAATGACGGACAAAATTCGTAATCCAGGTCGTCTCTTCAGCCTGTCCTTTTTAGCCGCGTCGGTGTTGACCGGGTGTGGCGGCGGAGATGGCGGCAGCAGTGTCACGACTCCCGTGCCTTCCCCTTCTCCGACCCCGGTACAACAACAGTACTATGA
>NZ_MCWZ01000124.1 GCF_002877365.1 Vibrio sp. 10N.261.55.A7
ACCACCTACGACAATAATTTTAGTCATAACGAATAATCCTTACTTATCAAAAATACTTTGCTCACCTTGAAAAATTCAAGATAAAAGAATCTGCTTACGTGGGCCTTTGTTTGAAATCTCTAGGCACTTATTTTGAAAAACACGTGTGTCCAGCAACAACTTATCAACTTTAATTGATATTTATCAAATAATTTTTATAAAGGTTATTATATAGAGGATGTGAGTGTTGGCAACAAGGAATGAGAGTTAATTATTTTAATGCATAAAAAAATGCCATGGAGACCATGACATTTTTAAGCTGAGGATACCCAACAGGCTGTATCTTATGAATCTCTAAACGCTTTCATTGCTTGTAAGTGCTGCGAGATCTTTTCGAATTTATGGGTTTGTACGTCATCCCAAATCACCTCATAAAACGGAGTCAGTTCATTCGCCGTCTTCGAGTTATCATGGATTTCATCGTTCGTAGACAAAATGACGAGGCAACGTGCCTTGTTTTTTTCACGAAACTTTTCAACGCACTTAGTGGCAATGTCTTCGTACTCTTCAGGCCTATCAATTCGTCCGGCCATGTTAATCTGTGGGCGTAAATTGGGATTAAACATGACTTGCTTAACTCCACATAAGAATCCAATACGCTCTGCCCAAAAACCACCTAGGCCAACACCACAAATGATGATGTTTTTATCTGCTGATTGCTCCATCACTTTATGCACTTCTTTAAGAAGATGCTGCATATCATGCTTAGGATGAAGTGTGCTGTAATTAATGAAACGAACGTCTTCATCAATAAACTGCAACTGTAAGATTTTTTCGTGGTTTCCTGGGCTTGTCGAGTCAAACCCATGTAAGTAAATAATCATAGTAACGCTCACCGTTTTTTTTCAATCTAACACGAACCATATGATTTTAAAGGCATCAACAGACATTTGACGCGTTCAATCAGTGAAATAGTGATCTTACTATCACTGTGGGTATTGCTTAATCAGGCTTTTAACCAAAGCCTGAGCATCCTTAAGAAACTTTTCGTCGCCCCACAATTGGTTTGCAAGTAAATACCAAAGCATGGACATCATTTGAATTCTAGGTAACCAGGCCATCACACCTTCAACCCAGTCATCGACACCCTGTATCTCTCTCAACTGACAGTAACGATAGACCGACTCTAACGGCTTTTCCTGAGCGACCTGTATGCTCAATGTCAGGTCAAGGCGCGGATCAGCAAGAGACGCGTACTCCCAGTCGATGACGCGATTTATCGACTCAGTTCTAACCATGTTGTAACCGGCCAAATCGAAATGGCAAAGCGTCACCCCAACATCTGACAAGCTAGGCGCACTTCGCCAGCGTTGGTACAACTGAGTCACCTCCTCTGTTTTATGCCTCTCGTTGAGTTGTAACCAATAGTGGTCAACCCTAGCAGTAAAACTAAATGGTGCGACAGGGACACGAGAGGTATCAAGCTGATGAATCGTCACTAAGGTTTTAAGCAATGAATCAAAGCTTAAACCCGTCGTTAATGACTCTCCTTCGATCCACTCCACCAATAGGCCATGTTCATTGAAAAATATGGGCTTGGGTCCAATGTGGGTCGACTCAATAGAAGAAAGAAGTTGGTACTCTTGAATTCGAGAAATCGCAAAAGCAGTCGTGATGGAAGTGGTCGGTCGCCAAACAAAGCAATCGTTGTTGGGCAGCACAACCTTCCAACAACGATTGGTTAGCCCCCCAGTCAGCGTTTGAGCATAGCTAGGGGAGCTATTGAAGAAGTGATCAAGTGACTGCAATGAAGTATCTAAAAGACAAGCTTCTTGCCAAGACATCCTAGCCATACATCACCTCCCCAAATGAGTGTTACATGCCTAAGAAGCTCTTAGATTCTTGTTTACGAATTTCAGTCTCATCAGCCCACTCAATCAGACCTGTTTCAAGGTCCATTAAGCGCATCGTCATTTTGTAGTATACGTCTTTGTCGCTACCGGCATTTTTTACAATGCTTGATAGGTTTCCATACAACATGTACTGAGCACCCACCATTTTACCAAATTGAATAGCAGTGCTTTGGTTCACGAGTTCATCGTTATTCTGGAAGTTAAGCTGCTCTCGCACTGACTCTACGCGATCCATATCAACAAAGCGGAATTTACCAGAGTTAAGCATTTTAGTGCTCACAGAATCGGTGATTGATTCCGTATCAATGTGCTCTGTCGTTTTGTTCTTAATGCGTTCAACAAAAACAATAGGACGAGAATTTTGTGTAATTGCAGCCACCGAGCCAGACATCATCATGCTATCAATCATTTCGCCAGCGATTGTTTGAAGGTCCGTTGAACCAAAATCAATCGTTGTCGTTTCAACAGCTTGAGAATCTCCGTAGCTTACTTTATTTGAACAACCACCTAAGATAACGGCTAAACCAAGTAGCGCTATGACACTTTTTTTCATACTGATTCCTTTTTTCTCTTTCTAGAGAAAGCTAATACTTGAGAGCAAACAGATGCAAATTAGGTCGCTCTCATTTTGTGACTAAAACTAAACAAATAAACGCATTCACTCAAATTTATTGAGAGAGTTCGCGTATCTGAATTCTAAATTGGGTGCCATTGGGGTTAATAGACACCTCAGATAATGCGATGGATTCATAGCCTCTTACGATAGCCTTACGCCAAGGGGTTAACTTTGTGTTCACCTCTAAGCCTTCATCGTCATACCAGTAAAAACGATATTGAATATGCTGATCACCTGTGTACTGGCTTGTCACTCGTACAACGCCACGCGCTCGGCCGTCGACTTCCGTTGTTGCGATATCATCGATTGAAAGACGAGAACCCAATACGTTGTCACCAAATATGACATTTTGAGTTGCGCCGTCGACTCTAAGCCCAGCAGTATTCTCCGCACAGCCCGTTACCACCAGAGCTGTAAACAAAATAAAAATCCAATGCTTCATTATAATCTCCCTAATTGCTTGTGCCATATTGTAGCCATTCCACCCTGCCTTGATACCCATACAAGTGCGGTTCGACCTGCCTCAACATTAAATTCATATTGTTGACCATCAACATCAAGCTTTTGTTTACCAGCAGTCACAAATTCACTACTGGTATAAACCTCTCCTGGCAACGTCTGCCAACTGCGCGTGTCAGGTTGTTCCGTCAACGTATTCCATACATTGAACAGTAAATTCGCCACATCGTCTTCTTTCGCCGCTTCTTTTCTTAACTGATCTTTTGCGTACACTCTCAATGCTTGACGGATCACCATTGCTGGCATTCTCTCAGACAAGTCACGCTGCGCCATCAAGTTAACATCGGCTATCTGACTCTCTTGTAGCTTATCTCCATTTAGGCTCATCGCACCAAAGCGCTCTGAAACGCCATTGGTGTAGTAAGGCAACGCCAAAGAATACAGCGCACCATTACCACGACTGTCATAAATAGGTAAAGTTAGCTTCCAGCTTTGTAGCGCCTCAACCACTCCTTGTTCCTGCAATACAATCACACGAGCTTGTTCTTCGCTTAGAGTCTTTTGCGAGCCATAAGTTTCTTCTAACTGCTTGAGATCTTCATTCATACCCAAGCGCTTTGCGAGTCGAAAAGTCGCGTCTATTACTTCAGCGTTATCGGGCATCACCGCGAGCGCTCTTCTGTAATCTACATAAGCACTATTTAATTCGCGTGACGCCTCGTAAAGTAACCCAGAAAGGTACAATAAGTAGCCGTTTTGAACCGCCTGTAGCGTTTTTCCAGCATCGGGATAATTTGAAAGCACACTACCTAAGTTGGGCGAAACGCCTTGAACTTGCAAAGAGTTCTGTGCGGAATCCAATTCAGATTGGCGATCTTGCTTCGCTTTTTCTTGTACTTGATTGGCACGACGCATCTCAATAGTGGCACCTTCAAGATCATTCTCTTGTAGATAGTTTAGCCCCAAATACAAATGTAAAAAGCCTAACTCGTAATCGGCTGGGTAGTAGTTGTTTAAGTTGTCATTGACAGCAAGAGACGCAAAACTCGCGGCAGAGTCCGTCACAGAGATGGTTGCTCGATCTTGTTGTGTCCTGACTGCACGATCGCTATTACTGAAACTTTCATGACTCATCGAATAGTTTTCAGCGAGAAACTGGACTCTTCCTTTCTCCAAATTATCAAGCACATCGCCCGCTATGGCCTCAGGTAAGTTATTCTCAGCTTTCTCATACTGACCAGTCTTCACCGCCTGGTAGACACCATTGTTTTGTGCGCTATAGTGGCTAAATAAATTTCCTGCAGACATATTCGCACAAGCCGTCAATAGCACGATTGACGCTGAGACGAGAGTTGGTTTGATCACTCGTATCACTATTTACTCCAAAGCCTGTGATTAATACTTTTCAATTGTTCTACTCAATACTGAAACTTGGAACCGACTATCAGACCTCTCAAGTTATTCAAAGTTCGATATCACCCAACGATCGTTAAGGAAGATTAGTTGATTAGGATTGGACCCAGCGCCTTTCCGCCAACCAAATGCATATGGATATGATACACCTCTTGGCCACCATATGAGTTGCAGTTCATAATTAAACGATAGCCATCTTTATCAATTCCTTCTTCTTTTGCAATTTTTTTGGCCACAGTAAATAGTCGTCCCATCACAAGCTCATCTTCAGCTTCAATGTCATTGACTGTTGGAATCAATTTGTTAGGAATGATCAATACATGAATAGGCGCTCTAGGATTGATATCACGAAATGCAGTAACAAGGTCATCCTGGTAAACAATGTCAGATGGGATTTCTTTGTCGATTATCTTTCTAAAAATGGTTTCTTCAGCCATGTAGCACTCCGGCAATTGATACGTTGTTGATTATTATTACAAAGCGAGGGATTTCGATATCAGTATGCGCCAACATGGGTTAAAGCTCAATTAAAACGAAAGTTCGCAAAAATGAAATTGACTTAACAAATATGAAAAAGAATTTGACCCCAAATTAATTTTTGTATTGTTCGTCAAGAAACGCGTGCCATATCCTCAATAGAATAAATGATAATTTTGTTATTTTTAGGCCTTTGGCCATTTGTTTTATTTTTTGGGAGAAAAGCATGAAAGGATCAGTAATCAGACGGATGTATGCGGGGTTTACCCTCATCATCATTATGTTTGCCGTCATAACCGTGTTAATGCTGAACGGCATGAGCCAGATACACACAAACTTCGAATCAGTTTCCAAGGTATCCTTGCCTTTAGTATCAACGTCAAATCAGACCGCTGTCCAACTGCTTTCAGCTGATAAATCGTTTAAAGATTTCCTGACTACTCAAAACACCGATCGTATGGCGACAATGCGTGACGAATTCGCACAAGCCAAAGAACAATTTTCAGCGACTTTTGCAGAATTGAAGAATGCAAGTGGGAACGAGGCTGCTCTCGCTGAGAACATTGCTTTGCTGCAAGAGATGGAAGAACGTTACTTCACTGAAGCAGCGGAAGCGATGGATAACTACGAAGCGATGTTTGCCGCGCAAGAGCAAGTGCAGAAATCTACGCGTCAGTTCCAACGCCTGCATTCAGAACTCAGTGCTGGTATGAAGGAGTATGTCGATGATCAAAGTAGCATTTCAGTAAAAGTCATGGCGAAAAGTTATTTTATCAAGCTGAAAGATGCTGAAGTCATTACCTCAGACGCTCTCGCCAGCTCAGATGTTGAACTCGTTAATAAAGCCGTGGCAAAAAACAAAAAAGCAGTCACTCACCTTAATTACGCGTACCGTGGCCTTGCATCGCAAATGCCCGAGCTTAAAAAAGCCTTCCAAGAGTCGGTTGATAACTTTAGCCGAGATATCGGACAGAAAGGTGGCGTACTCGATCAACACAACAGCTACCTCCTTGCCAAAGCCGCTCTATATGAAAACATTGGTAACTTAGCCACTGAAGTTGACCACGCAATGGGAATACTTGATTCATTTAACGAAGTGGCGTCCAACAAGTTGAACGACTCGTTAGCAGAAGCCGGCACAGTCTATGATCAAGGTTTTATTAGAGCAGTTATTATCTGCGCCATTGTGGTCATTTTCGCTACCGCGATTGGTTACCATATTGCTCAAAGCGTGCGTGAGCCTTTAACACGCATTCTAAAAACACTTGAGAGCCTAACCGAAGGCGACATGACACAACGTATTGATATTCGATACAACAATGAATTTAGCCGAGTCAGTGGCCATATAAACTCACTGGCTGACAACCTTCACAATATATTGGTGGAGCTCAACGATGCATCCGATAACCTCACCAGTACAGCTAACACCAACCAAGCGACGTCGACTCAAGCACAAGGTCAATTAAACTCTCAACGCGAGCAAACCTCTAACGTTGCAACAGCAATGACCGAAATGGCTCATTCAGTAGAAGAAGTGGCTCAAAGCGCGCAAAGTTCACAGAAAATGGTTCAACAAGTTGAATCAGCTTCGGAGTCTGGTCGTCAGATCATGAGCACCAACATTTCTACGATTAACCAGCTTGAAACCCGACTGAATCAATCAGTCGAAGCGGTAGGTGAGTTGCAAAAGATGAGCAGCCAAATCGGATCTATTTTGGATGTGATTCGAAACATTGCAGAACAAACCAATTTGCTCGCCCTAAACGCGGCTATTGAGGCGGCTCGAGCGGGTGAACAAGGGCGGGGCTTTGCGGTCGTGGCTGATGAAGTTCGTGTACTTGCTCAGCGTACAACTGAATCTACCAGTGAAATAGAGAATATGATTGGAAACCTGCAAAGTAGCTCATCATCTGCAGGTAAGGTCATCGAAAGTTGTAAGAATGATATGGAATTGTCCGTTGAACAAGCATCAAATGCCAACAGCGCGATGGAAGAGATCCAAGCCCTCATTTTAGAAATCAGCCACATGAGTACACATATTTCTCAAGCGGCGGGTGAGCAGAATGAAACAACGTCTGAGATCGCTAAGAATATCGAAGAGATCAACCTGATCGCGGACACGAGTTATCAAGCCATGTCTGAAATAGCAGAAACGAGCGCAAGCCTTACTCACCTAGCCAGTAAACAGGGTGAACTTGTACACCGATTCAAGCTATAACAATGGCGCCATGTTGGTTACTAACATGACATGGCAGCAACAATAATAGAGGCAACAAGGGCGACTTTATTTTTTAAGCCGCCCTTGTTTTTTTATGGCTTCATCGTCATATCATATTGATATGGTTTGCAGTACTTTGATTTCCCCCTTTAACTGCCAGCCAAACATGAGGATAAACTATGGCAGTTCACGTAGGGATAATTGACCAAGACCCAATTCGTCTTGTTACCCCACTGCTCGATCACCGAAGTATTAGTTCACATATCGTTTTTATCGGCGATCAATCACAAGAGCCAGCATATCTTCGCTTGAATTCAGTATTAGAAAAACGCGATATCACCTCAGAGTTTTTTCAAATTCCATCAGTAGTCAATACCACTCTTATTAGGCAGGCAATCAAAGTGCTGGCTGAAGATTTAAAGGCTCGAGGTGAAGAGATTAAGCTGAATGCCAGTTGTGGATTAAGACACCGCTTACTATCCGTTTACGAAGTCTTCCGCTCATACCAATGGCCGATTTTCGTTGTTGAGCCAAATAGCGACAAGCTATGCTGGTTATATCCAGAAACACGTGAAGACACCCAAGTTGAAGATCACATCACTATATCCGATTATCTAACAATTTTTGGGGCGCGTGGCGAGTTCAATGAGCTTGAGTTACCACCAAAACTAGACCAAACCTTGTATCAATTAGGTGAACGCTGGGCAAGTAATGCACTAGAGCTTGGCCCAGGCCTTGCCACGCTAAACTATCTAGCAACCACATGCCGAAAAGAACAAAAGCTAGATGTCGAGCTGAGTGAAAAGCAACAAGGTTATAAAGAGCTAAACATGCTACTGACCGATCTTGTTGATGCTCAGATTGCGACTTACAGCAACGGGGTACTGACTTTCATTAGTGAGGATGCTCGACGCTTTTCCAATGGTGAGTGGCTAGAAACACTAGTACACAGCACGGTTAAACAAATTCAAGACGATATGCCAACCATTCAAGATAGATCATTGAATGTGCAAGTATATCGTCAGCTAGGTGAACGTGAAGTTCGAAATGAACTCGACGTTGCCTCTGTCGTCAATAATAAACTGCACATTATCGAATGTAAGACCAAAGGCATGCGTGATGATGGTGATGACACTCTATACAAATTGGAGTCACTGAGAGACTTGCTAGGAGGTCTTCAGGCACGCGCTATGCTTGTCAGTTTTCGTCCCCTGCGTCATAACGACATTACTCGGGCAGAAGACTTGGGATTAGCATTAATAGGCCCAGAAGAGCTAAAGAACCTAAAGGATCACCTCCGAGTTTGGTTTGAAGACGCTGGCGGCAACGAAGAGCTATAAATGAAGAGCTTTAAATAGCCATCATCAATTGAAAAAATAAAAGCCCTATCAATAGTATAGGGCTTTTTCATCGAGACTTGGGTAAGGCTTTATTTAGCTATCGTCTTCAGTAAAATTGGTTGGCAGTGTCTTCTTCATTTCATTCCAAATTTGAGCACTTTCCATTCCATACTGTCGAATCATTAAAGGCAGTTTTTCACGGTCGCCCGACTCACAAATAGCCAATAGCTGTCGATAAAACTCCATAGCAAGCGTTCGAGCTTCAGTATTTGAGAAGTAGTAACTGCCCACGCGATCGTATAACTTTTTCACACCGTTAAAAATCAACCCGTAAATTTTGTTTCCAGAGTGGAACGCCAATCGTTGAAACAACATATAGTCATAGAAGTTGAATGTTCTTGCCAATAAGATCTCTTGGCGTTTCTCTTCGTCTTTCTCACCATCATCTTTTACGTGTTGGCGTATTTTCTCAGCGTAAGGGGACGTAGACATGAACTCATCCCAATCATCCGCTTTTAGTAAAGCTTCACAAGACTCGATAACAGAAATGATCGTTTTCTCAGAATTCTCTTTATTACTTCTGAAAGCGTAACGCATAAATATCGGGCTGATGTTTGTACGTGCCGCCAATAAGTCCTCTACAATCAAGGTCGCATTGTCTGCATCCAACGTCATGAGGGTATCAAGAATATGTAAACCTGACGTTTCCATAAACTGGTTTACTTTCGTTGGTTTACCATGCTGGATCGTCAACCAACCATCTCGAGCGAGGCGCTGCAAAACCTCTCGTAGAGTCGTACGAGTAACGCCAATGAGTTCAGAAAGCTCACGTTCAGCTGGTAATATAGAACCCGGAGGGAAACGTCCATTCCATATACTTTCGATAATATATTTTTCTGCAAATCCTGCTGGGCTTTTAGCCTTAATGACCATTAAGTACTTTCTCGTATTAAGATATTGTGTCTGATAAAACTCATCATACCACTAGTTCAATCGGTTCGGAAACCAAGAGATAGAAAGTGAGGCAACCACGGCGAATAGAGCAATAACTCTACATGTTATTGATTGGTAAACAAAATGGTTTCAAGGTAATCAAGCAACTACACGGTATTTTCTGACGGTATTCCTTTGCAACGTCTTGTTTTATATAGCTCTGAAAAAAATAAACCTCATCAATACTTAGCCATTTAATTCAAAGAGTGCATCAATAACTACCTCTTAATATGTACATCCATACAAATTGCATTACAATTAACATTTACATAACAAAACCACCCAAATCCAACTACGTAGATCGCGTTTTTCACCAAATGTATCCAAATGTTACTTTCATCGAGAGTTTCTTATTGACTATACGGTTTGTGAGAGTAGAGTTGCGGTCGTAGTTAATAGTGCTTGTCGTTCTCAGGGAGTGACTTGGCAAGGCCACAAATTTGTTACGATCTTGTTGTTTTTCTAAGTCGCTGTTGGACCAAGAGTTTTTATCTTTGGTTAATATGAATGTCAGCCTGCTGCCAAATCTATTTATAAACAACATTAAAGAGTATTTTCCATGCCGATGTCACTCGGAAAAGCCATTATCAAGAACTTCCTTGGTAAAGCGCCTGATTGGTACAAAGTTGCCATCATTTCATTTCTAGTTATAAATCCAATTGTATTTTTCCTCGTTAATCCATTTGTTGCCGGTTGGCTATTAGTCGTTGAGTTTATATTCACGCTTGCTATGGCATTGAAGTGTTATCCACTTCAACCTGGTGGGTTACTGGCTATTCAAGCAATAGCCATTGGAATGACAAGCCCAGAGCAAGTCAAACATGAGCTTGTTGCCAATATTGAAGTTTTATTACTATTGATCTTTATGGTTGCTGGTATCTATTTCATGAAAAACCTTCTGCTTTTCATGTTTACTAAGATACTTCTCGGTATTCGTTCAAAAGCAATGCTTTCCGTGGCTTTCTGTTTTGCGGCCGCTTTCCTATCCGCTTTCCTTGATGCGCTAACCGTTATTGCGGTTATTATTAGTGTCGCTGTCGGTTTCTACTCTATCTACCATAAAGTGGCATCTGGAAAAGGTTCTACCACTGCCCATGACCACACTAAAGATGATGGTCTTTCAGAGCTGACTAGAGACGATTTAGAAAACTACCGTGCTTTTTTACGTTCACTACTCATGCATGCAGGTGTTGGTACGGCACTTGGTGGTGTAATGACAATGGTTGGCGAACCTCAAAACCTCATCATTGCTGACCAAGCAGGATGGCTATTTGGCGAGTTTATTATCCGCATGGCGCCCGTTACCTTCCCAGTTTTCGTGTGCGGCTTACTAACTTGTGTTCTCGTCGAAAAACTAAAGGTATTTGGCTACGGCGCAAAACTACCAGAGAATGTACGCAAAATACTTGTCGACTTTGATGAAGACGAACGTAAGAACCGTACTAAACAAGATATCGCGAAACTTTGGGTTCAAGGCGCTATTGCAGTTTGGTTAATCGTAGGATTGGCTCTGCACCTGGCTGCAGTCGGTTTAATTGGTTTGTCGGTGATAATCCTAGCAACGGCATTCAATGGCATCATTGAAGAGCATTCATTAGGGAAAGCGTTTGAAGAAGCACTTCCTTTTACAGCCTTGTTGACGGTCTTCTTCTCGATTGTTGCGGTGATCATTGATCAAGAGCTATTTAAGCCTGTTATCGATGCCGTTTTACATGTTGAAGACAAAAACACACAGCTGGCACTCTTTTATGTCGCCAATGGCCTACTTTCAATGGTTTCTGATAACGTCTTCGTTGGCACTGTCTACATCAATGAAGTGAAAGACGCGCTCATCAACGGTGCAATTACTCGCGATCAGTTTGACCTGCTAGCCGTTGCAATCAATACGGGAACTAACCTGCCTTCTGTTGCGACACCAAATGGACAAGCAGCATTTCTATTTTTGCTGACATCTGCAATTGCTCCTCTGATTCGCTTGTCATATGGCCAAATGGTGGTTATGGCATTGCCATACACCATCGTATTAGCGATTGTAGGCTTGATTGGAATCATCTTCTTTGTTGAGCCAATGACAGCCTATTTCTATGACATGGGATGGATTGTCCACAATACAGCAACCGCAACCGGATCGGCTGTTTCAAGCGGACACTAAAAAAACCTGTTGATTGTGAAACTAATCCACGTTAAAAAGCTCTGAGTTATCAGAGCTTTTTTATTTTTACAAGGAACCAGTAGTGAAGTTTCTAAATACGATTAAAACGTTTTCTCAAAATCGAATATCATGGCTGTTGCTGCTTATATTCATTATCTTCTTTGAAGCATGCGCCCTCTTTTTCCAGCACGTTATGATGCTACCGCCTTGTGTGATGTGTATTTATGAACGTATCGCAATGCTGGGAATTGGTGGTGCAGCATTTATAGGCTTACTAAACCCAAAAAGTGCAATCATTCGCTGGCTTGGACTTGCTGCATGGGGAGCAAGTAGCTACAAAGGCTTGGCATTATCGATGCAGCATGTCGATTACCAATTTAACCCCTCTCCGTTTGCAACCTGTGATTTATTCGTTACCTTCCCTAGTTGGGCTCCGCTGAATCAGTGGGTTCCATGGATGTTTGAAGCCTACGGTGAATGCAGCAAAATAGTTTGGCAATTTCTTGGCCTTTCAATGCCACAATGGCTTGTCGTTGTTTTTGCAGCGAACTTGATTGCACTGGCGGTGATCGTCATTTCTCAGTTTGCGAAAGGCGATACCCAAGCTTAATCATTCACTGATCCTAGTAGATATAAAAAGCCCGGCTAACTCTCAGAGCTAATCGGGCTTTTTTAATTGTAAACGCTCAACAATCTATCGTCTTAAGGTTTGCGCGCTGATTCTAATTCATGTCTCTTGTTGGTGCTGGCGCTAACACTTCTCTGTTACCATTGTGTCCAGGGGCACTAACAATACCTTGAGCTTCTAGCTGCTCAACAATTCGAGCCGCTCGGTTATAGCCAATCTTAAATTTACGTTGCACACCCGACACAGAACCACGACGGGACTCAACCACATGCTCAACCACTTGATCAAACAATGGGTCGGTATCCTCATCCGCTTCCATTTTTTCACCCGGTAACAAAGTCTCAGGAGATTGATCACCGTTAGTAATCTCTTCAATGTACTTAGGCTTACCACGGGCTTTCCAGTTGTTTACCACCGCGTGCACATCATCATCAGACGCGAATGCGCCGTGTACTCGGATCGTATGGCTAGAACCTGATGGAAGGTACAACATGTCACCCATACCCAACAATGACTCTGCCCCACCCTGGTCGAGTATGGTTCTCGAATCAGTTTTAGTCGAAACCGTAAATGCTACTCGTGTTGGTATATTGGCCTTAATAAGGCCTGTGATCACATCTACAGATGGACGTTGAGTTGCCAAAATCAAGTGGATACCAGCAGCACGAGCCTTCTGAGCAAGACGAGCGATAAGCTCCTCTACTTTCTTGCCCACGACCATCATAAGGTCAGCAAACTCGTCAATGATGACAACGATGTACGGTAGCTTTTCAAGCAATGGCGGCTCAGGATCCATACTGTCCCCTTCCCGCCACAAAGGATCATGTATAGGGTGCCCCGCTTCCGCAGCCATCTTCAGTTTGTCATTGAACCCTTTAACATTACGAACACCAAGAGCCGACATCAGTTTATAGCGTCGTTCCATCTCTCCTACGCACCAGCGTAGCGAGTTAGATGCGTCTTTCATGTCGGTAACAACTTCGGTCAAAAGGTGTGGAATACCTTCATAAATAGATAGCTCGAGCATCTTCGGATCGATCATGATAAACCGAACTTCTTCTGGTGTTGCTTTATATAGCATACTCAGAATCATGACATTGACGCCTACCGATTTACCCGAACCAGTGGTACCCGCAACCAGCACATGAGGCATTTTAGATAAGTCAGCAATCACCGCGTCACCTGCGATATCCTGCCCTAAGACGACTGTCGTTGGCGACTTCGCTTCGACAAATGTAGGGCTCGATACCACATCAGAAAAATAGACCGTTTGGCGGCTGATGTTTGGTAGCTCTAAGCCCACATATGGCTTGCCCGGAATGACCTCTACAACACGCACAGCAATCGCTGAAAGTGAACGAGCCAAATCCATAGACAAACTGGATATACGGCTAACCTTAACACCAGGTGCAAGATCCAGTTCGAATCGAGTGATAACGGGTCCTGGGAATATATCAACGACTTGAGCTTTGATTTTGTAGTCTTCAAGTTTTGCTTCAACCAAGCGAGCTATATTTTCTAAGCCTTCTCGGTCAATAAAGTTTTCACGTTTTTCTGGGTGATACAAAAGCTCTAGCGTTGGCATTGGCTCAGCAGGAACGGGTAGATTCGTTTCTTGTTGAACAAGGAATGGATTCAACTTCCCTGCGGCACTAGCTTGTGCGTCAGCAACAAGTGACTGGAAAGCATCAGCATCACTGTCTTGCTCTTCTTCTAGGCTTTGTTCTTCGTCTAGACCTGTCTCTTCAATGACGGCTGGAACAACTTCGTCACTTGCTTGATAGTTTTGTTGCTCAACGTCTTCATCTACCACATCAAAACTAGAAATGGTGGGTTCTTGGTGACCAGAGTTTGGTTCAACTATTCCCACCGCTTGATCATAATCATTAGCGGAGAACACAGGTTCAAATTCATCATGTCCAATCTCATTAACTTCAGTCGATAATGGCTCTTGAGCCCAAGGCATTGAGGTTGAATCTAAGTGGTCACCATCTTGCGGCGCTAATTCAGGCTTTAGGTGAACCTCATGATTTCCTTCTTGAAGCGGCAAGTCATCATTGTTAAGCGCAGCTTGCTCGAGTTGTTCAATAGTCGCATCCAACGACAGCTCACGGTCATGGGTGTTTATATTGCTTTCATCGAATGTTTCATTCAAAGCCATTGTGCTATTGGAATGAACCACCGTTTTAGCCGGTTGCTCTACCTCATCCGGCATATGAATATTAAAACGTCGCTCCTGTGCCGGTGTGTCAATAACTGGCTCATCAATAGCGGGAACATCTTCATTCGTTGCTAATGAAGGGGCTGACTCCAGTTCCTCTTCAGGCTGTGATACAACAGCAGAAAGCTTTTCCTCCTGCTCGCCACGTAACCGATTTACCAACGAGGTTATCGCACGAATTGAGATCTCACCAATCCATTCCACAATCGCTAGCCAAGAAATACCGGTCAAAAGAGTAAAGCCCGCTCCCCATAAAAACAGAAGCACTAAGGTGGTACCTAAGACATTTAAAGTCGGCAACGCTAGGCTCGTCAAAACATCACCGATAACACCACCTGAGGAGAAATACCAAATATCGTCAAAATTGATATCAGCAAGCGCGCAACTGGTTAAAAGAAGTACGGTTAGACCAAGCAGGCGAGTGCCCCAGATCATTAAATCAATGGTCTCGCCTTGATCTCTGGTGCGTAAAAAGATCCAAGCAATAGTTACAACAATAAATGGAATAGGGTAAGCGAGTGAGCCGAATGTGAAGAATAGTGTGTCTGCGATCCACGCACCGACTATTCCACCAGAATTTTGAATATCCATTCCCCAGGCCGTTTGTGACCAAGAAGGGTCAGCGGGGTTGAAAGTGAAGAGTGCGACAGTGAAAAATATTGAGATGAGCACCGACAGAATGAGTACACACTCTTTCAAACGTTGCGTTCCATTGAGACGAGATGAACGAGAGGCTTCACCCGTTTTCACAATTGTCGAAACTTTCTTTTTGTTCTCGTTGAACATAAACCTACTTAGATGCTGATAATGATGAGCGACGGTAAAAGTTGGATAACTTAAAACAATATGAGCGGCAACAGCCGCTCATAAATATTTAACCATAATGACAAATAAAACCCAATTGCCTAACGTCAGAATATAGAAAAGAGTTACAACAATTCTGACGCCCAATACTCTTTTACGAGTATTTAGGCACTAGCGAGTCTTAATCACCAGTTGATTTGTCTGTTTAACTTCTTCCATGACCACGTAGGTGCGAGTGTCATTAACACCCGGCAAACGTAACAACGTATCGCCTAGCAGTTTTCGGTAAGCACTCATATCTGATACACGAGTCTTCAATAGATAGTCAAAATCACCTGAAACCAAATGACACTCTTGGATGTCATCAAGTTTTTGTACTGCGGTGTTGAATTGTTCAAATACGTCTGGTGTTCCACGATTTAACGTAATTTCAACAAACACGAGTAGTGATGCGTCTAGGTATTGCGGGTTTAACAACGCTGTATAGCCCGTAATATACCCTTGACGTTCTAAGCGACGAACACGCTCAAGACACGGTGTAGGCGAAAGCCCTACGCGTTTTGAAAGTTCAACGTTAGAAATACGACCATCTTTTTGCAACTCATTAAGAATATTGCGATCGATACGGTCTAGATCCTTGGACGGCTTTTTGTAATTGTCTGCCATTTTTTATTCCACCTTATTACTTCCTTGCAAAAAAATATACTACAACTTCTTAATATTCAGTATCAAATTTTGTGATTTAACTTCTATACTAGATATTAATTCGACAGAATTACCCTACGCATAGATAAAACAACCATAAAAACAAGAGGAATTAGGATGATAATTGGCGTACCTAAGGAAATCAAGAACCACGAATATCGAGTGGGCATGATCCCAGCTAGTGCAAGAGAACTTATCTCTCACGGTCACCAAGTATTTATAGAAACCAATGCCGGTTCAGGTATCGGTTTTTCAGACGATGATTACATCGCTGTAGGCGCATCCATTCTTCCTACTGCTGCTGACGTTTTTGCGAAAGCAGAGATGATTGTTAAGGTCAAAGAACCTCAAACTGTCGAGCGAGCTATGCTCAAAGAGGGGCAAATATTATTTACTTATTTACACCTCGCACCAGATTTTCCACAAACTGATGAGCTAATCAAGAGCAAAGCTGTCTGCATAGCCTATGAGACTGTAACAGATTATATGGGTCGCTTGCCACTACTTGCACCTATGTCTGAGGTAGCAGGTCGTATGTCTATCCAGGCGGGTGCTCAAACTTTAGAGAAATCTCACGGTGGACGTGGTCTTCTTCTAGGTGGTGTACCAGGTGTTGAGCCAGCAAAAATTGTTGTTGTTGGCGGCGGCGTTGTAGGCGCTAACGCAGCTCGTATGGCTGTAGGTCTTCGTGCCGATGTGACTATTCTTGATAGAAACCTTGATACTCTTCGCCGCTTAGATGAAGAATTCCAAGGTCGCGCAAAAGTTGTTTATTCTACGGAAGACGCAATTGAGAAGCATGTTCTAGAAGCTGATCTCGTGATTGGTGCAGTTCTTATTCCTGGCGCTGCGGCTCCTAAGTTAGTCACTAAAGAACATATCGCGAAAATGAAGCCAGGCGCTGCGGTAGTTGACGTTGCCATCGATCAAGGCGGTTGTTTCGAAACATCTCATGCGACGACTCATGCTGACCCTACCTACATTGTCGATGATGTCGTTCACTACTGCGTAGCAAACATGCCTGGTGCTGTAGCACGTACCTCTACGTTCGCATTGAATAATGCAACCTTGCCTTACATCGTGAAACTTGCGAACAAAGGCTATCGTGAAGCATTGTTGGATGACAAAGGCTTCCTAGAAGGACTGAACGTTATTCACGGTAAAGTCACCTGTAAAGAAGTCGCAGAAAGCTTTGAGCTTGAGTACGTAGAACCAGAGAAAGCTATCGAAATGTTTAACTAAAAACATTCACTCTTTAATCAAAGGTCTAGTTATAAACTAGACCTTTTTTTTCTAACAATTCTGAGACTTTTCAAGACCATTCCACCCAAATTGTTATTACGCATCGACCTTTAAAAGCAAAAAAGCCCTCATTTGATGAGAGCTTGATTATTCTTACTGTTTGCCCAGCTTGTTTTGAACTACTTGTCTAACAGCTAATCGGACTGAGGGTTTTAGTTAGCCTCTGTGTTTACGTTAGAACCATGGTTTGCTTTAGAGCCTGCATTTACGTTAAAACCAACGTTCCAGTGCACTCCTATCTAACTGCCTAAATGCTCGATTTAATATTTGTGCTAACTCTTTATAACGTGGTCTAGATTTCAAAGGCTCAAGAGCCATGCCAGTTTCAACTATCTTTTGGTGCAGTTCTCGGTACCAACTGGCTAGAGAAGGAGGGAGCTGCTTATTGGCACGATTGCCAAGCCACCACATTCCTTGAAGTGGTAAACTAATAGCGAACAAAGCCACCACAACTGCCTGTGGCATGGCCTGTTGATTCTGAAACGCAACTTGAGTGATTACGCTGATGGCAGCAATAGCAGGCATAACACGAATAGCAAAGCGTGTTGCCTTAATGATTCGCTGCTCAGGGAATAAGACAGCCAACTCTTTTCGCATTGGCCATGTATCCATGTACTTCTGACCGTCTCTTAAGCTGTGAACCAGCCCGACTTTATCATTCATAGAAATCTCTCACTTTTTGAACAGCGCTTACTGATTTTTTTTAATCTTTCAATTTTTCGAGTATAAAATTGACTAAAATTAATATTCTTTCAATTTTTTTTGTTATATTTGTCGAATATCGCTATTCTTTGCACCCTATCATATTCATTGTTGCCGTTATTTATGATTTAGGCAACCATGACAATGAAACCTGCAAGGATTGCGGACACCACGCTCGCGAAAAGTGGTGTCTTATTATACGGAAATTAAATTAACTTTTACCAAGAATAGTGCGTAACCTCCTATAGGTCAGCTATTCTTGAGATTGATTTTCATCTTTTCTGATTTTATCAGACGAATAACAGGTAGCCACACACATGTCTAAGCTGGTTTTAGTTTTAAACTGCGGTAGTTCTTCACTTAAATTCGCTATTGTTGATGCAACAAATGGCGACGAACACTTATCAGGTCTTGCTGAATGTCTTGAGCTTCCAGAAGCACGTATCAAGTGGAAACTTGATGGCAAACATGAAGCACAACTAGGTGAAGGCGCAGCGCACGATGAAGCTCTTTCTTTCATCGTTGAAACTATTCTTGCTTCTAAGCCAGAGCTGGCTGATCAACTTAAAGCTATCGGTCACCGCGTTGTACACGGTGGCGAGCAGTTCACTCAATCAGTTCTTATCGATGATGCTGTCCTTAAAGGTATCGAAGACTGTGCAGCACTAGCACCTCTTCACAACCCTGCTGCAATCGTTGGTATTAAAGCGGCACAAAAAGCATTCCCTGGTCTTCAAAACTCAGCGGTATTCGACACTGCATTCCACCAGACAATGCCTCAAGAAGCATACCTGTACGCTCTACCGTACAACCTATACAAAGAGAATGGCATCCGTCGTTACGGCATGCACGGTACTTCTCACCTATTCATCGCTCGCGAAGTTGCTGAGCGTCTAGGTAAGCCAGCGAACGAAGTTAACGTAATCAACTGTCACTTAGGTAACGGTGCTTCTATCTGTGCGATTAAGAACGGCCAATCTGTTGATACTTCTATGGGCCTAACGCCTCTTGAAGGTCTAGTAATGGGTACGCGCTCTGGTGATATCGACCCTGCAATTATCTTCCACCTGCACGATTCTCTAGGTTACTCAATCGCAGAAATCAACACGATGCTAACCAAAGAGTCTGGCCTAATGGGTCTAACTCAAGTTTCTCCTGACTGTCGTTTCATCGAAGACAATGCAGGTAAAGACGAAGCGGCAACTCGCGCGATGGACGTAATGACTCACCGCCTAGCAAAATACGTTGCCGGTTACACTGCGACTCTAGATGGCCGCGTTGACGCTATCGTATTCACTGGCGGTATCGGTGAGAACGGCGCTCCAATCCGTGAAGCGGTTCTTAAGCGTCTAGGCATCTTCGGTATCGAAGTCGATGGCGAAGCGAACCTTAAAGCACGTTTTGGCGGCGAAGGTACTATCACTACTGCTGACAGCCGCATCCCAGCGATGGTTATTTCAACTAACGAAGAGTTAGTGATTGCAGAAGATACAGCTCGCCTAACAGGCATGTAATATTGTCGGCTAGCTCTGCGCTAGCCGGTTTTCTAATTAAACGTACTGAATCTTCATCGGTTCGCTACGTACATAGGGCTCAACCGCTATTCCAGAAGGATTTTGTTAATAGTCACTTTGCTATTATGCGAGAATTCAGGAATCAGTTGTTGGGCTTTTATTTCAAATAAATATAGGTGTTTTGCATATGTCTCGTACTATTATGCTTATTCCAACTAGTGCTGGTGTTGGTCTAACTAGTGTTAGCATGGGCGTTTTACGCGCTATGGAACAGAAAGGCGTTAATGTTTCTTTCTACAAACCAATCGCACAGCCTCGCTCAGGTAAAGATCAACCCGATTTAACATCAACGATTATTGCAGCAAACAGCGCAATTACTGTTGGTGAGCCAATGCAAATCTCAACCGCTGAACACCTAATCGGTGGTGAGAAGATGGATGTTCTACTAGAGTCTATCGTTGAACAGTACAACAAGATCAACAAAGACTCAGAAGTCACTCTAATCGAAGGCCTAGTTCCTACTCGTAAGCACCCATTTGCGAACCAAGTCAATGCTGAAATTGCAAAAACGTTAGGCGCTGAGATTGTACTCGTTGCCACACCAGGAACAGACAACCCTACGCAGCTTAAAGAGCGTATTGAAGTTGCATGTTCTAACTTTGGTGGTGCTAAAAACAAAAGCATCAAAGGCGTTATCATCAACAAGCTAAATGCTCCTGTTGATGAAGCTGGCCGTACTCGCCCTGACCTATCTGACATCTTCGATGATGCTGATAGCGCACAGAAAGCGAACCTTGAAGTGATGCAAATCTTCAACTCTAGCCCTATCCGTGTTCTTGGTTGCGTGCCTTGGAGCATCGACCTTATTGCAACTCGTGCCGTCGATATGGCGAAGCACTTGAAAGCTGAAATCATTAATGAAGGCGAGATTGAAAACCGCCGCATTAAGAGCATCACTTTCTGTGCACGTTCTCTTCCTCACATGGTTGAGCACTTCAAGCCAGGTTCACTGCTTGTAACGTCAGCTGACCGTCCAGACGTGATCGTTGCTGCGGCACTTGCTGCAAAGAACGGCGTTGAAATCGGTGCGGTTCTACTCACCGGTGGTTACGACTTACCAGAGCAAATCATTGAACTGTGTCAGCCAGCATTTGAAACGGGCCTACCGATCTTCAAAGCGCAAGGTAACACTTGGCAGACTTCACTGAACCTACAAAGCTTCAACCTAGAAGTACCTGCTGACGATAAAGAGCGTATCGAATTCGTAAACGATCACGTTGCTAGCCACATTGATGGCCCATGGATCGACTCTCTATCTGAAGGCGTTCAAGGCATTCGTCGCCTAAGCCCACCAGCATTCCGTTACCAGTTAACTGAATACGCTCGTAAAGCGGGTAAGCGCATCGTTCTTCCTGAAGGTGATGAGCCACGTACGGTTAAAGCAGCGGCTATCTGTGCAGAGCGTGGTATCGCAAGTTGTGTACTTATCGGTAACCCTGATGAAATTCGCCGTGTTGCTGCGGCACAAGGTGTTGAGCTAGGCGCTGGTGTTGAAATCATCGACCCAGAAGCGGTTCGTGAAAACTACGTTGCTCGCCTTGTTGAGCTTCGTGGTAAGAAAGGCATGACAGAAGTAGTTGCCCGTGAAAAACTAGAAGACTCTGTATTCCTAGGCACAATGATGCTTGAGAACAATGAAGTTGATGGTCTTGTATCTGGCGCGGTTCACACCACGGCAAACACTATCGTTCCTCCGTTCCAAATCATCAAAACGGCACCAGATGCGTCTATCGTATCGTCTATCTTCTTCATGCTTCTGCCTGATCAAGTATTGGTATACGGTGACTGTGCAATCAACCCAGACCCAAATGCCGAGCAACTGGCTGAAATCGCAATTCAATCTGCAGATTCTGCAGCTGCATTTGGTATTGACCCACGCGTGGCAATGATCTCTTACTCTACAGGTGAGTCTGGTAAAGGTGCTGACGTCGATAAAGTACGTGAAGCGACGAAGATTGCTCAAGGTAAACGCCCTGATCTCATCATCGACGGTCCTCTACAATACGATGCAGCGATCATGGAGAACGTAGCCGCGTCTAAAGCGCCTAATTCTCCTGTAGCAGGTAAAGCAACAGTATTTGTGTTCCCTGACCTAAACACAGGTAACACAACATACAAAGCGGTACAGCGTTCAGCAGACCTAGTCTCTATCGGTCCAATGCTTCAAGGTATGCGTAAGCCAGTGAACGATCTGTCTCGCGGCGCTCTTGTTGACGATATCGTATACACCATCGCTCTTACTGCGATTCAAGCGACACAAGGTTAATTCCTGACGCAACACTGAACTCTCAGCGTTAACGGGAACTCACCCTGAAAAAGCCCTCGAAGCTCGTGAATACGACTCGAGGGCTTTTCTTATCAGTCTCTTTATTTGACTATTTATTACCGCTCAATTCTGTCTCAAGTTTAAGGTAATCCAACATATCACTATCACTGCGACATGCAGTCAGTCGCAATCGTAGAATAGGTCAAAACACCCACTAAGCGTTTGAAATGGTTTATTTTATAGTGGCATAGAACATCAACGTCAATGAGGTTTCTATGTTAAAAAAATTCACTCGGCTACTCACTGTATTGGCCGTCATCAGTATCACTTTAGGCTGTGCTTCGTCTCCCCCGCCAGTTGCCCTCAAAAGCAATCCAAACTGGTCTAGCGACACGCTCGAAAACGGGTTCACCTACCACCTAAGACAATCCGACAAAGCACCGGTATCAATGCGCCTTATTGTTCATTCAGGCTCACTTCAAGAGACAGAGAATCAACTCGGTTACGCTCATTTCCTTGAGCACATGGCCTTCAATGGTACTAAGCACTTCCAAGGCAATGAGATCGTTGCACTATTCGAACAAGCCGGCGCGAGCTTTGGCGCTGACGTCAACGCGTACACCAGTTACCATGAAACGGTTTATAAACTCGACCTTCCTAGTAATGAGAAAGTGGATGAGGGCCTACTTTGGTTCGCTGACATTAGCCAACACATAGATCTCAATGAAGGGGAAATTGAAAAAGAGAAAGGCGTGGTGATTGGAGAGATACGTCGTAGCCGCCCTGAAAACAAACCCCTTGCGTACAAATACTACGATCATCTGATTAAAGGAACGCAATATCAGACACGCGACCCGATTGGCACAAGAGAAACGATTCAAGACCTATCGGTCTCAGAGCTCAAGTCCTATTACGAGCAGTGGTATCAACCAGCCCGAACTGAATTGGTTATCTATGGTGACTTTGACCGCGCTAACATTGAAGCCATGATTAGAGAGCGCTTTGCGACATGGGCAAACACGCCGTCAACCGAGCAACTAGAGCCACTGCAAGCGGGTCAACGTTACAACTTTACCGATCTGGTTACGACTCTAGAAGACGGTGAAAACCCAAGTTATGGCATGGTTTTCGACAGAGGTGATCGCGCGATAGTGACGCTAGAAGATCAACAAGAAGCTTGGTTAGATGAAATTTCACATACGGTGATTCAGCACCGATTGTCTACTCGATTCATGGACGCAGCGCTTCCAGTCATTGCGCTTTACTCCGTTGACTATACTCTCCCATATCAACGACTTTTCATCACTGAAATGGCCTTCCCAACGGAAAAAAGAGAACAAAACCAAGCGCTATTTCAAAGAAGCATCGGTGAGCTCAGAGATCACGGTATTAGCCAAGATGAGTTCGAGTTAATACAAAGTGAATGGCAAAACCGATTAGATAACTTAGACACGGATTGGAACAACACAGACGCCGTAGGCCATGTTAATGGGAAAACCACCACGCTGACGGTGCGTCAACCTGCTCAAGACAGAGAACAATACCGAGAAAACTTAATCGCTTTGAATGACAGCTTATCAATTAAAAAATTGAATCGTCATTTGGACCGTTTGCTGTCGTCTCCTTACCAGTTGGTTGTCGGGGTAGATAAACAAGAGAATCTG
>NZ_MCWZ01000125.1 GCF_002877365.1 Vibrio sp. 10N.261.55.A7
GTGTAGTGAATTATGAGGTTGATTAGTGAGTTGTTGAGCCAAGATCTTGAACTTTCACCTGAGTGTCGATTTCTATCTCTTGCTTTACATTTAGATTTAATAAGAACACCAAATTTAGTGGTGGATATATCTGCCTCTCGTTTGAAAAATGACTTTGGTGTTTCTCATAAAACAACGCAAATGGTCATTGAGCTTTTTAAAGAAAAAGGTCGGGGGAGTGTTGGTTCATCTATTAAGAGAGAAAGGCAGTTCACATTTAAGCTGGATTATCTTGAAAGGTTTTCGGTAGATAATACATGCTTTAGGAATAAAGTAATGAATGAGCTGTTTTCCTTAGATACACGACTGAAAATCGAAAAATTTAAAGACTCAGAAGGAGGTTTTAAGCTGAGAAACTCCAATTTGCTCTTGATAGTCATTTTTGTAATGCATTCTAATGAAGTCGGTTTTGTTAGAAACCTGACAAATAAAAGAATTAGGGAGTTGATGGGGGGGATTTCTGAGAGTCGCTTAAAGTCACAGTTAGAGGCCTTGTTTAAAGTTGGTTTTATAAAGGCAATTGGAAGAGGCGGATCTTTTCGTTCTTACTTTGGTAAAATGAGCAATAGATACTTTATCGAGTTGTATAATCTACCTTTTGGTCGTACACACAATCCTTTGAGTAAAGACGCGACTTTAATAAATAACGTAGAGTCTCTTACCTATGAGATACCTGAAAGGTTCTTAACGTTTAAGTTTGAAAGTGAATTAGAGTTACTCGAAATCGATTTTGATTTTGAGTTTCCTTTTAAAATGGCTTTTTTGTTTGGTGCGCTAAAATTATCTCAAAGGAATGAAAAGCGTATTCTTGATTTCCCGGTAGCTCAATTGGACCCAAAAGCATTCAACGGTGTTTCACAGTTTCATTTGCCGATCATGGGGCAATTAGAGCGTGTGGTGGTTTTCATTATGGAAAACTATTGGAATCAAGTTCAGGCACTTAATCATGAGCCTTTTGATAAAACGTCATTGGAAGGGCGTTGTTGATCAAA
>NZ_MCWZ01000126.1:0-833 GCF_002877365.1 Vibrio sp. 10N.261.55.A7
ACTCTAGTTGTTGCTTGTTCGCGAGTTGATTTTTAAGTTTCTCAGCACGAGAGATGTACATTTCATTATCAAAGGCAAGCGGCATGGCATTGACCAATTTGGTCATCAGCTTTTCTATGTCGGTTTTGAGTTTTGCGCCCACACCAGAAGGCAGTTTGAGCACGGTTGGCGTACGTATGTCTTTAAAATTGGCGACATAACACCAATCAAACAGCGCGGCCGCATCATGCTGATGACGATTTAGATAGCGCAAAATCATGGTACGCTTACCTAGCCCATTCTGGCCAATCGCATAAATGTTGTAGCCCTTCTCTTTGATGGACATGGCAAACTCGACCGCTTTTTGCGCCCTTTTTTGCCCGACAATCTCATCAATAGGAGCCAGTTCTTTGGTCGATTTGCACGGCAACTGCTCCAATAGAGCGGCATTATAGAGTTGCTCTGAGTTCAATCTTTGAATCGCCATCACTACCTCCTTGGTAAGTTCTTTCTCTTCCAACTCAGTTTAGATGCATTTTTGTGACTTTTTAGTGACTTACCGCCAAATCAGGTTTAAATGAACAAATATCCATCAATATGCCCCTTATAAGAGAAAAGTTAAGACTAAATGATTAATAAATCTACACAACTCACGCCTTGCAATTGCAAATGATTTTCATTTACAATCGGTATAACGAGATTATCTAGGAAGAGTAATGGACATTCAACACTGTTGGAGAGCGTACCAAAAGGCAGAACTATTGTTGGCGCAAGGGCATTGGCCAGAGGCGTACCATCTTTTCGACAACGTGCTTCATTACATTCCTTCGCACATTAATAGTTCTCTTTATGCC
>NZ_MCWZ01000126.1:1538-7830 GCF_002877365.1 Vibrio sp. 10N.261.55.A7
AATAGTTCTCTTTATGCCGATAATATAGAGCCATGTCAGTTCGTTGCCCTTGTATCGACCTTAAGGGACACTGCCATTTCTCAATCTCAGGTGTTAATCAAAATGGGGCGTTCACAATGTGCTTTCCATGTACTCAATCAATGCTATTGCCAGTTGCAGTTCATTTCGATTGAGGAGAGTGATTTGGTCTACAAGACCCTCAACATTTTGAATAAATACAGTGAAGATCTGGTGTCGCATATTGGTCAGTTTTGCGCCTCACAACGCAGTGCTCAATGGATGCTTGAAATGGATACGCTACAAAAGTCTCATCACTACTTTTCCCAAATGAAGCAAGCAACGGGAAAACAAACGATCAGTTATACACTTAACTAAATTTACTGGGCAGAGTTCTCATTCTCTTCCTACACTAAAGTTAAGAGACAAGTTTCCGGTTTGGCCGCCGAAGTACAAACGCCGCAAGGATGCGGCGTTTTTCTTTTCCGTATATTCCAGCACATGGCTTCTTTCTTCTTTCTTCTTTCTTCTTTCTTCTTTCTTCTTTCAGCACAAAACAGACAAACCTAATTCAAGTTAATTTACAATGTAAACCTTAGCGCTGTTGAGCTTTTCAGCTATTACTTTTGATCTTCGCACAATCTAATGATATCCATCATACTTATCTATACTCCTATGCACTCAATCGGTAGACTAGCAACCACAAGCTTCTGAGAATAACCACTGCATGAAACGAAACCACGAGCAACATCCAGATCTATTTTCATACTCTACGCCTGTGGACCATTTAGCTCTACCAAATCACTTTACCTTTCCCTACTACTATGACCCGCACCCTCTCGCACAGATTGCTATCAACGAACTGCAGAACTACCTAGAGACACAAACAGAATGGGCACATGACTTCCATTCAAAGGGAAATATGTTTGCTGTATTGGTGGTTAGGTCAGCGAGAGGAGAGCTTGGGTTTCTCGCCTCATACAGAGGGAAACCGAATCAAGACAATATAGCACCGTCCTTTTTTGCACGCTCGCATCCAATCAGCTCTGAACATCAGCAAACTATTGATTCTCTCCAGCTCAAGGCCTCAACTCTATCGAGTGACATCAACGCCGCCGTCAATGACATTGCCTTTTGCCAGCTAAAAAGTCGCAAGAAAGAGCTGACTCTTTTCTCGGAACGCGAGAGCACGAGCTTTCAACAAACAATGGAAAACAATAAGAAAGAGAGGAATAGAAAGCGCGATACTGCTAAGGCTAAATTTCATCAAGATAAAGACAAAAAACAACTTGATGACGTAATCAAACAGCTTGGTATTCAAAGTAGTAGCGATAAACGCGCATTTAAAACACTCAAAACTCAATGGAAGCAGGAGCTTGATACCATAGACGACAAGATTGATTCCCATGAAGCCTGCATTTTATCACTCAAAAGTGAACGCCAAAAAGTCATTGAGTCGTTAGATACAGAACAACAAAATGCGTGTCAGTTGACGAATGCACTCGGTGACACAAAAAGCCTGTACCAATTATTTAACTGCAACGAAACGCAACGGAACCCAATCCATCACTCTATTGAAGAAAATCTGCCTAAGCTGCTTCAAGCCGCTTTTGCACAAGGGCTAACACCGTTGGCACTGGGTGAGTTCTGGTGGGGGAAATCGCCTTACAACCAAATTCGCCAACACAAAAACCTCTACCCTGTTTGCCAAAGTAAATGCTTTGAGATACTGGAGTTCATGCTCAAGGGGATAGAAATCGACGAAAGTCCACTCGAACAAACCCCTTCACTGAACAAAACACTCGAGATCGTCTACGAAGATGAGGCTCTCGTCGTGGTCAACAAACCTGCGGAGTTTCTTTCCGTGTCTGGTAAACACATCAGCGACTCTGTACTTGCTCGCTTACAGGAAAGATACCCTGACGCAACCGGCCCCTTACTCGTTCACAGGCTGGATATGTCAACATCAGGCTTGTTGGTCTTTACGCTGACGGCTGAAACCAATAAACACGTGCAAAAACAATTCATCGAACGCTGTGTTCAAAAACGTTATACGGCTTTGCTTGAAGGTGTTGTTGCCCCAACAGAAGGTGTCATTGATCTCCCATTGACGGGGGATATGCAAGACAGGCCACGGCAAATGGTTTGTCATGAGCACGGGCGAAAAGCAGAGACTCGCTTTGAAGTGCTGTCTGTTGAGAATGGTCGCACCAAGGTTTATCTGTATCCGACAACAGGCCGTACTCATCAACTTAGAGTGCATTGTGCCCATCAGGCTGGGTTAAATACGCCCATCGTCGGTGATGATCTCTATGGCTTTAAAGATTCTCGGCTTCATCTTCACGCGGGGTATTTAAAACTTCGTCACCCTGTTACAGAACAAGACATGGAATTTGAAGTCCCTGAAGAGTTTTAAGTTCTGTGAGTGAATCAAATTTCAGCCGTGTCACTTAGAATGTATAAATAATTAAGAATCAATTAATTAGAGTCTATTTCTTTAGGTTTACACTTAAGTTTATGAAACAAGTTCAGCGCAAACACCCATGACACTAGTTCTTGTGTATTGGGCTGAATATAGGTAACTTTCGCAACGAGAGACAAACTATACAACAAAAGGTTATGCAATGAGCGGAACTCAGCGTGCGAACATACGCCCAGGAATAGAAGTTAAAATTGTACTTAAGAAAGACCAACGAACTGGCACCCTGACGTCAGGCATCGTTAAAGATCTGCTAACAAAATCTCCCAATCACCCTCATGGTATCAAGGTACGCTTGGAAAGCGGTGATGTTGGGCGTGTTAAAGTGATTGTTTAACTCTAAATAGCGGTGGGTATCACGCACCGCTACCTTTAATATTTGGATTGTTAGTCCTTTTTTTCAATCGTTATCTCTAAGTTTTTACTCTCACCCGCAAACCACTTTTGCACGTAGAGAGAACCAACGATTGGCGCAGTCCCTTCTTCAGGAACTTCTTTATAGCGGACGCTATTTTTCGTTTCTTTTTCATATTCAAACTGTACGATTTTCTTTGTCATCTTAACCTTCCAAAACGATGTAAACTATCGAGCCACTTTGATTGATTCCGAAAGTCAGGTCAAGAGTGGTTTTCTGCCTTACGCAATGATCATCAATAGAATAGAAACAACCCGAACTAGCAAAGGCGGCACGCTAATACTGGCGCAGTTACTAAGGTCAGCTACCAAGCACTCTACGATTTAATTTACAAAGCAATTTATAAGGCCATCAGCAATCCCGTCGGTGAAATAAAGAACGAAAAGCCAAAGAACCCGAACACCCATCAAAATAGGCCAAATACGTTATTCGTGTCCTTTTGGTCCGCATCTTTTCGTAAATAGTGTTTCACTTTGCCATCGAACAGCAGAATACATAAGCGACTCTCAATATAGCCACCAACTAGGTAGTGCTCTCTGGGTATTGCGTATTCAACATCAACACCTTCCCGGTCACTGCATAAGAACTTCACGTCAAGCAGCTTCACTTTCTTAAGTCCAAGGACATTCTTGGTTTCTACAAAACCACCAAATGGGGCTGAGAATCGATCCCCTCGTTTAAGCAATGCGCTGATCATGCCGTCATTTCTCTTACTGACACCAATTGGTCCTTCATCATTGAGCCTAAAAATGCTGTATCCAACAGCTATTTGAATCGATTGATACATAATTACACCAGAGCTGTATGTACATACAGTATATCCGATATTTTCCATTTTTGACCCATAAAATCGAACCAAACAGTGAAGTCGTTCGCTCACCACCAGCGGAAACGACAAAAATATGCACGCTTTCAAAGTGCTAGCTTTTCACTTTTCGGCGCAAGTAAAAGACCATTAAAACGTCGAAATGGGACATTCACATTTTGTTACGTGATAACTAATGCTTATCACCGATATAACTAGATTCAGAAAATTCTCTACGTATAATCCAAACCAAGTTAAAAAACATCGTTTTATTAAAAGCCTTACTAGAGAAAACATTATGAAATACATCACCAAAACTTCTTTAATCGCTGCGCTCTCTTTGCCCCTTTTAGCGGGTTGTGTCACTCCTGGCGAAGACGATCCGAACGCTGCCACGAAGCAAGGCGCGGTAGGTGGTGCTCTACTGGGCTTAACCTTGGGCGCGTTAACGGGTGAACCGGAACTCGCGGTAACCGGTGCTATTGCTGGCGGTGTTGCTGGTGGTGTCGGTGGCGCAGCAGCGGATATGCAAAACAACCGTGACAATATTCGCCACGAAAGCCGTGATGAGGCTATTTCTACCATTGGTGGGGGTAATAGTAGGAACGGCACAGCAGCCAATCAAAACTGGGACGAGCTAAATAACTTTATTGGTGATTGGAACGTGACAATTCGCAACCACATCACGGAAAACCAGATGGCCAGCGCAATTAAAGCAACAGGTCACTTGGTAAAAACAACACAAGCCGACATTACACTTACAAACGACGATGGCGTGAATCTCATTGCTCAGTTCTCTCACACTGCAGAGCAAGGTTACCAATTCGACCTAACCAACAAGGCAAAAAATGTAACAGTCAACTTTGCGGGTGAATTCTTGCCGCAAGCAAACCGTTACCAATTCTACCCAACGAATGTTAACGATGTCATTTACGATGGCGTCAACACAGCAGATGTACGCATGCAGCTTGGCTTTGCTGGCACAAACGTTTGGTTTGTTGATACTTATGCCTTCATAGATGGAAGTGAGCAAAAAGTTCAAACACTGCGTTTCAACAAAGTTAACTAATTGAACTGACTAAAGTTGTTGGGAACGTTGTTGGGATTACGCACCCAACAACGTTCCTGTCACTCTTTGTGGTAGAAACAAGTCACTGAAGCAATGTCAATGAAGCGGCGCTGGTACTCTAGTAAGGACACTCAGCGCCGCTTTATTATTTTCAAAACACCACTTGTCAGGGCCGCTAATTCCGTCAGAGCTCGGAAAACCCTTAAAGAGCTCAGAGATATCGATACCTAGGCTTCTAAGCTACATTCATAGCGGGTATCCCATTTTCTCAACGCACGAATGCGACAAACCAAGCTAAGTGCCCTTTGCGTTTTATTCAACATGCACAGCCCCACTACTTCATCATTTCCGCTCGAATACCTGTCTATCGTCATCAAATAAATCCCTCAACATCTGCAAATTTTGCTAAATTGACTAAAAGCTCTAAGCCAGTTTGAATTTCGAAAATTGTTCTAATCACCACAACTGCTGAAATTTATGGATGTGGTCACGACAAGAATTGCATTGCGATAGGAGTTATCAATGAAGATAGTTTTCTTGCACGGCCTCTACATGCATGGCGTTGCTCTGCTGCCACTTAGCCAAAGGCTGAACCGCCTTGGTTACCAAACCGATGTTGTCAGTTATAACAGCGTGAATATCGATGCAGAGAGCCTATTTGAAGAGATAGATACCATCTTAGACCCATTCACAACCAATGTGCTCGTTGGCCACAGCTTAGGTGGGCTGATGATCAAGCATTACTTGGCCAGCAGAAATCCAGCAAAAACGCGTATTTCTCATGTCGTCGCGATTGGTTCGCCAATACAGGGGGCATCTATTGCCGAAAAGCTCACTGAAATGGGGCTCGGCGCGCTATTAGGGAATTCCCCGAAACATGGCCTTGAAAAGCACCAGGACGAGTGGTCATTTCCACAAAAATTGGGATGTATCGCGGGTGTTTTGCCTATCGGCTTAAGACCTATTCTATTGGATAACGAACAGTGTGACGGCACAGTAACGGTAGAAGAAACAAAAATAGAAGGGATGACGGATCACTTAAAGCTCAACAGTAACCATACAAGCTTGCTCTACAGTCACTATATTCCCAACCAGATCGATCACTTTATTCAGTTCAATTGCTTTAAACAAACGAATGCTGTCGATGCAAATTAGTCTTGTGCAGTCATTCGCTAAGCGTGTAACAATCGCTAAGCAAGCGGTCTACCCCTCACTTCGCTCACTCAGATTCACTGCCCAGAATGACTCACGCGCTTAAATAGAATACGTTGTGGCTACGACCCCCGAGTTTACAACCACTAAGTTCGGTTCTGCAGGCGGTTTTTCTTTTATGATTTCATGACCTTTTAAGAAGTCCGACATTTGATGGACCGTGATCCTTTCTGAATAACTCTCTTTAGGATGAAAGATCACTTGACCATTAACCACCAATGCTGGAACCAGTTTAATGTCGGTTAGATTCACAAAGACTTCCTATTTATTCAAACACATTCCTATTAAATAAACGACAATCGATACACTTTATTA
>NZ_MCWZ01000127.1 GCF_002877365.1 Vibrio sp. 10N.261.55.A7
ATGACACTAGACAATGGCGTCTATGTTGACGGACGCATTCAAGCGACTGACTTCTCAGGTCACGGCACAAAACTGGATGGTAAAGACCAACTGCTAAACCAAGGCATGTTGACGGTTGGTTACAAGTTCTAATTCCATGAAGAAATTCTCGAGGTGATTACCTCGCCTGCCCCCGAATGGGGGCTTTTTCTTATCTGTACTTTTTACTAGCTGTACTTATTACTCGCTACAGTTTAATACTTGTGGCCGCTAGCCCCTTATGAATCTGTAACCTAACACCACATTGTTCAGGGAAATCACTGTCTATTGATACGGTGTAAGAAGATTTATATCCATAGGGTTGGTCGTTGGATTCGTTTTTGGATGGCGCAATAAGATAAGTAACGCACACACATTGCTTTAAACTTATTCCATTATTCGTCGGAGAATTATCCATGCTCAAGCATCGAATCATTACTTTTCTCTCTGCTTTACTCATCTCTTATTCAGCGATGTCGAGCAGTGACAACGTTACACAAAATACAGAGTCGGAAATAGACTCAGTCCCTTATGACAGCTTACAAATAACAAAGGCAGCGGCAAATGCGGGTTTAGTTGATGCTCAAGTGAAACTTGCAATGATGTACGAGCAAGGGGAAAACACGGACGTCGACCTTGAAGAGGCCATGTTTTGGTATCGATTGGCTGCAAATGAAGATCATCTTGAAGCACAATACAATTTAGCACTCCTCTATATTTCCGGAACAGGTGTTGAAGAAAATATAAGTGCAGCGCTCTACTGGATCGAACGTGCCGCTCATTTAGGCTACATGCCCGCAATAATACACCTATCCATTTATTCCGAATTTGGTGACCTGACAAATAACACTTGGGTTAAAAAAGCCGCTCAAAGTGGTGATGTGAGTGCGAGAATGCTATTGGCCGATTATTATCTTACGCGAGGACATTCTGAAGAGGACTTCAAAATCGCAGAATACTGGCTTTGGCAAGTGGCTAAACAGGGGATATCGGAAGCGCAGCTTAAATTGGTTGAGTTCTATTTAAATCCGAAATACGGAAGTGTTGATAAAGAAAAATCAACATATTGGCGCAATCAAGTCGCTAACATTGAATAAGTTTGACTCTGCAGAAGGCCACATACCTGGTGGCCTTTTTCTTATCGTCTGGATGCATTGTTACCTCACTATTGTCGATAATGTGAAAATAGCGGATCCTGTTGCTCATTCAATTGAGGCCTAAAATCGATTTTCGATATGATTTGGGGGTCAACCCTGTTATACGCTTGAAAGCACGAGAATAATGCGAAATATTATTGTAACCGAGCTGGCTTGATATGTGTGTCAGTGAATGGCCTTCTTCCATCAATTCACATGAGACTGAGAGCATTAAACTCTCTTTTACGTTTCGAAAACTGGTTCGTTCTTCTTTCAGCCGTCGTTGGAACGTTCTGGGTGTCATTTTTAGCAACTTGGCTGCTTGTTCTACGGTTAAAGAATGCTCTTTCACGTAAGGAAGCAAAGCGGTGAAGACACTATCACTAAAGCTTGTGTGCCATTCCACTAACGGCGCTTTAAGTTTCCTGTCTGACTCTCTGATCACCTTTTATTTCTGCGTAGGTTCGATACATAAACGGTTGCTAGAATTTAGAAGTACCCAACGACAAACAAGTAGTAACACATAACTCGTTCGGGGTTGAACAAATCGTTTATTAGCAAGTCTTTCTAGCTGTCTCAGCCTATTTGAGCTTATGCTTAAAAGTTACCAGTAACCCACTTCTAGGCATTCAATTTTCAATGGCGTAAAGACAAGCTGTAAACTTACGTTATCTTCATGCTAAGAAAGCAATCATGTAATGTACAAAGCCATTATGTATCAGAATATCGATTACTCTTAGTTAGGAACTATTAGCTTTTTGAATTGATTGTTGTGTGCAATTCATACTGATTGAGGCTAGCCCTATAGAATGAAGAATGAACTACGGTAGCAATTAATGTGAATCAATCTCGATAGGAATTTCGAGATAAAACGTGATCTAAACACGGATGGAATTACAAGGGTCTTCGACCTATCGATAAAAACGATGTTTTCTATTTTTGATTGTTCGACTTACTTCTGTAAATTACACCTCAAGCCAAACGGGATTGGCAAATATGAAAAGGGAGACATTAAAATTATTAGAGGTAATCGAAATGAAAAAAGTAATTCTAGCAACAACTTTAGCACTTATGACGGCATCTTCATTTGCAGCATCTGATACATCAGGCTTCCGCGTAGGTGGTGGTTTTGGTTCTGATATTGGCAACTCTTCAGTTTCAGAAAAGTACGGAACTGAAACTACGCTTGCAGTAGAAGGCGGCTATGATTTCAACAGCATTTTCGCGGTCAACGTGAAAGCTGGCGGTACAAACTACACACATTACAAAAACCAGAAAGACAAAAAAGGTGAAAACATCGGCACTATGTATGAGCTAGCGGTAGAGGCTGAAGCAGGTTATACATTCGTTACAGATAGTGGCCTATCACTGAAACCTTACGTTGCTTTAGGTGTAGTCGGTTATGACAAAAAATCGAGCGAAGCACTAGCGCTTTCAAAGGATAGTAAAGGTGTTTACGCAGCGGGTCGCGGCGCGGCTGGTGTTCGC
>NZ_MCWZ01000128.1 GCF_002877365.1 Vibrio sp. 10N.261.55.A7
CTAGCCCCTTAGCTTGGCGTTATAAAGATGAATTCAGACTTTTACATTTATGCATAACCTATGTAGACACATAGCCTACATAGATACTACAAACCAATACATATCGAATTCTAAGCTATTGCGACTTGAAATCTTGGTCTAAAACGTTGAGCTCTTTCAGCTTTTTTTCTAGTTTATCTACACGTTTGAATGCAATGAGGCCAAAAATAAAACCCACAATTCCGAATGTAAATCCTGACATACCAAATGCTTCCATAACTAATCTCCGATTCTATAAATGAGTTTCAGGGTAAAATTAAAGGCCACACACGGCTGCCCATTTTAAAATGAGTGTGGGGCTAGGCTTAACATCAAAGTAAAACGAATCACCTTACATTAATAAGTCGCATAAACGAAAAGTGTTATGAACACAGTTCTATAAAAGCAACCTGACGAGTATTGACCCACAATGTTGATGGCTGTTTTCCTTCCCTAATTGTTTAGGCGGTCTCTTGCCAGTTATATTCCATCTGCCTTGCCACCGTTCTAGCCTGTTCAAAACCGTAGTGCTTTGATACTAGGTGCAGACTCATGTCTATACCCGCAGAAATGCCACCTGAGGTTGTGAATTTTCCAGAAGTGACCCAACGCTGATCGTTCACTACTTGCAAGTTAGGAAACGCTGATTTTAACTCAGAGATGTCTTCCCAATGGGTTGTTACTTTCTCGTCTTTTAATAAACCCGCTTTTGCCAGAAGAAACGCTCCAGTACAGACTGATGCGACTTCGCTAGCCAAAGGCGCGACAGAAGTAAGCCAATTGAGTAGGTTAGACTTGTGCATTTCATTTGTGTGAACGCCGCCCACAACGACTAATAGATCAATCTGAGGATGATTGTCTAACGAGTAATCGGGCAGAATTTTGAAACCACCGCGCGCAGTTACGGGCTCAAGGTTCTCTGAGATCAAGAATACATTAATATCTTGAGCACCTAATCGTTTAGCAGTGCTGAATACTTCAAATGGCCCAGAGAAATCAAGAACCTCTGCCTGATCATAAATGTAGATACCTATGTTCATTGTGTCTCCTTGTCAATAAAGTTTGGCGGTGTTCTGCGGCTGCATATTCCTTGGCGGTATGTACCTGAAGTTATACGCCTTGTTATTAGTTCGCTAGAAGCGATGTGCTTCGCGAGAGATTGGGTTTGGCCGTCCATCTAACTGATAAATTGAACGCGCTTGGTTCGCGAACTAAGTAGTGTCTACCCATTGCGATAACGATCGCAAGTTGAATCACTTGTTACCCACACATCCCACCATAGATTGCGAGCAATCCAATTGGAAGGAGTAAGACCCATTGAGGGAGCTTTACAAAAACCTTAATCCCAAAGAAATACCACCCAACCGCGACAAAAACCAATGCAAACAGAATATACAACGCCCCAACGAACTGCATAGGCAGGTAGAACGGGACAATTCCATGCCAGCCGACATACAAGAGTATCAAAGCGCTAGTTAGCAAAGTGACAGAGACAAGGTGCCAGCAGGCTAGAAGTGTTGCCTTTGGAATATCATCTAGATTTGATTTAAGAAAAGGTTTAACCGGATCGATTTGACCTGCAAATATGTGTACTAACGCAGTCAATGTTGCTAGCAACCCTGAGCCTAATATCCATGTATTCAAAAGAACCTCCTTCGTTTTGATGCCCTGTTAAAGCTCTTGGGTTAATCGTTCAGTTTCAATAGTCTTCAACAGAGAGACATCCTTAAATATTGACCAGGCGCGTCGCAATACGCCAAGTGTAAAGTGTCGGGCGGAATGTTTTGTTAGCCGTTGATATCAAGCCTGAAGAACGGTCTATTTCCGTCCATTCGGTCAACATTCGCACCTAAATTACTGTAAAACTGATGAGCGCGCTTGTTAAGAGGGCTGGCGGTCCATGCAATATGAGAAGCTTGAGCTTTCTGAGCTTCGTTTTCCAATGCACTCATTAACTTGGCACCACAACCTTTTGATCTTTCTCCCTCCAATATCAATAGGTCATCTAACCAGATAGACGGTTCGCCACTGAATGATGAGTATCTAAAGTGGTAAAGTGCAAACCCAAGAATATTCTTCTTTGCTTCTAATAACAGTGCGAAAGCAAAGGGGTGTTCTCCAAATAGGGTTCGTTCAATTTTTTCGGGTGTCGTCGATACTTCACCACTAAACCCTTTCATACTTCGGTCGAATGATGCTTTGAGCTCAATTAGCCTAAGTAATTGATGAGAATCTTTTACCGTCGCATTCCTTACGATCACTTTATACTTCCTCTGTATTGCCAAGTGTGCTAACGCCACATTAAGGTGTGAGCAGCGCTCACCAAACTAAAAACAACATACCATAGGTGGAATTCTAAAAATTGATAACAGAACTCGAAAGTGTGGGGTATCTAACTTGAAAGTCTTGCACGTAGTAAACATGCCGAGCGTGGTATCGATTGAAATTATCGTAAACAATGCCTGACACATATCTAAATCATTGGGGTGATCATCGATGAAACTGACCCGCTGAAAAGACTTGTTAGACGGTTGATTTTGTTCTCTTAGCGCATGGATTTATTTGGTTTTAATAAAGCCGCTAAACGCAATGCCGATTCCAGCACCAATCGCGATACCAACACCTATATTATCGAAAATTAATTCACCAAAAATAATACCGATACCTGTTCCCATCGCCATAGCTAGCCCCATATTGCGAGATTCAGGTGCTTGGTTTTTATCATCTTCAGTCATTTAAAACTTCCCCAAAATAAGAGTGTTACACTAATGTATGAAACCGTAAAACCCGTCACCAAGCTTCACTAGTGCATATAGCCTAACCAATCAACATGACCAGTAGACCACTCTTTATTTGTCATTGGTCTTACGATTACAACCACAGATTATTCTCTTTAT
>NZ_MCWZ01000129.1 GCF_002877365.1 Vibrio sp. 10N.261.55.A7
AAATATTTGAGTAAATTTGAAGACAATATAAAAATATTCCTAAATAAAGAGGCGGAGCTTTCCGACATATTGATCTCTAACGATTTTGCTTCGACAGAACAGCTTCGCGCGGACATAACGGCCTATCAAAAAGGGTTTGAGACACTGGTGAGCGCGTATGACAGCTTCGGTCTAAAAGAGAACCAGAATTTACTTGGGCAATACAATGCTTCCTTAGAAAAATTGGAAACTGGCCTAGGGGATAAAGACCTAATTGACATCATTAGATTCGACAAAAAGCTTCGCTTTGGTGAATGGGATGACTCTTTAATCACCAATATTAGTGACTCGGAGTTCTTGGCCAATGCTCAAGCGATTCTTGACCAAGAACATGTCATAGGCGTGGCATACAATAAAGGACTCCTTGGGGCCACACGTAGCTTGTCTCATACAGTAGAAGAACAGTTCAAAACGTTCTCAGCAACGCTGGATGCAGAAGTCGAGCAATTTCAGTCAAAATTACTCGTCATCAAACAGGGTGTCACGGCTGGTATTATTATCTTCATCATTATTTTTATCTATCAAATCGCTCGCTCCATCAACGTTCAAGTTTCTCAATTACTCGTCGTTATTCAAGAAATAGCACGCTCTAACAATGTTTCCATGCGATCGGAACTCAGAGGTAACAATGAATTAGTGTCTATTTCGACCTACTTCAATAAGCTCCTTGATAAGCTAGAAGTACTGATTTCAGGAACTCAAAGTAAAGCAGGTCAACTCTCTAAGACGACAGATAACATGCATAACGAATTGCAAAATGTTATCTCACAGTTCCACGCTCAGGCTGACCACACAACCTCTATGGCAACGGCCGTTCAAGAGATGGTTGCTACTATCAATGAGATTTCGGAAAGCACAGCCGTCGCTGTTGAGGGTGTTCAACAAGCTTCAATCAATGCGCAAAATGGGCGTGAGGTTGTCAGCTCTACGGTTGATAACATAAGCGAACTTTCTAACATACTCGGAGAAAGCCAAACGTCTATTTCTTCTCTCAATGAGCATGTTGAAAAGATTGGTGGTGCGGTACACATTATCCAAGGCATTGCTGAGCAAACCAACTTACTTGCTCTTAATGCTGCTATTGAAGCCGCGAGGGCTGGTGAACAAGGCCGTGGCTTTGCGGTTGTTGCTGATGAAGTA
>NZ_MCWZ01000130.1 GCF_002877365.1 Vibrio sp. 10N.261.55.A7
TGCTAGCAGTTCTGATTTCAACACCCCGCCGTTAAACAAGATAGCGGTTGGTTTGATAAAGTCTTGCGCAACTGGCTGGTTCTCCATACCGTGAATTCCAGCCATGTTGGCGAATGGGTCAAAGCTTTGAGCGGCTGGCTCTGATGAATGATCACCTTGAGCTGACGCTTGTTTCGTTAAAAACGCTGCGATATGGCGCGTAATGCCTGCATCTTGCGCGTAGGGCAAGCCCATCTGAGTTAATGCACCGCGAGGTTTTTGAACTGGGTGCTCAGAGACAGGAATACTTGGGAAAAAGCCATCAACCAATGTTTGTTGTACTTCTTGCTGTGTTAGCTCTGTTTTTAATGTTGCGCCTAGAAGCTTAGAGCCTCGGCTTGGAACAACGATTGGCACAGAGTGTAAATCAGCGTCGTTAAGCAGTGACTCTTTTGCATCACGGCAAGCGTGTGTCATGGCTTGAATTTGCCATGGTGCCAGTTCTTTACCTTGCTGAGCCAGTTTCATTTTAAGACGGTAAGCAAGGGCGAGATCCATGTTATCGCCGCCGAGCAGAATATGTTCACCAACCGCAATTCGATTAAGCGATAAGTTGCCGTCGTCTTCGGTAACTTCGACGAGTGAAAGGTCGGTTGTACCCCCACCAACGTCAACAACAAGAACAATATCACCGACGTTGACTTCATCACGCCAAGCGTCGCCGCTGTTGTTGATCCAAGAATAAAGTGCCGCCTGTGGTTCTTCTAGAAGAGTCAGGTGTTCGAATCCAGTGTTGCGAGCCGCTTCTGCAGTGAGATCGCGCGCCGCTGGGTCAAATGATGCCGGTACCGTTATGGTCACTTCCTGATCGGACAGAGCTGCATCAGGGTGTGTGTGATCCCAAGCTTGCTTGAGGTGTTCAAGGTACAGCTCTGTTGCCCGAAGTGGCGAGACTTTGCTTACATCTTCAGGGCTTCCTGCAGGAAGAAAGGCATCGCGTCGATTGACGCCGCCATGGCAGAGCCAAGATTTAGCGCTTGCAACCAGTCGAATTGGTGTTTTTGAACCTAGGTTTCGAGCGATAGCACCAACAAGTGCGGTAGGCTCACTAGACCAAGGCAGAACGCGAGACGCTGAATTCATTTCATGTTCATGAGGCTGATAAAGGAATGACCCCAGCTGGTCTTTGCTTTCTACTGTGCCAGGCGCAGTCAATTGAGCAATCGGCAGAACATGAACTTCCGGTAGTTCTGTCGCGTCGATGTGCTTCTCAGTGTAGGACAGCACGCAGTGCGTTGTGCCTAAATCGATACCAACGCTGTATTTTGCAGTGTGTTGATTTTCCATTACAGCTCAACCTCTGCAGGAGCAATGATAGAGGCATCGTAGTTTTGCGCCAATTTCGGCAAAGTCATGTCTGTTGCTTTCCAACCTTTATGAACAAGCGTGCCAGTAAACGGTGCTGAACCAGTCACATTACCTGTTAAGCGAATCTGCTGTGCGTTAAAGCCTTCTTCGATGGTGATACGAGTTTCTTCTTCTTCATCTCGAACTGAGCTTAAAGAGACATAATCATTCAGTACTTTCTGGCCACCGGTATGGATCACGCGAGCAGCTGCGCCAACTTCTTCGTCAGAGAACGAGGTGAGATCTTCTTTAAGGAAGTCGATTAAACGCGCTTCCTGTTGCATGATTGACAGCAATTGCATGGCTGAATCCGTTGAGGCTGTGGCCAACTTAGATTCTACTTCAACCACTTTTTCGATCACTTTTTCTACTTCAACTACTTTTTCGACTTCTACAATTTTTTCTACTGGTTTTTCCACTTCAACAATTTTCTCAACGGGCTTTTCAACCACTTTTTCGATCACGGTAGATTTACGAGAAACTGCGACAAGGAGGAGTAATACACTCGATACGGCTAAGCCTGTGTGAAGCATATCGAATGTTTGGGGAATTAGATTAATATCAAAGTTCATGATGACGCTCTCTTGGTCGTTGTATTATCGGTGACGTTCTCACCGCTGACATGACTTGTTTGCTCTATTGCTTTTTGTCGGTACCTTCAATCATAGGTACTCATGTCTAAAGTCATAGTTTGTTAAGCGTGAAAGTTCGCTCATCAATCGCAAATGCTGAAATCATGCCGAATGTATGGTGTTTATGGTGGCGGATGTTATCACATTCAAGCTTTTTGGCGCGACAAAACAGAGGAATGGCCAGTGATTCTGGTTCGGTTGGTGGCTTTTTGAGCGTTGGCGGCAATCGATTTTCGTTTACTGAAAGAAATATCGATTACCAAGCCAACTGTGATGTCGGTTCAATAGCGATAATTGGCGTTATCACTCCCACCAAATGCCAGGCTTTGATTCTTTTCCCAGTTGAGAAACGACGATCTTTTCTCCAATTTTTGGGCACACCATGTCAACATGGCGTCGCTTGGCTTCGGTTTGCGCTCGCATCAAGGGTTCATTCCATACATGGTATGACAAATCGAAGGTCGTATTATGAATGGGTATCATGTAACGCCCCTGTACATCGATATGAGCCTGAACACTTTGCTCTGGAAACATATGAATATCGGCCCAATTATCATCGTAAGCACCTGTCTCCATCAGCGTTAGGTCAAAGGGGCCGTAACGTTCACCAATTTCTTTAAATCCACTGAAATACCCTGAATCACCACTGAAGAAAAGATGGCATTGATTGGCTTTGACTACCCAACTTCCCCATAAAGACGTGTCTCTTTCTTTAAAGGAGCGACCTGAGAAGTGCTGTGTTGGGGTAAACGCAAAAAGAATCCCATGAATATTGCGAGACTGCCACCAGTTGAACTCAGTGATCTTGCTTTCCGGCACGCCCCATTCAGCTAGGTATTGACCCACATTTGTCGGTACGTAAAAGTGACGCACTTTATGGTGAATGTGTTTCATCGTTTCTTTGTCGAGGTGGTCATAATGATCATGGCTGATTAGACACACATCGATTTCAGGGAGTGCATCAATATCAATTGGCAAGGGGTGATAACGCCTTGGCCCAGCCCAATCTAGCGGCGATGCTCGTTCACTCAAGACGGGGTCAGTCAAAATGACTTTGCCATCAAGTTTCATCAAAACACTGGAGTGACCCAGTCGGTATACACAATCGTCAGTGGTGTGTTCAAAGTCTTGTTTATCAATCGTGACGATGGGAATTTCAGGTGGCTGGAAGTTGAGTAATTTGTCGATGTTCAGGTAGGAGCGAATGGTTGCTATTTTTTCTTTCAAACTGGGTTGGTAACGTGTTTCAGTGTTGAAAAATTGCGGCGGGTTAGAATCATTTTTTAGCAACCATGTTTTCATGCTTTGCGAAAGATGTGCTGGCATATAAGGGCTCTTTATTTGATTTCCTGCCTTTAGTTTTGTCTCAGTTGTTGACAGAGATATGTCGCTAAAACGAAGTTAATGTGTCGATAAAGTGACTAAACTGAAACAATGTGAAGCGTTTAACGATATTGGCTTAGAAAATAACGTTGTATGACTATCTTGACTGTTCGCTTTACCCGGTACTCAAAATAAAATAATAAGGACATGTATGTTTAATCCTCGTTTACTCCAACTCAGTATGGCCTGTGCTTTCATTTCCTCTGGCGTTAGTGCGCAAGGTGCCGATGTAGCTGACAGTGTCGCCCCTGAATTTACCAGCCAGGTCACCTCTAAAAAGAGTGTTGTTTCGGAAAACTTCATGGTGGCCGCGGCGCACCCTTTAGCCGTAGAGGCGGGTTATGACGTACTGAAAAAAGGCGGCACGGCAGCTGATGCTTTAGTGGCGGTTCAAACCGTCTTAGGTTTAGTTGAACCTCAATCTTCAGGCTTAGGCGGCGGCGCGTTTCTGGTTTATTACGACGCGAAAAGCAAACAGCTAACCTCTTTTGATGGGCGAGAAACAGCGCCTTTGGCAGCAAGGCCCGAACTATTCCAAGATGAGAACGGCAAACCATTAAAGTTCTTTGATGCTGTGGTCGGTGGGCGCTCTGTTGGTACTCCGGGAACGGTTAAGCTTATTTCGGATATGCATGAAAAATACGGTAAACAGGCTTGGTCTGATTTGCTGCAACCTGCTCAAAAATTGGCAACAGAGGGTTTTGAGGTATCAGAAAGAATGGCCTCTTCAATCGAGCGAGACAAAGCGAGACTCAGTCGATACCCAGACACGAAGGCGTACTTCTTCACTAGCGATGGGCAGCCACTTCAAGAGGGACATTTACTTAAAAATAGTGCTTATGCCAAAACGTTAGAAACGCTTGCCAAAGAAGGCGCGAATAGCTTTTATACGGGGCAGATTGCAAAAGATATTGTGAGTAAAGTGACGGGTATTAGTGATAACCCGGGATTCTTGGCCATGGAGGACTTTTCAACCTACAAGGTCCTTGAACGCGCTTCGACGTGTCTTGCTTATAAACAGTTTGATGTTTGTGGAATGGGGCCTCCTAGCTCTGGCGCCATCACTGTTGGGCAAATACTGGGTATTGCCAGCCACTTTGATCTTGCTGCGATGGGGCCTGATGATCCTCATTCATGGCAAATCATTGGTGATGCCTCTCGATTGGCGTTTGCTGACAGAGGGCGCTACATCGCCGACACCGATTACGTACCAATGCCTGAGGGAATGTTAGACGCTGACTATTTAGAGAAGAGAGCAAGCCTGATTACCAAAGGAAAAGCTCTAGGCAAGGTGGAAGCCGGTAACCCTCGCTGGGAAAATGTGTTGGTGCAGGCGGATGACCAGTCGATTGAGTTGCCTTCAACAACGCACGTGGTGATAGTGGATGCCCAAGGAAATATTATCTCGATGACGAGCACAGTTGAGAATGGATTTGGTTCCCGCGTCATGAGTAACGGGTTCATTTTGAATAACGAGCTAACGGATTTCTCATTTGCTTCTCATGCAAACGGCGCACCGATCGCCAATAGAGTTGAGCCGGGTAAGCGCCCACGCTCTTCAATGGCACCAACGATAGTCATGCAAGATAGTAAGCCCTATATGGCAGTCGGTTCGCCTGGAGGCTCTCGCATTATTGGTTACGTGGCGAAAACGCTGATCGCCCATTTTGATTGGGGCATGGACATACAAGACGCGATCAAT
>NZ_MCWZ01000131.1 GCF_002877365.1 Vibrio sp. 10N.261.55.A7
TGCCATTCTTGAAAATGACCTCTTCAGGCGTGACCTTGAAATGTGCGGATGCAAAATCAATCAATCGTTGTTTGATTGTTATTGCGGCGTTTTGCGCTGCCTTACCGTTGAGGTCGGCGCCCGATGAGGCTGCGGTTGGTGATGTGTTCGGTACTTTGTCTGTGTTGGCTGAGGTGATCTGGATACGTTCGACATCGACTTGAAACTCCTGTGCAACGATTTGAGCCACTTTGATGTTCAAACCTTGACCCATTTCAGTCCCGCCGTGGCTTAAGTGAATACTGCCATCGGTGTAGATATGAATTAGGGCACCTGCTTGGTTCAAGAAAGTAGCCGTAAATGAAATACCAAACTTAACGGGTGTAAGCGCAAGGCCCTTCTTAAGAATAGGACTGGTCTTGTTGAACTCAGCAATTTCTTTACGACGAGCGTGATAATCACTGCTTTGTTCCAGTTGTTCGGTGATTTCCGGAAGGAAGTTATCTTCTACTTTTTGGTAGTAGTGGGTAGTATCTCGGCCCTCTTCTCCGTAGTAGTTCGCCTTACGAACCTCAAGCGGATCTTTTTTCAGGTAACGAGCAATTTCATCCATGACATGTTCAATCGTCATCATGCCTTGCGGGCCACCAAAGCCACGATATGCGGTGTTTGAGGCGGTATTTGTTTTACAGCGATGACCGGTTACCGTTGCATCGCCTAGGTAATAGGCGTTGTCTGAGTGGAACATGGCACGGTCAACGATAGAGCTTGAGAGATCCGGCGAGTAACCACAGTTACCTGTGACGACGATGTCAGCACCTTGAATCACGCCATCATCATCAAAGCCTACTTTGTATTGATTGTAGAACGGGTGTCGCTTACCTGTTGTGGTCATGTCTTCGTTGCGAAGCAGACACATCTTGGTTGGGCGACCGGTTAGTAGAGCAATGACGGCAGACATACAAGCCGGGGAGGCCGCTTGCGTTTCTTTACCACCAAAACCACCACCCATGCGTCGCATGTCCACCACAACTTTATGCATTGGCACGCCAATAACTTCTGCTACTAGCTTTTGCACCTCGGTTGGGTTTTGCGTTGAGGTGTAAACAATCATTCCACCGTCTTCTGTAGGAATCACGCTGCTGCTTTGTGTCTCTAAATAGAAGTGCTCTTGGCCACCGATATCAAGGTCACCTTCGATAACGTGTTTCGCATTGGCGAGCGCTGTGTCTGAATCGCCACGTTTCTGTTGGTGGCTTTCCGTGACGAAACTCTTTTTAGCCAGCGCCTCTTTTACGTCCAGAATGGGTGGCAGTGCTTCGTATTCAATGATGGCGGCTTGCGCGGCTTTACGTGCCAGCTCAAGGCTTGAAGCCGCGACTGCGATGACAGGTTGACCGTAGTATTCGACTTTGCCATCAGCAAGCAGCGGATCACCCGGTAAGATGGCACCGATATCCAGTTGACCAGGAACATCGTCAGCGGTTATGGCAATAGCAACGCCGTCAAATTCGTAACAAGGCGACACGTCAATCTTAGTGATTTTTGCGTGTGCTTGGGTGCTGAGACGAGCATAAACATGAAGCTGATTTGGAAATTCTAATCGATCATCAATGTACTGCGCTTCACCGGTAACCTGCATTGGCGCGCTGTCGTGTTTCACGCTTTTGCCTACGCCAGTTTTTAAATCCTGTTTAACTATGGCGAGCATTTCCTCGTGAGTCATAGTGTTGTGCGTATTAGACATAAGACGTTACCCTTGTTTCAATTTGGTTATCTTTATTCTGCGTTTCGATAAAGTAGCGACGCAGCATGTTGGCAGCGGTGAGCGTGCGGTATTCTTGGCTTGCTCGGAAGTCAGACAATGGCTCGAAATCAGTGTTGAGTTCCGCCATTGCTTCATCAATATTGGTGGAGTTCCAGGCTTTGCCCAGTAAGACATTTTCACAGCGAGTCGCCCGTTTTGGCGTTGCAGCCATGCCACCGAAAGCAATTCTGGCATCGACGACTTTTCCATCTTTTAGGCTGATGTTAAAAGCGCCACACACCGCTGAGATATCATCGTCTAAACGCTTAGAGACTTTGTACGCTCTAAAGGCAGCGTCGGTTGGCTTTGGAATGATGATCTGTTCAATGAACTCGCTTGGCTGCTGAGCCGTCACCTTGTAGCTGATGAAGTACTCTTCAATTGGAATGATTCGAGTTTGTTCACCACAGCGAAGTTTTAGTTTTGCATCGAGCGCAATCAAAAGAGGGGGGGTGTCACCGATTGGAGACGCATTAGCCACGTTGCCACCAATGGTGCCTTGGTTACGAACCTGCAAAGAGGCAAAGCGGTGCAGCAGTTCACCAAAGTCAGGGTAGTATTTGTGCAGTAGCGGGTAGGCTTTGCTGATTGGTAGGTTTGCGCCAATCAACAGGTCAGAATCCGTCTCTTCACAGGTTTTCATCTCTTCAACAAGGTTTACGCTTATTAACGTTTCAATTTCTCGGTGAAATTGGGTCACTTCTAATGCCAAATCGGTACCGCCTGCCACCAGTTTCGCCTGCGGGTGAGCTAAGAAGAGCTTCGCCAGTTCGTCGACACTTTTTGGTGAGAAGGCGGTGAGG
>NZ_MCWZ01000132.1 GCF_002877365.1 Vibrio sp. 10N.261.55.A7
ATGTGTATAAGAGACAGGTAATAATCTTTGCGTTCGTATAAGCCCACTTTTTTAAGTAAGACTTCCGCATTTTCAATCGCTTGTGCTTTTGGAACGCCTAGGACATGCACGGGCGCTTCGATCACGTTTTCAAGTACGGTCAGGTGCGACCATAAATTGAAGCCCTGAAAAACCATCGCTAAACGTGAACGAATTCGTTGAACTTGTTTCTCATTGACAGGAACCGCTTCACCTTGTCGGTTGTTTTTCATTTCGATCAATTCTCCATTGACCCAAATATCACCCGCGGTTGGTGTTTCTAAAAGATTAATACAACGAAGAAAGGTACTTTTACCTGAACCAGAAGAGCCAATGATAGAGACAACATCGCCTTTATGGGCTTCTAAGGAAATGCCTTTTAGCACTTCATTTTGACCAAATGTCTTGTGCAGTTCTTTTATATCTAGCGCTGGTACGTCTTTCATGCGCTTTACTCCCTGTTATCTATGACTGCTGGGCTCCACCCACATTGCGAGTAAAACTAGCACCCCTAAGATTGAGATGCAACAAATTATTAACCTGCCATTCTGGGATATATAGCTACTTTATATGAGTAATAATTCAAACATCAGCCAATAAAACTATTAAAGACGCATAAAGTGAACAAATGGAATCATTATGTGGAGTTTGCAATTGTTAATGAATTTATAAAAAGTAGATATAGTTCAATATTTGTAAAACCCTTACTCGCGTCTTCAGAGCTCACACATTCTTCTCTCCATGTAACTAATTTACACTATCAGTATTATTTATGTAGTTTAATTTCAATATCAATATTACTTTAGTTAACAAAGACTTCCATTGTGTAGCTTTATTTCACATTGTTTTATAAAGTGATCAAGATCAATCACCCTAGAGAATAAGCACGCTAAACTCGCAAAAAATCTAAAGTGTAAAAAAACACTACATGCTTTATCTTTAGCTAAGATATAGCGCAAAAATTTCGTGCCACTCCAGCGCCTGACTTAGACACGCTGGTTTCGGATTGAATGAATGACTACTTTTTTAAATGAGGAATCTATGTCAGACGCAGTGAATCAACCGCACTCTGATTCGGATATTGAGAACAAGAGCTATCAAGAGCTCCATCGTCCAGCATCTGAGTTTGCTAACCGTTCAGATTATTTAGATCACGAACTGCAAATCATGAAACCCCGCCGATTTGGCCTTAACTTACCTGGCCGCGACTTTCGATTCGAACTAGAAGATTTAGTGCCTGCACTTGCTGGTACCATCGGAATTATCGCCATGTACTCTGCGGTAATGATGTCTTGGGCTGATGGCCTTACTGCCGCTTGGGATCACGTTAATCTAGGTAAAGAGTTTGCTATTGAAGTAGCACGAGTAGAAATGCTAATTCCTGCACTTCTATTCTGTATACTTGCATCGGGTATTTTTAACCCAAGAGCAAACCTTGCCGGTAACCACGGCCCAATGATCCCTCTTATTGGTAGTATTGCTTTAGCAGGTGCTCACCCACTCGCTCTAGCGATCTTGTTGGGTGTCTTCGGTCTGCTATTGAGTTACTTTAAGGGGGGGTCCAAGCTTGTTAACCTCACCTCACAAGGTACCGCAGGGGGGTTATTAATATTCCTTGGGTTTACCGGTGTAATGAGTCAGATTGGTTCTATTCAATCTTGGGCGACAGGTCTTCAGTCTTCGACAGTAGAAGCAGGAAGCCTTGGTTATATTGGTTTAGTCGTTCTTGGTATCAACATCGTTGTTTATGCTTTCCTTGCTAAAATCAACAAACGTTGGCTGGCAATCCCAGTGTGTGCCTTTACTGGCCTTATCATCGCACTCGGACTTGGCGCTGGCTTCGACTTAACCTTCGAAACAGAGATGGGCATCCCTAACTTAAACCCAGTTTACTGGTGGGGCAGCACTGAACAAGGTTGGCAGCTAGGTCTTCCTACGCTTGAGCACTTTATCGCATCACTACCTTTTGCAATACTCGCGGTTGCTATGTGGTCTCCTGATTTCTTAGGTCACCGTATCTTCCAAGAACTAAACTACCCACGTAAGACTGAAAAAGTACTTATGGATGTCGATGACACAATGACTATGTGTTCATTCCGTCAAATGGTAGGTACCGCGGTTGGTGGTGGTAACATCACATCATCTTGGGGTACATATATGATCCCAGCTGCGATTGCGAAGCGTCCAATTCCAGCAGGTGCGATTTTATTAGGTTCTCTATGTATTATCGTTGCTATACTTGGTTTTCCTATGGATGTTGCTGTTTGGCCGCCAGTAATGCGTGTCGCTCTTCTAGTGGGTGTATTCTTACCACTACTTGAAGCGGGAATGCAGATGGTGAAAGACACGAAAGATTCACAAGCTGCAGGCATCTGTATCTTTGGGTCTGCCGTTGTTAACCCTGTACTTGCTTGGGCACTTACTATGTTGCTTGATAACAATGGCCTAATCGGTGATAAAGAGCGCGCATCTAAGCTATCTTTCGTCGATAGAATTGTTATTCCTGCAGGTGTATTGGTTATATGTTTAATCGCAATGCTTGCGGTCGGTATGTTAGAAAGTCAATACGGCTTAAAAGCGTGGCTATAGATTAAAAAATAGTTTGGGTGGTGATTATCACCACCCTTTTTTTTCAACTTTTTTTGACTTTTATTGATTTAGTTTAAGGTTTGTCAAAAAATTTTAGTGTATATTACCCCTAAATGGTTAGGGTTGTTGGTTTCAACTTGAACAACCATCGATTGTAAATGACAATATGTATAGTTTTCGAGAAGCAACTTTCTATTACTATAGATATTGTTATTAATGTGAGTACTGATCTTCCTCTGAAGATAGCTGTAATTTTACAGTGAAACCAGTACGTGTTTTTTCTACTAAAAAGGTAGGTATGTCATGGCAGAGCAATTTGCTAAAGCTTGGGAAGGTTTTGCTGCAGGTGAGTGGCAAAGCGAAGTAAACGTTCGTGATTTTATTCAAAAGAACTACGCGCCGTATGAAGGCGACGAATCTTTCCTAGTTTCTGAAGGTACTGAAGCAACTAATTCGCTTTGGGACAAAGTAATGGAAGGTATCAAGCAGGAAAATGCGACTAAAGCACCTGTAGACTTCGATACATCTGTTATCTCTACCATCACTTCTCATGATGCTGGCTATATCAATAAAGACCTAGAAACAATCGTAGGTCTTCAAACTGAAAAACCACTTAAGCGTGCAATCATCCCTAACGGTGGTGTACGTATGGTTGAAGGTTCTTGTAAAGCATATGGTGAAACTCTTGACCCTATGGTTTCAAAGATCTACTCAGAATACCGTAAAACACACAACGCTGGTGTTTTCGATATCTACACGCCTGACATTCTAAAATGTCGTAAATCAGGTGTTTTGACTGGTCTTCCAGATGCATACGGCCGTGGTCGTATCATTGGTGACTACCGTCGTGTTGCACTTTACGGTGTAGACTTCCTAATGAAAGACAAGCAAGCTCAATTTGCTTCTCTACAAGAGCGTTTCGAAAACGGCGAAGACCTATCTGCAACAATGCAACTTCGTGAAGAAATCTCTGAGCAACACCGCGCTCTTGGCCAAATGAAAGTAATGGCTGAGAAATACGGTTACGATATCTCAGGTCCAGCTCAAACCGCTCAAGAAGCAATCCAGTGGACTTACTTCGGTTACCTAGCGGCTGTTAAATCTCAAAACGGTGCAGCAATGTCTCTAGGTCGTACTTCGACTTTCCTAGACGTGTTCATCGAGCGTGATATCGCTGCGGGTACAATTACTGAAGTACAAGCTCAAGAAATGATCGATCACTTCGTAATGAAGCTACGTATGGTTCGTTTCCTACGTACTCCTGAATACGATGAGCTGTTCTCTGGTGACCCAATCTGGGCAACAGAATCAATGGGTGGTATGGGAATCGACGGTCGTACACTAGTAACACGTACTAACTTCCGTTTCCTAAACAGCCTATACACTATGGGTCCTTCTCCAGAGCCAAACATCACGGTTCTTTGGTCTGAGCAACTGCCAGTAGGCTTCAAGAAGTTCTGTGCGAAGGTATCTATCGATACGTCTTCTATCCAGTACGAAAATGATGACCTAATGCGCCCTGACCTAGAGTCTGACGATTACGCAATTGCTTGTTGTGTATCTCCAATGATTGTTGGTAAGCAAATGCAGTTCTTTGGTGCTCGTGCAAACCTTGCTAAAACGATGCTTTACGCAATCAACGGCGGCGTTGACGAAAAGCTTAAGATGCAAGTTGGCCCAGTTGGCGACAAGATCACTGACGAAGTACTTGACTACGATGACGTAATGGGTCGCTTAGACACATTCATGGACTGGCTAGCTAAGCAATACGTGACTGCGCTAAACAGCATTCACTTCATGCACGATAAGTACAGCTACGAAGCGTCTCTAATGGCACTTCATGACCGTGACGTTCGTCGTACTATGGCATGTGGTATCGCAGGCCTATCTGTTGCAGC
>NZ_MCWZ01000133.1 GCF_002877365.1 Vibrio sp. 10N.261.55.A7
CGTGCAAAAGGGCGCTCTCGAATTGGAACGAGTGCTGCACAGTAATTGGTCTTCACTAAATCAGGGGTAATAGACAATGGCAATTAAAACGTCTGACTTAAATGCAAAGTTGTTCGGTAAGGCTAACAAACGCCGCGCGACAACACCTCAAGAAGCGCAAACCGCCGCAAAAGAGCAAGCTCAAACCATTGAGTTGGCTGTCGCAGGAGAAGAACTGGTTTCGTTTGAACTTGTACGAATTCCTGCGGAAGAAGTGGAATCGAGTACGACAGTCTTTGCTGATAATGCTCGTGAACAGTCATTTCTCAATGAGCACGCCCTTTCTGACGTATTAACGACACTGAAAGAGCGTGGTCAACAGTATCCGGCTGTTGGTCGTAAGAACAAAGAAGGCAAGATAGAGGTCTTAGATGGCAGTCGTCGTCGCATGTCTTGTATCTTGGCTGGCAAAGAGTTCCTTATCTATGTCGCCGAAGAGATCAATGCCGATCACGCTAAGTTCTTATCCGATGTGGCCAATGCCCACAAACCTCTTTCTCTTTATGAAAA
>NZ_MCWZ01000134.1 GCF_002877365.1 Vibrio sp. 10N.261.55.A7
TCTTTCTCTTTATGAAAAAGGGAAAGAAATGCAGGCGAAACTCGATAGCGGTGAAGCTGACGATCAAAAAGCGTTGGCTCGTATTTTTCAGTGCAGCGAAGCGCTAGTGAGTGGTGCGCTTAAAGCGGCATCGCTACCATTAACGTTGCTACAAGCTTACCCAAATGTTGGAGACTTAGGTCGTCCAACTATTGTTAAGCTTCACAAGCAATACCACGAGTTATCAAGCGAGCATCAAACATCATTGTTAGAGAAGTGCCAATCGACAGGTGGTTATGTTTGGCAGCGCAGCAACGTACAAGGTGTCGCTCGTTTAACGAAAGAAGTGTCTGAAACGATTGAGACATGGATAAATGAACTTGCTCCTCCGAAGAAAGCGGCAAACAACAAAATAGATTTGATAAAAGGTCGCGCTACCTATAGCCGTAAGGGCGCCAATTTAGCGCTCAACCTTAAAAAGGTAGACGATGAAATGATGAAGGATATCTTAGCTTTCATCGAGCAGAAAATGGCGTAGTGAACGTCCCAATCACGAAAGTTCTAAAGCCGCGAATCGCGGCTTTTTTTAGGTTCAT
>NZ_MCWZ01000135.1 GCF_002877365.1 Vibrio sp. 10N.261.55.A7
GAAGGATAACTGGATGCTATCAGTTACCCTTTAATGCTATTTAGTTGATAAGCCCAAGTACCTTAAGTTTCCGGTAAATAGTGTTTCGACTCACACCTAATAGCCTAGAAGTCTTACTGACGTTTCCTTGTGTCTCTTTAAACGTCTCAATTAATGTGTGTTCAATGGTGGACTTAAGATCCTTAGCCTCTTCAGATGTGCCTGATGAAGAGGCCTTGGAGCGACAATGAAATTGCTGAGCGAGATGGTTCGGCAAATGTTCCAATGTAAGCACCTCATCATCACTCGCGAGTAACGCTGAAACCTTGAGTAGATTATCCAACTCCCGAACGTTACCAGGCCATGAATACTGCAAAAACGCCGACATTAGAGATTCGCTAATTCGTTGCTGTGGTTGTGCATACTTTCTGTGCACTGTTTCAATTAATGCCCGTTTATCTTGCCTTTGATTCAACGTGGGTAACTCAATCGTGAGGCCATTTATTCGATAATAAAGATCTTGCCTAAACGCACCGATTTCCACTAACTGTTCAATGTTTTTATGTGTGGCAGCCACCACCTGAATATCCACATGGTGGCTTTGTGTTGATCCTACGGGAACAACCACCTTCTCTTGAAGAACATGCAACAAACGGCATTGCGCCTCGAGAGGCATATCGGCAATTTCATCTAAGAAAAGGATCCCATTATTCGCCTGTCGTACCTTTCCTATAAATCCTTTATTGCTAGCGCCTGTAAATGCCCCGCCAACGTGTCCAAACAGCTCAGATTCGATAAGATCTTTAGGCAATGCACCGCAGTTGACTGTTATTAGGGGGGCATTCTTTCGTGAGCTTCGTTGATGAAGCTGTTTAACCAGTTCACTTTTACCAACACCTGTTTCACCTAAGATCAATAGGCTTATGTCTTTATCGATCACCTTCGTTGCTTGTTGCCACGCCAATTCTATTTGAGCATCCCCTTCATGCAGTTCACATGAAGCCACCATCACTTGACGCTTTTGGGCGGGATTGATATTTTTGGTTTCAAACACCAAACCCGACTCAGAATGACTAGATTTAACAAATGCATCAATGGAATGCCCGATAACCGACGGTTGAGACAGTAGGTGCAGTGCGGTTTGGTTGTGCGCCAAGATATGACCGCTTTCGTCGGCAATCAGTATTCCTTGCCACCCACTGTTTAACAGCGACTTTTCACACGCTAAATCCACTCGAATAGCGCCTTTCGGTATATGGCTTAGCAAATGATTCTCTATCAACTGAACCATGTTTTGTATGAGAACTTGAGTCGAAATGTCATGCTTTTTTTGCTCGCTGGTAATATCCAATACACCCACCAGTTCACCTTTATGGTCAAACAACGGGCTGGCTGAGCAACTGATGAATTGGTGCTGCTTGATAAAGTGCTGATCACCGATGACAGAGATAGGCTTAGATTCAACAATTGCTGTTCCTATCGCATTGGTTCCTTTGAGTCTTTCTAACCAACAGACACCACTGCCTAATGCAATAGACGTAAGCTTTTCTTTAAATCTTGGTTGCCCCCAACTGGCGGTGATCACCCCTTCTTCATCAGTCAATATCAAGCGGCTGTCTGTCTGAGCAAACACTTGATTAAACAGCGGCAGCGCATATGTTTCAACGACATTAATGATGGTTTTGGTTTTATGTCGACGCTCTTTTAGTAGCGCAGACGACACACGAGAATCCTCTGGTAAACGACGTTGCTTCAAACCAGCATCCACACTTCGGCCCCAAGATGAACTTAGCCAATTTGGAATTTCATTGTTCTGCAGTTGCATGTCTTCTACCTTAAAATTGTGGAGATATCATTGCCCACTCAGAGTAAACATACTGATGATCTCGTTTGATCGCTTGTCGTTAATCCATCTCACATAGTAAGTAAGGCGGTTTATAGAAACTGTTCAAGCTTGAAACAACGTTGGTGTGCCAGAATGGAACAGTTGAACAGGCCTAACACGCGTCCTTTTCTGCCTGTTACTTTACCATTTCTAATTTTACCTTTTTGCAATCATAGTTTTACAACTTATTAACAACAAACAATTCATCGTTGGCGTGTGATTTGCGTTTATGTATAGGAAAAGAAAACTCGCATTTCGCGTGTTTTAAACAAAAACCATGAACATATCAGTCAACATAGAAGGAACGAATTATGATTTATGCACAGCCAGGAAGCGATGAATCGGTCATGAGCTTTCACTCTCAATACAATAACTATATTGGTGGGGAATGGGTGGCTCCAGTTGAAGGGAAATACTTCGATAACGGTTCTCCTGTTACTGGCGAAAACTTCTGTAAGGTTGCTCGTTCAACCAAAGCTGATATCGATTTAGCGTTAGATGCAGCGCATGCCGCTCGCCAAGGTTGGGCATCGACAAGTGTGACTGAACGCTCTAATACATTACTTAAAATCGCCGATAGAATTGAAGAGCATTTAGAAGAGTTGGCTGTTGCGGAAACCTGGGAGAATGGAAAACCAGTACGTGAAACGCTCGCCGCCGATCTTCCGTTAATTGTTGATCATTTTAGATACTTTGCAGGCTGTATTCGAGCGCAAGAAGGAAGCGCTGCCGAACTTGATACCAATACGGCAAGTTACCACTTCCCAGAGCCTATTGGTGTGGTTGGCCAGATTATTCCGTGGAATTTCCCAATGCTTATGGCGGCGTGGAAACTGGCCCCAGCCCTTGCTGCAGGTTGTTGTGTGGTTCTAAAACCCGCAGAGCAAACACCTGTTTCTATTTTAGTCTTGATGGAGAAAATTGGTGACCTTGTTCCTGCTGGAGTTATCAATGTCGTTAACGGATTCGGCAGTGAAGCCGGTCAAGCCCTTGCAACCAGTAAGCGCATTGCAAAGCTTGCCTTCACTGGCTCAACAGAAATAGGGAACCACATCCTCAAATGCGCAGCTGACAGCCTGATTCCATCGACAGTGGAATTGGGTGGTAAGTCGCCAAACATCTACTTTGCCGACATCTTCGATCATGAAGATAGCTACTTAGATAAATGTGTCGAGGGCATCTTGCTTGCGTTCTTTAACCAAGGTGAGGTTTGTACTTGTCCATCTCGTGTTTTGATCCATGAATCTGTTTATGAGAAATTCATTGCCAAGGTCACTGAGCGAGCGAAAACTATCAAACAAGGCAACCCACTGGATACTGAGACTCAAGTGGGAGCTCAAGCTTCGAAAGAGCAGTTCGATAAGATTCTTAGCTACCTAGAAATTGGTAAGCAAGAAGGGGCTCAGGTGTTAGTGGGCGGCGAAATTGCGGAACCCGAAGATGGCTTAGGTAACGGTTTCTACATTCAGCCAACCATGCTTAAGGGCCATAATAAAATGCGTGTGTTTCAGGAAGAGATCTTTGGCCCTGTCATTGCCATCACGACCTTTAAAGATGAAGCAGAAGCGTTAGAGATTGCCAATGACACAGAATATGGATTAGGTGCTGGGGTGTGGACACGTGACGCAAACCTAGCTTACAGAATGGGCCGCAATATTGAAGCAGGACGTATTTGGGTTAACTGTTATCACGCCTACCCTGCACATGCAGCCTTTGGTGGTTATAAGAAATCGGGTATCGGTCGTGAGACGCACAAGATGATGCTGGATCATTACCAAAATACCAAAAACTTGCTCATTAGCTACGACACTAACCCTCTAGGATTCTTCTAGAAGAATCTGATAGGACGTTTGTCCTCAGAAAACAAAAATCCCCACTATCTCTAGTGGGGATTTTTTAATCTATCTTGTCATGCAAGGTGATTATGATTCGCTGCTGCTGTTGCTACGACGACCATGACCACGTTCACCACGGTAGTTACCACGGTTGTCGCCACCACGGTTGCGGTCAAAACGACGTTCGCCATCGCGGTTGCCGCCTTCACGGTTTCCATCACGACCGCCTTCACGATTGCCACGGTAACCACCGCCATTACCACCATTTCCAGCGGTTCCACCATCACGACTGCCACGATGTCCGCCTTCACGACGACCACGGTGACCTTCGCCACCACGTCCACCTTCACGGTTTCCACGGTAACCACCACCGTTACTACGACGTTCACCACCACGGCCACCGCGTGATTCACGGAAATCATCAAAGTCACACACTACTGCGCCAACTTCTTTCTGACGAATGCGAAGCTTAGCAAGCTTACCAGCTGTCTCAGAGTTCATTGCTTTAGGAAGCTGAACGTAAGTTTGACCTTGAGCCAGTTTAATTGCACCGATAGAGCCTTTAACTAGGCCAAGTTCGTTTGCCAATGCGCCAACGATGTCTTTAACTTGAACACCTTGCTCACGACCCACTTGAAGTTGGTAAGTATCCCAATCTTGGGTATTGAAACTACGACCGCCTTCACGAGGATTATCACGACGCTCTTTACGACGTTGCTTATCACGCTCTACCGCTGCGATCATTGGGTCAGCACCAACATAAAACAGTGGACGCTTACCTTGTTGACGCTTAAGTAGAATTGCCGCAAGTGTTGCTGCATCAATTTCTAGAGACTCTTGCAGTTTCTCAACAAGCTCAGAGAACTTCTCAATCGCTTTATGTTCTTTTTCAGCTTCTAGTTCAGCACCAAGCTTAACTAAACGTGCTGCTGCAACTTTGTCACGCTCTGGAAGTTGAATCTCTTCCATTGAAGACTTAGTGACACGCTCGATAGTACGTAGCATGCGAATTTGGTTAGGGCGAACAAGTAGAATTGCTTTACCTTTACGTCCTGCACGACCTGTACGACCGATACGGTGGATGTATGACTCAACATCAAATGGGATGTCGTAGTTGAATACGTGTGTGATACGTGGAACATCAAGGCCACGAGCAACAACGTCAGTTGCAACTAGGATATCGATAACACCTTGCTTGATGTTGTCTACCGTGCGCTCACGTTGAGATTGTGGAATGTCACCGTGTAGAGCCGCTGCTTTGAAGCCGCGTGCTAATAGCCAATCGGCCAGGCGCTCAGTGTCTTGACGTGTACGGACGAATACGATTGATGCGTCTGTTTCTTCAGTTTCAAGAAGACGAGACATTGCTTCGTCTTTCTCAATGCCTTTTACAACCCAGTATTGCTGCTCTACTTTATCAACCGTGTGGTTTTTACCCGCAACATCAACGTGCTCTGGGTTACGTAGGAAGCGTTGTACAATGTTTTTCAGCATTGGAGGCATAGTCGCAGAGAACAATACGCGTTGCGCAGTTTCTGGAGACTTTTCCATGATCCATGTTACGTCATCAACAAAGCCCATGTTCAGCATTTCATCTGCTTCATCAAGAACGAATGTTGCCACTTCGTCTAGGTGTAGACGGTCACGGTTGATAAGGTCTTGTACACGGCCTGGAGTACCAACGACAATGTGTGCGCCAGATTTAAGAGCACGCATTTGATCAACGATAGAAGCACCACCGTATATTTCTAAAACTTTTAGGCCCTTGATGTTTTTACCAAGGTTTTTCACTTCTGCTGCTACTTGAATTGCTAGCTCACGTGTTGGTGCTAGAACGATAGCTTGAGGCTTACGTTGGTCAAGATTTAACTTGCTTAGTAGAGGAAGAGAGAATGCGGCTGTTTTACCAGTACCTGTTTGTGCTTTACCTAGCAGGTCTTTACCTTCAATAAGGTGAGGAATTGCTGCAGCTTGAATAGGTGTTGGTGAAACAAAACCCATTGCGTCTAAAGCTGAAAGGATGTCTTGGCTCAGGTCTAATTCACTGAACTTGATTTGTACTTCTTGGTCTTGCATGGAGATCCCACTATATTAATTAACGAAAGGTCCCACGAGCTCTACCAATTCCAAATCCAATCCAGTTTTGAGCTGATTCCATTCAGATGCAGATAAGTTTTAAAATGCATCAAGCCGCTAGGGACGACAACTTAAGGGAGGCGGATTATTCCTTAAACTCACAAAAAAAGCCAGAAAAAATTGAAATACATCACAATTTTCTCTCTTTCCACATCGTCATGGTCACATAAGCGTCACTTTCTTCCGTTAGTGTTGTTAAAACAACCAATTCAACCGCCCTGCTAAGAGTCATGAAAGCGACTCTTTGTTATAGCCATACACTCCCTCAAAGATTATAGTGTGCGCAATCAAACTCCTAAGAAGTGAAAAAATGCTCCAAGATAACCCGCTATTAGCTCAACTTAAGCAACAAATTCAAGAGAACCTTCCTAAGAAAGAAGGAACCATCAAGGCCACAGACAAAGGTTTTGGCTTTCTTGAGGTGGACAACAAGACCAGCTTTTTCATTCCGCCACCGTATATGAAGAAGTGTCTTCATGGCGATAAGGTTGTCGCGATCATCCGCACAGAGAAAGAAAAAGAAGTCGCAGAACCCCAGGAATTGGTTGAGCAAGGGTTATCACGCTTTATAGGGCGCGTTAAGTTATTCAAGGGCAAACTGAATGTTTCTCCTGATCACCCACAACTGAAGAAACAGTCTTTTAAAGCAAAAGTGAAAAAGGGCCTGAATCCAGAACACTTTGCTGAAGGTGATTGGGTTGTCGCGCATCTAATTCATCACCCGCTAAATGGAGAGAATGGATTCTTTGTCGAAATTTCAGAAAAGATCACTGATGCTGACGACAAGATCGCACCTTGGTGGGTAACGCTTGCACAAAATGATCTCCCAAACAGTGAACCTGCTGGTATTGATCACTGGGAAATCAAAGACGATGCTGATTTACAGCGTATCGATATGACTGAAACACCCTTTGTGACAATTGATGGCGCGTCAACCAAAGACATGGACGACGCACTATTCGCTAAGAAAAACGATAACGGCGACTTCGAACTCACTATCGCGATTGCTGATCCAACGGCCTATATAACTCCTGATGACGAAATGGATAAGGTAGCCCGTGAGCGTGGCTTCACCATTTATATGCCGGGGCGTAACATCCCAATGCTCCCTCGCGATCTGGCTGATGAGCTATGTTCGTTGATAGAGAATGAAGTGCGCCCAGCACTATGCTGCTCAGTTACCGTAAGTAAAGACGGTACGATTGGCGACGACATTACGTTCTTCTCTGCCAATATTAAGTCTCACGCACGCCTTATATACGATCACGTTTCTGACTGGATTGAAGAAGGCAAGAGTGATGAATGGCAACCAACTGAAGAGATTGAGTCTGTAGTAAAAGACTTGTATGAATTTTCTCAAGCAAGAGCTAACTGGCGTTCAACCAACGCAGTGGTTTTCCCTGACCGCCCAGACTACCGATTTGAATTAAGCGAAACCAACGACGTTGTCGCGATTCACGCAGACATGCGTCGCAGTGCTAACCGCCTTGTGGAAGAGGCGATGATCACAGCCAATATCTGTGCGGGTAAAACGCTAAAGTCTAACTTCAATACGGGTGTATTCAATACGCACTCTGGTTTTAAGCCAGAGAAGATTGCCGATGTTATCGAGTTAGTCAATCCAGAAGGTGAACTTCCATACACGGCCGAAAGCATTGAAACACTTGAAGGCTTTGCGGCTCTTCGCCGCTGGTTAGGTACTCAGGAAACGAGTTACTTAGACAACCGCATCCGAAAAGCACAAGCATACAGTGAAATGGGCAACCAACCTCTACCACACTATGCAATGGGGCTTGATATCTATGCGACTTGGACCTCTCCTATTCGTAAATATGGTGACATGATCAACCACCGTATGCTTAAAGCGCATATTTTGGGTAAAGAACCGGTTCAAACACCCGATGACACTGTTGGTGATGAAATGGCACTCCATCGCAAGCACCATAAAATTGCAGAGCGCAATGTTGGAGATTGGCTGTATGCTCGTACTCTGATTGAAGAACCAAGCAAGAAAACCGTCTTTACTGGTGAAATCTTCGATATTAACCGAGCGGGTATGCGCATACGTTTGCTAGAGAACGGTGCAGCGGCATTTATTCCAGGTTCGCTGGTCGTGAACAATAAAGAGCGCTTAGAGATTAATGCGGAAAATGGTACGTTGTCAGTCGATAAAAACTTAGTCTATCGACTAGGCGACACGTTAGAAGTCGTACTTGCTGAAGTCAACTTGGAAAACCGAAACATCGTTGCCAAGCCGACTCAAGACTTCCCTTTAGAGACGCCAAACTCGACAGATTCTGCTGATACAGAACAACAATCTGAATAATTCATTGTTGTTCACATTGAAATTGAAAAAGCGCTGAATATCAGCGCTTTTTCCTTTGTACATTCATTCCCAAATATAGGATTTAGGGTCTTTCTCGACTTCACGAGTCAATGCCGTTAAATCCATACTTTTAAACAAAAATGGGTAGGGGATCCACTCTTCTCCCTCTTCGCTTGGAATGGTCAACTCCCAATGCTCTGCCTCGGTATTCCACATTATCCGTGCAACATTACTCGAGTAATCGCAATGGCTAGAATCGAGTAAGTAATGTTGTTTAATAAACTGAACCCCGTTATTCAGAGGCTCATAATCGGATTTACCCAATTCAACAGGCAAGCTTCGGTTACGGCTATGACAAAGCGCTCGGGCACGGCTTTCAACTTGCTTTTGCAATAAATTAACTAAGCTCATTCAACCTCCCTCACCTTTTTGTAATTCTAGTCCATAGCATGATAATCATAAGTTAAATTTCCATCTTGGCTGACTTTCACAAAACTGTCATCAATCCGACATAAGATACTTAAAAATTAACTTTCTACGGAGCACATTATGTTTCGAGTCGCGCTCGCTACTCTTTTTTCAGTCACCTTATCTGCTGGTTCCACCTTTGCTGCAGAGGTCAACGTATCGGGGTCAACTTCTGTTGCTCGAGTCATGGATGTACTTGCAGAAGAGTACAATGCTAAGCACCCTGAATCATTTATCGCCGTTCAGTCCATTGGTTCAACAGCGGGCTTAACATTAGTTGATAAGGGTGTTGTAGAGATTGGTATGAGTTCACGTTATTTAACAGAACGAGAGCAGAATGAAACCTTAATCGTTTCACCTTTAGCCTTTGATGGTCTCGCTGTTGTTGTCAATAATGCCAATAGCGTTGCTGACATTACACGTGAACAGCTATATAAAATTTACAAAGGTGAAATGACGAATTGGAAAGAACTCGGAGGAGCGGACCAAGAAATCGCTGTCGTGACTCGTGAAGCGTCTTCTGGGAGCCGTTACAGCTTCGAAAGTATGCTAGGCCTAACCAAGGTCATCAACGACCGTCTCGTCTCTGACATCAGTAACCGTAACATTGTCGTAAACAGCAATAGCATGGTTAAAACACTCGTTAACCACAACAAACAAGCCATTGGCTTTGTGTCAAAAGGCTCCGTCGATAAGTCTATCCGAGCATTAACTTTCGAAGGTACTCAAGCCACTAGCAAAAATATAGCATCGGGAGATTATACTCTATACCGACCATTCTTGGTGGTTTACAAACAAGAGAATATCTCAGATGAAGCCCAAGGGTTCCTGCGTTACCTCAAAACAGACGAAGCGAAGCACCTTATAAAAGAGTATGGTTATACTCCTGTAAAATAAGCCCACAAAATGCAAAAAGGAGAGCCGATGCTCTCCTTTTTTAATTCGTATGTTGCACTCAATTAAAACTGTAACTGAATCACTGATGTCACGACACAACCAGGCCTGCGAATGCCTTCGATCTCAACCTTCACTTCGCGTTCAATCTCAAGCCCTTTCTTAATGGGTGTGACTTTAGTCAATCGGCTTACCGCTCGTACGTTATTACCTGATTTAACTGGGTATGGAAAACGTACTTGATTCATTCCTAAATTGACCACTAACTTTGCGGTCGGGAATAATGAGTTTTCTTCATCAACGCTATCAGTCAAACGTGGCAACAACGCCAATGTTAAGAATCCATGAGCAATAGTCGTTTTGAATGGCGACTCTTCTTCTGCGCGGGCGGGGTCGGTATGAATCCACTGCATATCTTCGGTAATATGACCAAACTGGTCAATGCGCTTCTGGTCGATGAGCAGCCAGTCTCCGGTATGAATCACTTCGCCTAATTTCAGTTGCAGTTCATCATAAACCACTTGCGCTTCTGGCTTTAATACAATGGGCTCTGCTATAGGCGCGTCTTCATTAATAGCGGGCTGCTGAAAGTCTTTCATCCAAGCGAACAGTTGGCTATTATTCGTCTTCGTCAAAAGCTCTTCCCAGTACATACGCACTGTTGGAGACATCCACTGCAAAAACTCTGCGTGATGCTTTGACATAGACTCACCACGATGCTTAAAAAGATTCGCGACTTTCATAAAAACCTCAAAATTAAACTCGAATACCAACTAACACGTTATATTTTGAAGCACTTCACAGTTACGTGCAATTACTTTCGGGCGTACATCTGTACCCCGACATAACTTAAATCAATATTAATCATAAGGTTACAAATAAAACATTATTTTATTGGGTTGCTCTATATTAGTTTCATATTACGATAATTACATAGAAAACGCTTACTGGATCGCACTTCTGGCACACTATTGACATGGTTATTAGTTAATCAATCAAACAGTTAGATAGGATATTTGTCTTTACAACAATCGTGCCGATATCTATTATAAGCGCCCTACGGAGAGATGGCTGAG
>NZ_MCWZ01000136.1 GCF_002877365.1 Vibrio sp. 10N.261.55.A7
AATAGATGGTGCCCCGGGCCGGACTTGAACCGGCACAGCGCGAACGCCGAGGGATTTTAAATCCCTTGTGTCTACCAATTCCACCACCAGGGCACGCAAAACTTGTTGCGATGCTTCTAATAATCGCACTCTTCCGAGTGGGTTAGACACCATCTTATTTACAGCGAATTAGGCTATAAATCTAATTTGGAGCGATACATCGG
>NZ_MCWZ01000137.1 GCF_002877365.1 Vibrio sp. 10N.261.55.A7
AGCTCAGATCTTGCCAATATTGCAGGCAAACACAGTAAAGATATTATTTCTATTCTTGGCTATGACTACGGTTCAGAAGTTATCCATCGTGATGACCTTGTTGTCATTCAAGAGTAAAAGAGGATTTTGTAATGGATTTAAACAACATGGGACAAGCGGCGAAAGAAGCAGCTTTCCACCTAGCAACAGCATCAACGTCTCAAAAGAACCAGGCGTTAGCGATTATTGCTGATGAATTAGAAGCAAACGCAAAAACAATATTGGCAGCCAATGAAAAAGACATTCAATTAGGGCGAGAAGCAGGCCTTACTGAGGCGCTTCTTGACC
>NZ_MCWZ01000138.1 GCF_002877365.1 Vibrio sp. 10N.261.55.A7
CAGCTATATTTCTTGTTAATAAACAAACTTTTTCTATACACAAATTGTAGTTTTTGACATATATGGTTAAATACCCATTAGGGGTTAATTCAGGTAGAAATATGTTTTAGATCAATAAATTTCGACGAGACTGGTCACATATTTATATAACTATCAAAAATAGGAGCCGGGTGTGGGTGTAGAACAGAAATACTGCTTAGGAGAAAACCTTGCTTAAAAGGGTTAAACATTCTGTCACTAAGGCAGTAGCAAAGGCTATGTTATTGATAGTTTTGCTTTCATTAATAACGACCAGTTTGGCGATCACAACGTTGGCGTCCAGCTTAAACGATGCGGAAGCGGTCAATGTAGCGGGTTCAATGCGAATGCAAAGTTATCGTTTGGCCTATGATGTTGAAACTGATTCGGTTGATGTCGCCGCCCATATGCACCAATTTGAACGCTCAATCTACTCACCATCAATGAAGCAATTGCAAGACTTCTACGTCCCTCAAGATATCACCCATGATTATTATCAACTGATTATTCGTTGGCATGAATTAAAAACGGTGTTAACGAGTCAAGATAAAGAGCAATACTCGAAAGTGGTTGCTTTGTTCGTTTCTCAAATTGACGATTTTGTATTCAAACTTCAGATGTTTTCTGAGCGAAAACTTAAGGTACTGGCTTGGGTTGGTGGCCTAGGGTTAGGGGCTATTTTACTCGTCAGTGTTTGGGTTGTTCGCTATGTACGAAAAGAGATCGTTGGGCCTTTGAGGTCGTTAGTGGTAGCCAGTGAGCAGATTAAAGACCGCACTTTTGATGTTTGGCTAGACACTTCAAGTCAGAGTGAAATGGGTATTCTAAATCGTACTTTCAATCAAATGGCCGCAGATTTAGGGAGTTTGTACACCGGTCTCGAGCAAGCCGTTAATGATAAAACCCATAGATTACAACACGCTAACCAATCTTTGGGCATGCTATATAGGTCATCACAAGAATTGACGGCGTCTCGAATCACCCATGATAACTTCCAAGCGATACTAAACCAGGTTGCGAATATTGAGGGCGTTCGCTGCGCCAAAATAGAGATTATTGAAAAAGGTGAAAAGAATTCTGAATTCTATGCAGGTGAATTTTGTGATGATTACGACAAAAGAAAAGCATTCGAACTCGATGGTGTCCAATTAGGTTTTCTGTATTGGAAAAGTGCGTTACCTTGCCCAGATCAAGCATTGATCGACAATTTCGTTCAAATTCTATCGAGAGCCATTTATTATAATCAAGCGCAGAGACAAGCCGAACAATTGCTTATTATGGAAGAGAGGGCAACGATTGCACGAGAATTACATGATTCACTTGCTCAATCACTTTCATATTTAAAAATACAAGTGTCATTATTAAAGAAAGTACTAGCTAAACAAGAGTCTAATGATCAAACAGATAAAGCGGATCTTGTAATTAATGAAATTCATAACGGTATTTCCTCTGCTTATACGCAACTTAGAGAACTATTAACAACATTTCGTTTAACCATTAAAGAAGGTAGTTTTGGCGAGGCATTACGAGAAATGTTGTCGCAGTTAGAGCAGCAAACGGATGCTAAGATCGTATTAACAAATGAATTAACGTCAACAGAGTTGGAAGTAAACCAAGTCGTTCATTTACTGCAATTGATCAGAGAAGCAACCATTAACGCGATTAAGCACGCGGATGCTTCGTTAATAGAAGTGAACTGTTTAGAACAAAATAATTTGGTGACTGTATCTATCGTCGATGATGGTATCGGCTTTGAAAAAAGTGTCGAAAAGTTGAATCACTATGGCACAACAATCATGCATGAGCGCGCATCTCGCTTGAATGGTGATTTGAAAATAGATTCTTCGAAAGACCGCGGGTGTACAGTCACTCTTACGTATCAACGAGCCTAAGGATGTAAGTTTTGAATAATTGTAAAGTAATGCTAGTGGATGACCATCCGTTAATGAGGCGCGGCATCAACCAATTGCTGAGTTTTGAAGACGAGTTTGAAGTGGTTGCAGAGGCGAGTAATGGTGCTGATGCCATTGCGAAAGCGCACGAAATAGATCCTGATTTAATATTGCTCGATCTTAATATGAAAGGTATGTCAGGGCTAGATACATTAAAAGCGCTTCGCGCCGATGGTACGACGGCTGCCATTGTCATTCTTACTGTTTCCGACAATGCATCAGATATAGAAGCGATCATTAAAGCGGGCGCCGATGGTTACCTCCTTAAAGATACCGAGCCTGATGAACTCGTTGAATTACTGAAAAAAGCAACGACAGGCAATAAAGCGTATAGCGATGAAGTTGTTCAATATCTGGCAAATCGTGGAAGCAGTGAAGATGTCTTTTCTTCGCTGACCACGCGAGAGAAAGAGATACTTCAAGAGGTTGCAAAAGGCTTTAGAAATAAACAAATTGCAGATCGTCTTTTTATTTCTGAATCGACAGTGAAAGTGCACATGAAAAGCTTACTTAAAAAGCTTCAAGTGCCCTCAAGGACTGCGGCAACCGTTCTGTATTTGGAGCGTTACGGCGACTCCAAATAGCTCATCAGAACTTCATAAACTAGGCTTCTTTAGATAAGGAGCCTTTTTTATGTTCAACCGAGTGAATCTTGAACGGCAATAGTTGAAAGCTGAAAGGTAAAAACAAGAGATATTGGAGGTGTGTGTACCTATTACGTTAGACTGCGTTGCTGATGCAGCTGAGAATAGGTTGTGGGGTGGCTAGGTAAAAGCCTTGAAACATATCTAAATCAAGCTTTTCCATTGCTTGTAGGTGTTCTTTTGTTTCAATACCCTCAACAATGATCTGAGCACCTAATGCACGGGCCATTTTAATTCCTTCCAGTAAGCGATTTGATTCACCACTAAAATGTTCCAATAGAAGGTCCCTATCGAGCTTAATGATATCAGGCTGAATTGATTTTACGCGCTCGATAGTGGAAGCGCAGGCCCCAAAGTCGTCAATGGCGATACAATACCCAGCTTGAGATAGCCTTTTGATTGCTTCGACAAACAAGTATTCGTTGTTGGCATTCAGTTCGACAATTTCCATAACGATTTGGGAGCGATCTATTTGCAGCTCTTTTAAGCGATTAGAGAGTAAACAAGTATTGATATCGCTTAGAGCAAAATATTCACTGACACTCGGTAGAATATTCAAGAACAGTTTGAGGTTTTTGTACTCAGAAATGGCGAAGTTTCGGATATGGATGACGCGACTGAGTTTATCTATGTTGACTTTATCTTTAATCGAAATGTCAGTAGAACTGAAAAATAGATCCGGACGAATACTTTCTCCATGAACATCTTCAATGCGAACGAGCGCTTCGAGGCCAACTAAAATGTTGTTGTGGCCGAATATCGGTTGAAAGACACTACGTAAACTCCAGTGCGAATAATGAGCAATATACTCACCATTTGTATCTGTAAATATTAAAGATTGAAACTGAGATTTCGTAGTTAGGATCATAGTGCCTGTATAGTAATTAAACAGCGAATAACTCTTTGAGTGAGTCAATATTAATTATTCAATGAGAGAGTTAAACCATCTTGATGAATAAATGAGACCATGGCTTGAATTCCGTACTCGAATCCTTCAAATTTCAGATTAGTTTCATAATTTTCTACCTTTCGTCGAAGTAATCTTTGTTCCGAATGTATTTACTCATCAAGTGATAGGTGAAGGGTTTGAGAAGCCAAGAGGTTATTGAGCGTACTAGCCTTATAGCCGTGGATGTGTTTTCATAAATTCGACCATTATATAACCACAGTTGCTTACCCGCGTGACGGTAAAAATAGGGTATAGGTGGTAGGAAAGTGACGATATCGAGGTCACAACAAATACGATATGTTTTTCTTTTTAGAGCGTATCTATTCATAAAGTGTTTGCCGCCTATCGCAGGCTGCCCAAAAGTAACAATGCGTTTTATTGATTTAGGGTAACGCTTTTCAATGGCATCGCCGACAATACAGGCGATAGCACCTCCTGAAGAGTGACCCGTGAGCGTAATTCTTTTATTGCTTTTGATGAGGGGCGTCAGGATTTGAAAAAGTCGTTCAAAAACGGAAAGCCCAAGCGTGTCGAGATTATGTTTGGGAATACTTTCTTGGCTAAGGAGGAAATGAAAACCCGCATGTATAGAATAGTTTAAGTCGAACTCTTTACAATTCTTTTGCCAAACGCAGCAGGTTAATAACCAGTCCCATATGTTGTGAGAGCCTTTAAAAACGACAACAACTTCCTCTTCATCTTTACTCCATAGAACTCGAATAAAAGTTTGACCAAGTCGGTTATTAATAATGCGCTGACCTTGTCCAGAAAAGCCATAATTGCTTTGTTTAAATACTCGATGGTAGCTCAGGTTACAAAGTACCGCGTAGCGTTCGTATTGGTATCGTTTTAGTTTCTTCACTACTTAATAGATGCAAGAAGGGAGGTTGGATTAAGAGTAATGGCGAGAGGTGAAGAAACTATGACAATGACTGAAGGTTAACAGATCAATTCCATTGAATAATGGCGTATAGCTGAATGTATTTCCTAACTAATTGTTGGTTTTTGGAGTGCGTTAAAGGGTGCGAGTACTTAATATAATAAGGGCTTAACTTGTACTGGCTTTCTAGTAGGTGAGTCAATTGTGATTCACTTTCATATAGGCTAATGCCTTGAGCGCTGTAGGCATCAATTTCATCGGGCAATCTTCCCGTCCACCAGTGCATGAGTTCTCGGCTTTGCTTGCCTCGGCTAATCCAATGATCAGACAGTAGCAATAGCAGATCGTTTGGTTGAGTCGCAAACCCATACTCCTGCTGCCATTCACCTACATCTTTCATTAGCTTTTCTCGGCATGTTTTCCCTGCACTAACCATATGATGAGTTAGGATCCAGACAGTACCAATATCAGAACTGACTCTAAAATGATGTGGATTGTCAGTATTTTTAGTCGATTCTAAAAAACCATAGTCGCAGTGATGCCCAAATTCATTCAACGTGCGTGAAAGTCGGCGAGAGAAAGCCAACCCGAGGTGATGTTGACTCATTCCTTGATTGTGAATGGTAGGGTAATGCTTTTCACACAACTTAAGGCAGTCGGTTTGAAATTCATTAACACTTTGAATCAATACATCTAATAGCAAACTTGAAACCCCGAATAATTGAACAACTACAATCCATTGTGTTGGAAGATTACCATAGCTATTCTAGACTGCAGCGTAGAATATCTAACTTCATGATCACCCCCACTTTTTAAGGTAATAATCTAAGAATTACTGGGGTATTAATGAAAATATAAAAGGATGAGGCAATGTCTGAGATAGAGTTTAATGCAAAGCAAAAAAGAGAGATGAGCGATGATCTCCAGCAGTATTTGGAATCTGAATTCGATGTTGAAATTGGTCAATTTGATGCAGAGTTTTTATTCGAACATATCTGTAAAAATTTTGGCCCTGCGTTCTACAACAAGGGTCTTCAAGACGCGCAAGCGATCATGGAAAGTCGATTGGCTGATATTAGCGATGAAATTTATCAAATAGAAAAAGTTTCAGACTATTAATAGTTTAATCCATATCAAAGAGGACTTTTTGAAGTGAGATCATGAATCGATCAGTGGTGTGATTCGCCGCAACGAATGGCCTTTATAACAAGTTCGAAAAAGTTGAATGACACCATCAATTTTTAGTAGTTACGCAATTGTAAATCTTAGTAAATAATATGTACTCAACTTCAATACTACGTACTCTAATTGAGACCGATTAGCATTCTCTTAGATTTAACGGATGACAGAATGAGCAGTAATGTACAAACATATAACTTAACCGCACGAGTATTACACTGGGTATCTGCACTCGCTGTCTTTGGCTTGTTTGGTGTGGGCTACTGGATGGTGGATCTAAGCTATTACAGTGAATGGTATCGAGTTGCACCGCATTGGCATAAATCCATTGGTATCTTGTTGTGTGTCGTTACCTTAGTTCGTATTTTTTGGAAAAAAATTACTGAGTCCCCTGACATTGAAGGACATAAGTTAGAGGTACTGGCTGCCAAAGTCGCGCATAGTGCTATTTATGTTCTACTGTTTACTATATTTACAACTGGATACTTAATCTCAACAGAGGATGGCCGAGGCATTGACGTCTTCGGAATCTTTACTGTGCCTGGGATGGGCGCCTTATTTGAAGGGCAGGCCGATCTTTCAGGTCAGATACACCGCATTGCAGCTTGGGCGCTCGTGATTATGAGCTCTTTACATGCACTAGCCGCAATCAAACATCACTTCATAACGAAAGATAATACGCTCAACAAGATGATAGGAAGAATCAAATGAAAAAAGCACTAATGGCAACTGGTCTGGCGATGGCAATGTTCTCTTCAATGGGGGCGAACGCTGCTGATTACATGATCGACACTAAAGGCGCGCACGCGTCTATTAACTTCAAGGTAAGCCATTTAGGCTATAGCTTCATCAAAGGGCGTTTCAACAAGTTTGATGGTGAATTTTCATTCGACTCATCTGACGTTGAAAGTTCTCAAGTGAAAGTGAATGTCGATACTCGTAGCTTAGACTCGAACCATGCTGAACGTGACAAGCATATACGTAGCGATGACTTTATTAACGCATCTAAATTCAATACGGCAACGTTTGTCAGTAATAAGGTGACGGATAACGGTGATGGTCAGTTTGACATTGCAGGAGATCTTTCTCTTCACGGTGTGACTAAACCTATTATTATCAACGCAGAACTGATTGGCGAAGGTAATGACCCATGGGGTAATGAGCGTGTGGGCTTTGTTGGCAAAACTCGACTAGAGCTTGCAGATTTCTCAATCCAGGTGATGGGCGACTCAAGCTACGTTGATATGGAACTGCATATTGAAGGTATTAAGAAATAGTTGAAATCAACTATATCTAAGATAGCCCGCTTATATAGCGGGCTTTTTTACGACTTCAGAATTGAAAACGACAGGATCAAGCCGAGCGTTGGTTATGTGGCTTTGTCACGATGATGGGTTTTCCATAGATTGGTCGAAGCGCCTTCATCACAGCGTGGCGATCGATGATTCCAACAAAAGTATTCCCTTCTAAAACGGCTAACGTATGCGGTACAGAAGCTTTCATTGTTTTCGCTCTCTCTTCAACTGACATCGTATTAAGCTGAGTTGCGACGCCTGCTTCATTAGCGGGAAAGAGTTGCTCTTTATCAATACAGAAACGTTCAGCGACATTTAGTAATCGATCTTTGGCTTGTACTGACAAGACTTCGTGTGACATTAGATCGACTACCTTTTGTTGTATGCCAATCTTGTAGTCCTCACACCACAAATCGACCATTACATCGTGAGTGGAAAAAAAACCGATAAGATGATCATTAGCATCGCATACTGGGGCAATGGTGAGTTTATTTTCTAGTAAAGCGTCTAGTGCAATGGGTACAGGAGTGTCCGCTCTTAATGTTATTGGGGTTGGATCCATTACATCTTCCACAAGTGATGAAATATTCACATTGTTGGTTATCGCAGAGTACGGGTTCGTTTTGATTTCTAGCTGTGCAACAGCGACTGATCTAAGTTGCGGGCGACGATATATCACCCAGTTAGTCAATCCTACCAGTACTGTCCCACCAACGATGTTGCCAAGCGTGACTGGAATTAGATTCGCGGTGAGAAAGTGAGAGATGGTGAGATCAGAAAACTGACTAGGGCTAGATCCAATTTGAATCCAAAAGCTTTCCGGAGCGAAGTTGGTTAGGATAATGCCCAAAGGAA
>NZ_MCWZ01000139.1 GCF_002877365.1 Vibrio sp. 10N.261.55.A7
TCAACCTGGATGATAATGAACCCGAATTTGAACAGCCGGATGGCTATGAATTTAATTACAGCGAGAATAATGTAGATACACATGCGATCGGGCAGGTGACTGCATCAGATGCTGATGGTGAAGATGTCACTTATAGCATTTCTACCAATGTTTATGCGGCTGATGATGTGCTAGAAGAGAGTCCTTTCTTTGTTATAGATAGTGATGATGGAGAGATACGCCTCACCGCTGAGGGTGTGCTGGCTTTTACCAATGATTTTGAACTTCTCAATAACGTGCACAACCTAGTGGTCACTGCGACTGAGGTTGGAAGCTTTGGTGGTGAACCGAAGAGCACGGATGTCAATGTTGTGCTTAACGAAATTAATGTCAATGAAGCACCAGAAGCGGAAGATTTCGAAGCCTACTTACGAGACCCTGATTCGCCAGTTCCTATTGTGTTTGATTCAAATGATCCTGAGTTTGATCATATTTGGGATACCGATGAGATCATCCCAGGAAATAATGAGTCAGTGATGGTGATGATCACGTCGCTACCGTCAACAGGGACACTTTACTACACCGACGAGAATGATGTTCGAACAGAATTGACTGAACTTGACCTTTATACTGAAGGTGGCGGTGGAACCATTCTGGATCCTAGCAAAGTTGAGTATGAACAGGGTGAAGGTGATGCATTTACTATTGGAGGTCACCCTGATGACGTAGAAAAAACAGATGGTTTTTACAACTGGGGTGATAAGGAGTCAAAAACAGAGCGTCGGATCGATTTAGATAATGAAACGTCGATACGAGTTTCTGTGATTAATGATAATGGCAAGCCCTTGAAGCAATACGCTGCAGACGGGCATAAGGGCTATGGTATTGGAGATAAAGATGGCAATGGAATGAATGCGAATGAAATTCTGGTTATCGATTTATCGGAAAATCCTTTAGAAGAAATTACATTTGGCCTTGATGGAATGCAGCAAGCATTTGTGCATGCCCAATCGATTCAAGTGACCTATACGTTGCAGGATGGAACCACGCAGGTAGAGGAATACCATAAGGACTCTGCACTAGGCCCACACAAATTTTATGAGGAATTCACTTATTCTTCAGAAGATAATCCTATCGTTGGTATGGCAATGGAAGGCTCCGGTAGTAACTGGGTACTTCGCGGATTCTCTGGCGAGCTGGCGATAACTGAAGATGATAGCTTTGATTATCTTGCTATTGATTCCGGAGGGTTAGTAAGTGAAGAAGCAACCGTCACTATTCCGCCATATGTTGAACATGCAGCAACATTAGAAGATGAGTTATTATCTGGTACCGATGATACTGATGTGTTTAAGTGGAGTGATGCAACTATTAATGATGGAACGGATACTATAGAAGACTTTAACTTCTATGAAGACCTTATTGATTTAACAGGGGTCTTAGATGATGGGTCTGCTGTAGATATCGAAGATCTAATGGGGATTGCAAGTGCAGAGGTGGTAGATGATGATGTGGTTATCACTGTGAATGCTGATAACTCTGCTGATGAAGAGGTAAGTCAAACGATTGTCATCACTGATGGTGCGACAATATTGGAAGATTTCATTCCTACTAATAGTGCACTAGATCAGTTGGAACTCTTATCTCAAGTACTTAAAACTGACGCAGCATAAAAGCTAAGTCTAAAATAGAAAGCTGGCTTTATAGCCAGCTTTCTATTTATAAATTCGTTAGTAAAAACAGTTGCCAGAGTCTTTGATATTGTGATATTTTTCCGCGCAATCTCGGAGCCTAAATTTGAAGCGGCACTGGGGGAGACGCGTAACGAACATTCGGCTGATTGTATTGTTGCGTAGGGTAGGTATCAACAAGCCATTTGTTGATAGACGGGATAGCTTTGTTGCCTTGGCAGCAGATGAGAGAGAAACCCAACAGTGAACACTTTTAACTTATACAGTTTAATCAGCTTCGTACTTCCTAAATGCCCTGTACTTCACGTCAGTAGCATCACCGAACCCTGAATTCCTGCACTCCAAATTTAACCATTTCTAATGGTCATTATCCAAATCCCGAACGTATGGATATTTTCGGAAGGTATTGCTTTGCCTCTTGTTTTATCAACTGGTGTTGAAAAGAGCGCAAATCCTCTATTTTTAGGGAATTACAATGAGCTCAGCTTTTGAAGTCGATAACACGCTTATCGCAACCACTTTTTCTACCAAAGTACCACACGTAGAAGGTCTTTATGATCTTACGCCAGACCAAATCCTGCTTGACCAAGCAGAGCATGAGTCTGAAGTTCGCTCGTATCCAAGACGCCTTCCTATCGCTATCAAACAAGCCCATGGTGCGCTAGTTGAAGACACACGTGGGCAACTATTTTTAGACTGTCTTGCAGGTGCAGGTACATTGTCGCTGGGTTACAACAACCCTGAAATCAATCAAGCATTAAAAGAGCAGCTTGATCTTGGATTGCCATATCAAACTCTCGATATGACGACGAGTGCGAAAGACTTGTTTACTAAGCGTGTTAAAGCGTTTTTGCCAAAAGAGTTTTCTCATAACTCTGCGATTCAATTCTGTGGCCCTTCTGGTGCCGATGCGGTTGAAGCGGCGATCAAGCTTGCGAAGCAAACGACAGGTCGTAACACTATGTTCGCGTTCCGCGGTGCGTACCACGGCATGACAAACGGCACGATGGGCATGATGGGCAACCTCAGCACCAAAGAGCGTCGAACAGGTCTCATGTCTGATGTTCACTTCATGCCGTTCCCATACAGCCTACGTTGCCCGTTTGGGCTAGGTGGCGATGACGGGGCTAAAGCAAGCATTCGCTATATGGAACGCCTTCTTAACGATGATGAAGCGGGAATCATGAAACCTGCTGCCATCATTGTAGAACCAGTGCAAGGCGAGGGTGGTGTCATACCTGCTCCTGCGTTCTGGCTTCGAGAACTACGCCGAATCTGTGATGAACACGAAATCCTATTGATTCTTGATGAGATCCAGTGCGGTGTTGGTAAAACTGGCTATCGTTTTGCATTTGAAGAGTCAGGCATCTCTCCTGATATTTTGTGCCTATCTAAAGCGATAGGTGGCGGCTTGCCAATGTCTATTCTTGTTTTCAATAAAGAAATTGATACATGGAAAGCGGGTGAGCACACGGGGACATTCCGCGGTAATCAACTCGCGATGGTCTCTGGTGCAAAAGCATTGGAAATCATTGAACGAGATAACCTGGTTGAGCATGCCAATATCGCGGGCCAGTATTTAAGAATGGGCCTTGAGAGCATTCAGCAGCGCGTTAATTGTGTCGCGGAAGTTCGCGGAAAAGGCTTAATGCTTGGGATGGAAATCCAGAAAGCGGATGGCAGCAAAAACAAATTTGGCGAGCCGGAAGCCGATGATGATTTAACACTCGCGATTCAACGCGCGGCCCTTGAACGCGGTTTAATGGTTGAAAAAGGCGGTCGTGAAGGGTCGGTAATTCGTTTCCTACCACCTATGATCATCTCTTTTGAGCAAATTGATTTTGCACTACGTGTCATGGAAGAAGCGATTCTTGCTGCGGGTGGTGGTAAACGTGAAGCAGATGAAGAGAATGCAAAGTGGAAAAAGCACTTTATTCAAGCAGGCGATAATGGTTCTGATGAATTTGCTTCGGTAATGAATCACGCGACTTCTTCGCTAAAGCAGATCTTTGAACAGGTTGAGAAACCATACAGCGGTATGGACCCTAAGTTTCTGGAAGCTCAGATCAATGCCGTATGTTTAGACTCGGCTAACGCCAGTTTGACTGATGTCATTGATAGCACTAACGAGCTTGTAGTTAAAAACTCAATCTTCACCCAGCACCCAAATTGCATTGCGCATTTGCATACCCCACCAATGATGCCAGCTATTGCGGCAGAGGCAATGATTGCGTCTTTGAACCAATCGATGGACTCATGGGATCAAGCTTCTTCAGCGACGTATGTTGAGCAAAAAGTGGTTGATTGGCTGTGTGGTAAGTATGAGCTAGGTAACCACGCGGATGGCATCATCACGAGCGGTGGCACTCAAAGTAACCAGATGGGCCTCATGCTCGCAAGAGATTGGATTGCCGATAAGCTGTCTCAGCACTCGATTCAAAAGCTTGGTTTACCTGAGTATGCACATAAGTTACGAATCATCTGCTCTGAAAAGTCGCACTTTACGGTTCAAAAATCAGCGTCTTGGATGGGGCTGGGTGAGAAGTCAGTTGTTACGGTTGCGGCTCATGAAAATGGCACGATGGATACCAGTAAGCTGGACTCGACCATTGCTGAGCTAAAAGAACAGGGTCTGATTCCATTTGCGCTAGTGGGAACGGCTGGTACGACCGACCACGGTGCCATTGATGACCTTACAGCATTAGCGAATTCTGCTGATCAGCATGAACTATGGCTTCATGTCGATGGCGCTTACGGCGGTGCTCTGATTTTGAGCAGCCATAAGCAACGTTTAGCTGGTATTGAGCGCGCTGATTCAGTGAGTGTTGATTTCCACAAGCTTTTCTTCCAAACCATCAGCTGTGGTGCATTGCTACTTAAAGACAAATCGCAGTTCAAGTTTTTGCTGCATCATGCGGATTACTTGAATCGTGAGCACGATGAATTGCCGAACTTAGTCGACAAGTCCGTCGCAACAACTAAACGTTTTGACGCGCTAAAAGTCTTCATGACCATGCAAAATGTTGGCCCTCAGGCTCTCGGGGAAATGTACGATCATTTAATCGCACAAACATTAGACGTCGCGCGCATGGTTCAAACCAATGCTGAACTTGAGTTACTTGCAGAGCCATCGCTATCAACCGTGTTGTTCCGCTCTAAGCGTAGTCTTGAAGGCTCGGTGGATAAGCTTAACCAGAAAGTACGTATCGAAGCGTTGGTTCGAGGCGTCGCCGTTCTTGGTGAAACGGTGGTTGATGGTAAGTCGGCACTTAAGTTTACGATTTTGAATCCGTGCCTAACCTTGGCCGATTTCCAATCACTCATTGAAGATATTAACCAGCTTGTGAATGAACTGGCCGATTAATATTAGAACAGAACACTGGTGGGGCTTTTTGAAAACGATAAGCCTCACGAAAAGTAAATGAATTAAAGAGATAAGGTAAATACGATGGCAGTTCTACAAATTGGCGCAGGTGGTGTTGGTTGGGTTGTTGCACATAAAGCGGCTCAAAATAACGATGTGTTAGGTGACATTACGCTTGCTTCGCGCACGGTAAGCAAGTGTGAAAAAATCATCGAGTCAATCAAAGGTAAAAATAACCTTAAAGACACGACTAAGAAACTAGAAGCTCGTGCTGTAAATGCGGATGACGTTGACGCTTTGGTTGCTCTGATTAAAGAAGTGAAGCCTGATCTGGTGATCAATGCGGGTCCTCCGTGGGTTAATATGTCCATCATGGAAGCGTGTTACCAAGCAAAAGTGAACTACTTAGACACATCGGTTGCCGTAGACCTTTGCTCAGAAGGCCAACAAGTACCACAAGCGTACGATTGGCAATGGGGTTACCGCGAGAAGTTTGCTGAAGCAGGCATTACCGGTATTCTAGGCGCTGGTTTTGATCCTGGCGTTGTATCAGTATTCGCTGCCTACGCAGTTAAGCACCTGTTTGATGAAATCGATACGATTGACGTTATGGACGTTAACGCGGGTGACCACGGCAAGAAATTCGCCACCAACTTTGACCCAGAAACGAACATGTTAGAGATCCAAGGTGACTCTTTCTACTGGGAAAATGAAGAGTGGAAACAAGTACCTTGTCACTCACGCATGCTTGAGTTTGAATTCCCAAATTGTGGATCTCATAAAGTGTACTCAATGGCGCACGATGAAGTTCGCTCAATGAAGGAATTCATTCCAGCTAAACGTATTGAGTTCTGGATGGGCTTCGGTGATGCGTATCTGAACTACTTCAACTGCATGCGTGATATCGGCTTACTAAGCCCAGACCCGCTAACGCTGCACGATGGCACTGTGGTTCAGCCTCTTCATGTACTTAAAGCTCTACTGCCAGATCCAACATCATTGGCACCGGGCTACACAGGTTTAACGTGTATCGGTACTTGGGTACAAGGTAAGAAAGACGGCAAAGAGCGTAGCGTATTCATATACAACAACGCCGATCACGAAGTGGCTTACGAAGACGTTGAGCATCAAGCGATCTCATATACAACTGGCGTACCTGCAATTACGGCGGCACTTCAGTTCTTCCGTGGAGAGTGGGCAGAAAAAGGCGTGTTCAACATGGAACAGCTAAACCCAGACCCGTTCCTTGAGACAATGCCAGAAATCGGTCTAGATTGGCACGTTCAAGAGCTAGAACCAGGTCAGCCAGTTATCCATAAACTGAAGTAACTTTGTTGGATCCTAACAAAGTCATTTAGATTGAAGCCGATGCCATAGCGTCGGCTTTGTTCGATTTTTACGGTGAACATACTATGCAGAAAAACGAACTCAAAACCCCATACTTCATGATCAATGAAGACAAACTGATCGCCAACCTAGAAAAAGCAAAGCAGCTGAAAGAGATCTCAGGTGTAAAGCTAGTTCTTGCACTGAAGTGCTTCTCGACTTGGGGCGTGTTTGACATTATTAAGCCTTACCTAGATGGCACGACAAGCTCCGGCCCTTATGAAGTAAAGCTCGGCCACGAAACGTTCGGCGGTGAGACTCACGCCTACAGTGTTGGTTACAGCGAAGACGATGTAAGAGAAGTGGTAGATATCTGCGACAAGATGATCTTCAACTCTCAAAATCAACTTGAAGCCTATCGCCATATTGTAGAAGGTAAAGCTTCATTGGGGTTACGTTTAAATCCTGGCGTGAGCTACGCAGGTCAAGATCTAGCAAATCCAGCACGTGCATACTCTCGTTTAGGTGTTCAGGCCGATCACATCAAACCTGAAGTGTTCGACGGTATTGATGGTGTGATGTTCCACATGAACTGTGAGAATAAAGACGTGGATGCGTTTATCGCGTTGCTTGACTCAATCTCAGATCAGTTTGGAGAACATCTAGATAAGCTAGATTGGGTGAGCATGGGTGGCGGCGTGTTCTTTACATGGCCAGGTTACGATATTGAGAAGCTTGGTTTAGCGCTAAAAGCATTTGCCGAAAAGCATGACGTTCAAATGTATCTAGAGCCGGGCGAAGCGATCATTACTAAGACGACTGACCTAGTTGTGACAGTGGTTGATATTGTTGAGAACGTAAAGAAAACAGCCATTGTTGATTCTGCAACGGAGGCGCACCGTTTAGATACACTTATCTATGATGAGCCAGCGTCAGTATTGGAAGCCTCTGAAAACGGTGAGCATGACTATGTGATTGGTTCATGTTCATGTTTAGCGGGTGATCAATTCAGTGAAACGAGCTTTGATGAGCCGTTGAAGATAGGTCAAAAGCTTCACCTATTGGATAGCGCAGGCTATACCATGGTGAAACTGAACTGGTTTAACGGGTTAAAGATGCCTTCGATTTACTGTGAACGCAGCAGTGGCGACATTCAAAAACTGAATGAATTTGATTATAGCGACTTTAAGCGTTCTTTATCTCAGTGGCCTGTTAAATGAGAGAATAAGAGATGTATCCTCAAACATTAAGTAGTAATCCTAGTGTCAACTTCATGTAAAAAGAGGATTGTGATCCGCACCAGAAGTTTTGGACACTGAGTTAAGTGAGTACAATCACTAACGAGGTGAACTATGACAACTAAGAAAACA
>NZ_MCWZ01000140.1 GCF_002877365.1 Vibrio sp. 10N.261.55.A7
AAGCTATTTAGTTATGTGATGTGATTGGTTTTATCATAGGCTCTACATTTTTTACGTTATATAGAGAACGCAATGATAAGAAAATCAGCATTATTATATTCAACGCTATTCACCATCATGTTTTCAACTGTGAGTCATGCTGATTATTGTGACGATACTTTGGGTCATGTCGTTGAAGGTGCCGTCGTTGGAGGCGCAGTGGCTGGCGCTGCGGGTGCGATTGTTGGTGGAAGTGAAGGTGCAAAAACTGGCGCTGCAATAGGAGCGACAGTCGGTGTTATCGACGGGTTGGTTGAAGGTGCAGTCCAAGAAGAACGCTGTCGAAGAGATGTGAGGGATCTCGAAGATAGAATTGTGATGGATGATATTGAGGACACACTTTATAGAGAAGCACTGGAAGATGAAATTGTTGATCAAGCAATAGAAGATGAAATAGATAGCCAACTCATCGAAGACGCAATTATTGAAGACGCATTAGAAGACGAATTTGATAGCTATTAGCATTGTACTGAAATATCAAATCCGTAATAAGTAAGAATACCATAATGAAATTTAGTAACGTCGAATTTTGTGTATCTATCGGAAATGACAATAGATACTATTTTTAAATCGAGCATTTCTATTGGTAAATTTCATTATTAACACCACTTCTAATTAATTTGAGGCAGTAAATGAACAAGTCAATCCTGAGTACCGTAGTTGTTGCATTATTATCAGCAGGAAGCGTATCAGCAGAAGGAATAACAGGCGGGCTTGAAGTCGATTATAAATCAAAAGCAATTCAATCTGAAACATATGAAACAGAAAATAGCGGCGCTAAAGTATTTGTAAATTATGGCGCTTTCGGAGCATCCGCTAAAACAAATAGACAGAATGTTCAAGAATACAACCTTAACTACACTCACCGCCTGGAAGATAGCAACATCTACCTAAAAGGTGAATACGAACTTGTGGATAGAACAGGTCAACTAAAGAACATTAATAAACTGGGACTAACGGTAGGTACAACTTTCGCAGAAACGATGAACGCTTCTTTCCGTTTTCGCAAAGATATTGAAGCAACCAGCAGCTCAAATAGAAGCGATATTTCGCGAGTGGATCTGGCATTAGGCAATCAATTTGAAAATGTACACTTCGGAGCAAAAGTCGTTGGCCAACAGCAGCATTCTAAACAACTGGTTGGCAGTGGTGCAAAAGACCAAACCTTGAACTACGAAGCTCGCATGACGTTCACTGGCATTAGTAATCTTTTCATCCCATATTTTGAGCTAAGCGATGAAGCGAATTTCCAAAATGATAAGCGTGAAACCTTCTCTAAAGTAGGTCTTGTCTTAAAGTTCTAATCATCTGTAACCACTAGAACAAAAATTTGCCACACTCCTCTAGTCTCCCCCAAGTCAATAACTTAGGGGTGTGGCAACTCTAGAATCAGGTCTCACAACGCAGACGTTAACCCGGTTATAAACAATTTCAATCTAGATTATCAGCCCTCAAAAGCTATACGCTGGATATACCATCGACTCAAAGCTTTCGCGCCATGCTTTTCATCAATGGAAAACAAAGAAGGGAGGCACAATTAAATGGGGTACATTCCTAATTGAATCCTGCGTATATAACAGTTTGTTAAAGTTCAGAGTACTTCCATGTATTGTTGATTTGGGTATATTCCCGCTCTCGTCAATTTCTAATGTTGATTCTTTAATCACACATTTTGCTTTCGTTTCCACACATCCTTCTTTTCGTTTTCTCCACATAATGGCTACATCAACTCAGCGGCTTACCCGCTAACCGAATAGTCAAAAAAGGAAACGAATGATGAAAAAGTCAATGTTAACTATCGCATTATCAGCAGCAATTGGTGTCGTCGGAGCTGCAGGTGCTTGTACAACAGCGGTTTATCACAATGGTGACGCTTCTATAACCACACGTTCGATGGACTGGTTCGGTCATGATGAAGCATCCGTCATCGGCAGCGGTATCGGTATTGATAGCGTGTATTCTTCCACTGACAATGCGGTGTCTACAGTATCGAAATACGCGACAATGAAAATAAAGTCTTTTCACAAAGCCAAAACTGAACTGGGTGAAGGCGTGGTGGCTGAAGCGATGAATGAGGCCGGCTTAGAGGCGCGTATTTTATACCTAGGTCGCGATTACACGTCTTTCCCTGAAGGAACGGCAGAAGTACCAGATGTGTCAGCGTTAGAAGTTCCATCATGGGCTGTTGATAATTATGCAACGGTTGCGGAGGTTGTTGCGGCAATTACGGAAGGAAAGGTCGACATAATCGATGCTGAAATCTGTAACTTACCGAACAGTAATGGACACTGTGCACAAGCCCCCGTTCATTATCAATTTGCTGATAAAACGGGAGATAAAGCCGTCGTAGAATTCGTAAAGGGTGAGCTAAAAGTCTATCAAGGTGACGACGCGGCGCAGTTAACGAACAACCCTGAGCTTTCTGTGCATTTAGAGTTTGATGCAAACGGTAAAAAGTCGGATGGTTCGATTCACCCAATTGACCGAAGATTAAGAGCAAAAGAGATCCTTACCGACATGTACAGCCGTAATGTGACGGATAATACCAAAGCTAAAAATGCGATAAAAGCGGTGTCACACAGTACTTTTGCGGGCTATGAACAAATGGATCATACGTTAGAAACGCCTGATGTATTTCCAACATTATGGACAGTCCATACAGACCGAAATTCAGGTGAATGGGTGTTAGACCGATTCGATACTTGGGCGGCTGAAACATATAACTTCACTATGTTCGATACAAAGAAAGGGGAAAGTAATCAGTTAGGTATCCATCCTTCTGATCAATAATGATTATTCTGACTGAAACTCAACACATCTAAAGCGTCAGTGGTGTGTTTAACGTGAAAGAGTTAGGGCTATTGTCCTAGCTCTTTTTGCGTTTAGCAGCCTGTTTGAATGGACTAGCTTGTATCAGGCAAAGGAAGCTTCATGTCACGTACAAAGCCAGCGCTTATTGCGCAGAGAATCAGGTTTTGCATCTATATATAAATAGATTACACTAGCTTCCATTGAAAAAACCAATAGGACATTAAAGTGATCAACTTAGACTATCTGTTATCTTTTGTCACAGCAGCCGAAAAAGGTTCATTTTCGGCAGCAGCCCGCCATATCGGTAAAAGCCAAAGTACGATCAGTGTGAGCGTTAATAACTTGGAAGTGGATCTTGGTGTTAGTTTATTTGATCGTTCAGGGAAATACCCGGTTTTAACAGAAGAGGGAGAGCACCTATATCAACAAGCGAAAGTGCTTATACGTCAAGCTGATAGAATTGAGAATTATACGTCTAGCGTACGTAATAATGTTGAAAACACGCTTAGATTTGGTCTTGATCCACTTGTACCGTTCCAATTGATTGAGAGTGCACTAGAAAAACTGGCTGAGAAGTTTCCATTTGTTCAGGTTGAGATTGTAAAAGAAAGTGGCGATGTATTGTGCGAAGAACTCAAAGAAGACCGATTGGATTTTGTCCTTCAGGTAATCTCACAAGCTGTACCGGAGTATTTTGAGTTTGCTAATATTTTCGAGTTGGAGTGGGTGTGTATTTGTAGCCCAGATAGTGAGTTTGCTGATGTTGAAATCGTTAAAAACGATATGTTGACTACTGAACGCCAGATCTTATGTAAGAGCATGTACAACCATAGTATTCTCGGCCCAATTGGTACAATGTCTCAGTCTACCTGGTTATCTCATGATCAGGACGATATGATTCGTATGGTTGAACAAGGTATTGGTTGGGCATTTGTTCCTAGATTGATGTTTGAAGAGCGAGTCTCGTTAGGTACTTTGGTTGAGTTCGTGCCAGAATTTCAAAAAACAAACCCTAAATATACCGCTGATTTGTTGTGGAAAGCGAACTCTAGCACCGGCCCAGCCTCTCAATATCTACGTGAGTTATTATTTGGTTAAGCTTTTTGTCGTTAGCGAGTCTGAACCATTGAGTAGAAAAAACTTATCGTATATGAGATTAAACCCCCAAGCGTAGACCAACGCATAAACAATAAATCCTATATCGGCGGCGAATGCCGCTGGTAACGATAGGTTTAAAGTCCAGGCAATAGCAGGTACGGTAACAATGACTAGCCCTAGTTCGAATAACAGTGCATGAGAGAGGCGATGCAATTTGGTTTTTACAAGATGCCCTTGTGTGCTTAGTAAATAGCGATCGAACAAGAGATTGAAGATCAAATTCCATCCCATCGCTAACAAAGACAACCCTATTGCTACTGTCCCTGCTTTGCTTGCATTAGTATCAATAAACAACAAGCTTAAAGGTACTAGGGTCGCAATTAGGCCGAGTTCAAACAGAATAGTGTGACGGATACGGTCGAATCCAGAACGATTATTTTTATTCATATTTTCCATATGATGCCTTTAGTAACAGTA
>NZ_MCWZ01000141.1 GCF_002877365.1 Vibrio sp. 10N.261.55.A7
GATACATGAGTTCATCGGCTTTCTGGATCATATCGTCTAGACATTGAAGCTCGCTATTTCGATACGCGATTCCTCCGCTACTTACAGAAGTAACACCATTCTCATCGTGCACTCGAACGCTTTCTAGGTAACGCTCTTGAATACGTGTTGAGAGCTTGTCGAGTACCCGTTGATGATTGGATTCTGTGTTTTCATCAAATAACGTGATAATGACAAACTCGTCGCCGCCCACTCGTGCTTTAATATCATTTTCTCTGCATACCTCACTTAACGTCTCAGCGAGCGTTAAGATGCAATGATCGCCAACCGAATGGCCAGCCTCATCGTTCATTTGCTTCAAATTATCAATATCAAGGTAGGTTAGCCCTATGACTTGATGAGATCGCGCGGCATCCTTAATGCGTTGTTCGCCAAGTAAAGAAAGGCCCCGACGGTTATGAAGGCGAGTCAATTCATCTGTTAATGCAAGGCTTTTCAGCTCCTCTAAATCACACGCCATTTTTAGGTCAGCAGAGATAAGCATACAAAACTGTTCGAGTAATTTGAGTAAAGTCGTTGAATAATCGGAGGATTTTGTATCGATAACACAGATGGTTCCAAAGATTGAACCATCTGGCCAATGTATTGGTAGCCCACAATAGGAGCGAACTGGCCCTTTTTCTACTGGTGGTGCATCACTCCAGCGTGAGTCTGATCGGGCGCTGGGTACATAAAGCGAACGATCTGTTTCTACTATTTCTCTACAGAAGCTTTTAATATCAGCTGGCCAGTTATCGTCTTTTTCTAGAAAATTGTCTTTGTTGCTGCTAGTGGCAATAACGGTGAATTGATTATCACGAAATTGCACAATTGAACCATTCACAGAACCATACAGTTCAGACATCAAATCCACACTTTGTTGCCATTTATCTAGATCGATAACCTTTTGTTGACTATCAGAAAGGCAATGCTTATTTCTCAACATCAGCGTCCCATTTATGAGTATTGTTGTAATTATAGAAGATGAAACGTGGTGCTACGCACATTTTGTTACATATTACTTGGAGCATTCGCTCTTTTAATCAGAATTCGCACCAACACATGAATTGTGTGATGCAGTGCAAACAACGCTTGAAGTTATGGCACTTAACAAGTAACGTTGCGCCGTTTATATAAATTCCACTTAATTAAAGGTAATAGCTTTGATCTCCACAGCGAATATCACCCAACAATTTGGCGCTAAGCCGCTTTTTGAAAACATTTCTGTCAAATTTGGCGAAGGCAACCGCTACGGCCTAATCGGTGCAAATGGTTGTGGTAAATCAACGTTTATGAAAATCCTTAGTGGGGAGCTTGAGCCTACTGGTGGTAACGTTAGCTATGACCCTAATGAACGCGTCGCAAAACTGAACCAAGATCAGTTCGCTTATGAAGAGTTCACGGTTATTGATACCGTTATTATGGGATTCAAAGAGCTTTGGGAAGTAAAGTTAGAGCGTGATCGCATTTATTCTCTTCCTGAAATGAGTGAAGAAGACGGCATGAAAGTGGCTGATCTTGAAGTTCAGTTCGCTGAAATGGACGGTTACATGGCCGAAGCGAAAGCAGGGGAATTGCTGCTTGCTGTTGGTATCGATGAGAGCCTACATTTTGGTTTAATGAGCGAAGTAGCACCCGGTTGGAAGCTTCGTGTTCTTCTCGCACAAGTTCTATTTGCTGACCCGCATATCATGCTACTTGATGAGCCTACCAACAACTTGGATATGGACACAATTTCGTGGTTAGAAGAGACGTTAAATCAGCGCAACTGCACCATGATCATTATCTCGCACGACCGTCACTTCCTGAACTCTGTTTGTACGCACATGGCCGATCTCGATTACGGTGAGCTTCGCCTGTTCTCTGGCAACTACGATGAATACATGACGGCTGCGACACAAGCGCGTGAACGCCTACTGTCTGATAACGCGAAGAAAAAAGCACAAATTGCTGAGCTTCAAACCTTCGTATCTCGTTTCTCTGCAAACGCGTCTAAAGCGAAACAAGCGACTTCTCGTGCAAAACAGATCGATAAGATTCAGCTAGACGAAGTGAAAGCCTCTAGCCGTCAAAACCCATTCATCCGTTTCGAACAGTCTAAAGAGCTATTCCGTAACGCACTTGTGGTTGAAAACCTAGCTCAAGGTTTTGAAGAAGACCTATACAACAAGTTCGATGCGATCTTCGAAGTCGGTGAGCGCGTTGCTATTATTGGTGAGAACGGCGTTGGTAAAACAACACTACTGAATACTCTAGCGGGTGCTCTAGAAGCGCGTGAAGGTGAGTACAAGTGGTCTGAAAACTCAAACATCGGTTACTACGCTCAAGATCACGCACATGACTTTGAAACAGACATGAACTTGTTTGATTGGATGAGCCAATGGCGTCAAGAAGGCGAAGACGAACAAGTCGTTCGCGGATTCCTAGGGCGTATGCTATTTGGCCAAGATGACATAAAGAAATCCGTAAAGGTGATTTCTGGTGGTGAGCAAGGTCGCATGCTTCTAGGTAAGATAATGATGCATAAACCAAACATCCTTCTAATGGATGAACCAACAAACCACATGGACATGGAATCTATCGAAGCGCTTAACCTAGCACTTGAGAACTACAAAGGCACATTGTTCTTCGTTTCTCACGATCGCGTATTCGTAGACTCACTCGCGACTCGTATTTTAGAAATCAAAGACAACAAGATTAATGATTTCCGTGGTACTTACGCGGAATTCTTAAAGTCTCGTGAAGCGAGCTAATTTCTAGGCATCAGTCGAACAAATAGCAAAGGCTCCTTTAATAGGAGCTTTTTTCTACACGTAATGATCGTTTACTAATTTTATATCATAAGGTTAGTATTTAAATTGCGAAACGATACCCTGTAACTTGTTGCTGACTTCATTCACTTCCTGACTGGACGAACCTGTCCTTGCAACCTGTATCGCGGTATTGCCCGCTAGGTCGGCAATCTGCGTAATGTTTCTATCGATCTCAGCCGAGACCATCGACTGCTCTTCTGAAGCAGTGGCTATCTGAGCATTCATATCAAAAACTTCCGAGATTTGATCAACGATCTTTTGTATTGAATCCACGGCCATTACTGTTTGTTCGTTAGACGTGTTTACTTGTCGTAAGCTGTCTCCCATCATGTTCACCGTTCTTTCTACGCCAGAGGCTAAGCCAGAGATTGTCTCTTCAATCTGAGTAGTCGATTCGTTAGTCTTTAGCGAAAGTTGTCTTACTTCATCGGCAACAACCGCAAAACCACGTCCACTGTCGCCCGCACGAGCCGCCTCTATCGCAGCGTTTAAGGCGAGTAGGTTAGTCTGCTCTGAAATACTCGTGATGGTCGAAATAACTGTTTTAATCTCCTGACTGTGTACCGACAATTCATCCACAAGACTCTGTGAGTTAGAGATGTTGGTTGCTAGAGATTGAATACTGTCTCCTGCAATTTTCGTAACTTGCATACTTTTCTCCGCTTCCACTTTTACCCTCAGCGCGTTTTCAGCGGCGCTCTCAATGTTGGCGGTTATCTCATTGCTGGTCATCACAAGCTCATTCACCGCCGTTGCCACTGATTCAGACTCAACCTTTTGTTGCTCCGCATTGGTAATGCTGTTACTCGCTGCGTCCTGTGAAGTGGATGCACACTCAGAAAGGGTATGCATTACAGAAGCAATATCCGCGATATTTCGATGAAGTTTAGCGACAAAAACATCAAAAGAGTTAGCCAGTTGCGCGAGCTCGTCATTTCCTTTTGCGTTCATTCTTACCGTCAAATCTCCATTTCCTTCAGAAATCTCCTTCATTAAATCAGTAATTCGGCCAATTCTTTGGGTGATGCTTTTCCCAATGAACAGCAACATTAATGAAACGGTCAGTGCGATGACAAGGCCAATCATTTGAAGTCTAAAAGTCACCTCTGCGGTTGCTTGCTGGCTAATAGCCGTTATTTGGTCCTGTAGAACGTGTATCTCTTCTTCTGTTTGGTGAACATTACTTCGGAGTTTGCCAAGAAGCCCTGAATTAGAATTAAGGCCGAGCACTAAATAGGCTTCGGTTACTTGAGCGGTTGCGTTTGAAAAACTCAATACAGCTTCTTCAATAAAGTCATAACGAGCGGCAACTTCTGAAAAGCTTTTCAATTCGTTTGCTAGCTCATTCAACGTTTCTTCCGTAGCGCTTTCTGAAAACTGGATGCTTTTATCGAGGACCAAAGCGTATGCAGCTTGTAACTCTGGGTCACCAACCAGTTCGATTTCCTTAGTGAGTGCATTTCTGGCTAGATTCGCTTCTCCAGTGAATCCAGTGTTGGACTTTCGACCAATTTCGATGAGTTTATCGGCCAATTGGTGAAACTGAGTTTGATACAAAGTCAGCGTCTCAAGAGACCTGTTCACTGAATTCGATATCTGGGAATTTTGACCATTTAACAGCGCTTCAATCCCGCTAATTCTCGTTTGAAGTACCTCTAGAGTTTTATCGAACCGGTCGAGGTACTTGGTGTCTTGACGGGCTAGAAAGTCCTTCTCATGCCTTCTTAAGGTCAACAAGTTAATTTCACTCAATTGATTCTCGTGATCGGCCACTTTCAATCGGTCGAGCTGTTCAAAACTGTACTTCTCATAAAATGCGTAGGTGAGTATGCCAAGCAATAAAAAGAGTGTAATGAGTACGAGTTGCGCCTTGATGGAAAGTGACTGCATTAAACGTGAAACGATAGGTAACCTAGCCATAAATGACTCCTAGTGAACTGACGTGAATTGCCCACTGATTTATTACATTTAAGTTTCATTATTGTTACAGTGGATATTAAACTAATAGCACGTTATTTCACGTATGCAAGAAGGTGACTATAAATGAAATTTTATAGCTTGAGTTTTCCAATAAATGGGACAAATTGTCTGAATTGGTAGGTTGGGACATGAAGTGCAAGATGAATTTGAGGAGGGATTTCGTGTTTTATGTTTTATGTTTTATGTTTTATATCTTATGTTTTGACACCCTTCGTAATAGATACAACTCCTAGAGTTGGCCTGTTTTTCACGACAGGCCATGCCATTTACAAACCATTAATCTCTTAAATGACCTTTTACATCAAACTCGATTTTCTGCGCACCAGTAAAGACTTGGAAGCGGAGTCCTTTAGCCCGTGCAATGGTTGTGATGCCAAATTTTTGGGCAAGATCGAGGCCCATTTGCGTGACACCAGAACGAGATAACAGGGTAGGAATGCCCATTTGAGCGACCTTGATAACCATTTCTGAGGTCAATCGACCCGTCGTGTAGAAAATCTTGTCGTCACCAGACTCCTGATTGAGCCAAAGTTCTCCAGCGAGGGTATCGACTGCATTGTGGCGCCCTACATCTTCAACAAATGAAAGGACTTCATCCGCTGTACATACCGCGCAGCCATGAACCGCACCGGCTTTTTTGTAGGTGTCGTTATAATGGGTGAGCGCTTCTAACGCAGAGTATATTTCAGATTGCTTAATTGGCCGTTGTGGCACCTGATAGTTTTCCAATTGCTTCATCACATTCCCGTACATGGTGCCTTGGCCACAGCCCGATGTTACGGTCTTCTTTTTTAACGCCTTATCTAGGTGATCGATATTCTCTTTCGTAATGACAGCCGCGCTGTGCGTTTCCCAGTCTATGATTATGGAATCGATCGCTTTAGGGTCTGAAAGAAATCCTTGGTTCTTTAAGTAGCCTAAAACCAATGTCTCTGGACGAGAGCCGAGCGTCATCAAAGTCACGATCTCTTTCCAATTCAGCATGACGGTCAATGGCCTTTCACAAGCGATCTGCTTAACCAACTTTTCACCGTATTCATCGAAGACTTCAACTTCCATCGTTTGTAATGGGTTGCTTTGAGTTTTTATTATATTTGGGGTAACCACACTGTATTCCTATCTCGAATTTACACATTGTTGGCTCAATCGCACTCTATTGAAGACGAAAAACGTACCTGAGCCATGATCCTAAGCCAATTCTATTCAATGACTGACGACTATAAGAGGTTGCACCTATTCAGACGCACATAACAAGGTTTAGCCGAGCGTTATCCTTAGCAAGTACCGTACCTTGATTATCTCTAGGGCGTATTCAATAACCTAAAAGCAATGACCTTGAAACTGCTGACCTTGAAAGCGATGACTTTTAAACTTTGACCTTTAAGGGATGACCTTTAAGCGATAGCTACGGCACATTTGCAGAACAAACAGACTGAGCGAATAACGGAAAAAATTTTACTAATGCTGGCTCAAATATTGCTTTTTAGATCGTACCTTTATCCAATCGCAACTATTTAGGGACAATATGTCTGCTCAACACGATGATAAAACGGAAATGGTCAAAAACGAAAACCTTTGGCCTATTCGCTGTGACTTAACAGCAAAAGAAGTGTCTTCTGGCCGTTGGAGTACCACTCAGTGGTCGTTGAATGGTTTCAAGCTATCAAGTTCAACACAAGACAATAACAGCGATTCAACACCATGCGTGGCTTTAGAGCTATTTAAAGATGAGCGAACGGATTACCGTTTTAATCTGAGTTCTAAAAGCCCTAAGCTTTTCTTAGTCATGGAAAACCTCGACGACAGTCTGAACCAAAACATCGTGACATTAACCGCTTCACAGAGCGTTGCAGGGCAATATATGGATGGCGACTACCTCGTGTTATCACACGAAATGCCTCTGCCTGTTCAAGCTTGGATGGAGGCGTTTATAGGTCGACATGGCGAACTTATCGAACAAAGGCGCAAAAAGCGTCGCGGAGCAGGGCGTTCTAGTGGGAAATAGCTTTCTAAACCGATGGTCGAATAGGAAACTCACAGGCAATGCCAAAGAGTTAGACACTGACCGTGACGGCACCACTGGTCAAGGCACCGACACCAACGTTTTGATTGAATTGTCAGGGCTAGATAAACAGGTAGGGCATCGATTAGAACTGACCACTGAAGATGACTCGAACGTTACCGAACCTATTGAAACGGAGCGGCTTTATGATGAAAGCGTTAATGACGACGTGGTTAACAGCAAAGAACCTAAAAGCCAGGATATCAGTGAAGATTCGAGTGTGGCTTCCATGCTCACGAGCGACGTTGATCCACTAATAAAAAAAGCCGCTTTAAGGAAGCTGTTCCTCTCTGAAGAGTTTAATCAATTGGATGGTTTAAACGATTATGATCAGGACTTTAGCGCTGTTCAGAGCCTGTCCAGTGAAGTTGCTCAAACCCTTCGAGAATGGACGAAATCATCCAATAGTGAAGAAGTAAACGTGACTGATTCAGACATCGACACTGGACAGGAAATATCGTCAGAATCACCATCAACGCTTGATGGTGCAGAATCAAGCGAAGAAGAATTAGCCAGTGAAACAGAAATCGAGACGACAGATAACACAGATTCTAATTCACACTCTACGATTTAGCCTCACCATGTACACCAGATTCGTAAAACCACAAAAATAATAGGTACATTTTGTCCAACACTTCAATTCTTGCTGTAGGACAAAATGTCCCAGTTTCATATCATCGTCTTTACACACTAAAGATACTACACTAACGTACTGATTTTAATGTAATTAATAGTTGGAATGGTTATTGCTATTGAGAAAGGGTGAATCCCTGTTCTCATATGGAACTGAGCAATGCTAAAAGAACTATTACAACAAACGACATCGATCAACGGTAAGGCTCGTCAGTACGCGATAGAAAATACCGTTGAATTAACGAACCTCATTCCACCAACGGTTAGCTACGAAAGTGGCGGGCATACTCTGATCATCGGCCCAACTGAAATCATAGAAAGCACAGCAAAAAAGCTTTCTGATATGGCTTCTGTTTCTCTTCTATCTACTGATGGCTCGAAAGGCAAAACAAGCCAAGTTTACTTCTCGCACAGTATTGAAATTTCGGGCTTTCTTGGGGCCTTTAATGTCGCGGTATCCTTTGACAATATCACCAAAGTTAACTTGCCAGACATCGCTATCAATCAACCATGCTTTGACGTCGTGCTCGACCTTTCCCTTAATGGGGTCATGAAAGAAGAAGTGCCAGTCCCTGGCTATTATCCGGTTGGCCGTGGCTACCCAAGCATGCAAGAGGCTCTCGATGAAATACCGACTTTGATGGGGACGTTTGATAAGCCCAAATATTTTAGATTGGATACCGATTTATGCGCACACAGCTCTCGCGGTGTAAAAGGGTGTGAACGATGTGTGGATGCTTGTCCTGCTGGCGCACTAGAGAGCAAAGGCACAGACAAGACAGGCTTCAACATCGAAATCAATCCGTATTTGTGTCAAGGCGTTGGTACGTGCGCGACTTCCTGCCCAACAGAAGCGATTCGTTACGCATTACCAAACCCTGAAGAGACACAAAAATACATCGAACGCACGTTAGCTAACTACACAAAATCAAGCGGCGTCGCGCCTATTGTTTTGTTCTGCAGTGAACGACATGAATCATACTCTGTTATGGCGCTTAAAGCCTTGCCGGACAATGTTATACCGATCGTTGTAGAGGAATTGCCATCGGTAGGCATAGATACCTGGTTTACCGCACTCGCCAATGGTGCCACTCAAGTCTTATTCGCCGCCAGCAAACATATGCCGGAAACCATTCAACGTGTTCTAAATAAAGAAGTCGCCATGGCGCAGTCGCTTCTTGAACCTCTTGGTATCGAAAGCAGTGTCATTGACATTCTTTATCTAGAATCATTAAAAGATCAAAAACCGACACTTCATACGCAGACACTCATTCCAAGCATCGGAGAACTTTCCGGATCTAAGCGCCAACGCTTATTTCAAGCCCTAGACGCGCTTTCTAAAGAGAGAATCGATACACCCGAGGTAACGCATCTTCCTAGTCACGCACCCTATGGCAGCGTGAACTGCGAAAGCAAAGATTGCACTTTGTGTATGGCGTGCGTTGCAGTGTGCCCAACCAGTGCGCTGCACAATGACGGGCAGTCACCATCACTTCAATTTATTGAGCAAGACTGCATTCAATGTGGCATGTGTGAAAAGGCTTGCCCAGAATCGGCTTTGTCACTCGAGGCTCGTATAAATTGGGATACACAAGCACGCTCAACAGCTCAAGTACTGCATCATGAAAAGCCAGCGGAATGCCTTCGCTGTAAGAAGCCATTCGCGCCACAGTCAATGATCACCATGCTTCAGGGTAAGTTACGTGGTCACTCTCAATTCTCTGATGAGCTCGCGATTAACCGTATCGCGATGTGCGAAGACTGCCGTGTAAAAGACATTTTTGAATCCATGGCTGACGATCCAGCGAAACAATTAAATTACTAGGAGTCGATTTTGGATAACCAATATCAATCATTACGCGCTGATATTTACCTACTGCTTGCCACATTATTTCGACAAGCACCAAACACCGAACTTATTGAGTTTCTCTCTACCATAGAAATTGAAATAGAAGACAGCCTCATGCAACAAGCTTGGCACGCTGTCAAAACCGCGGCGATTGACAGTCATGCGGTGGACCTCGCTGACGAGTACCAAGATCTATTCATCGGTATCGGCCGAGGAGAGGCTGTTCCTTTTGGTTCTTGGCACATGACCGGCTCCTTAATGGAGAAGCCTTTGGCTCAACTACGACAAGACCTCAAGAAGCTAGGCGTTGAGCGCGACGAAAGAGTAAAAGAGCCAGAAGATCATATATCAGCGCTCTGTGAAGTCATGGCGATGCTCACTCACGAGAGTGAAATCACTCAACGAGATTTTTTTAATCGCCATTTATCTCCGTGGTTTAGCTCATTCCATCAACAGGTAAATGAGGCCAAACACGCGCAATTTTACAAACAGGCAAGCCAGCTGCTTTCCGCATTCTTACAAATAGAACAGGTTAGATTTAGCGAAAAAGTGGCTGGCTCTGCGAGCACACTTGCCATCAACGTAAACAATATCAGCCACTCTCTCTAGTTCGTATGATCTGAGAGGTAGCAAATTTAGCGGTGAACATTCGCTTTTATAGAAACGTTAAACGTTCAGTTGTTCCACGCTAAAAATTAAAGCATGTAAGGAAGCAATAGATGAATAAGAAAAACAATAAACACTCTGTGGATACGAGCCGACGGGATCTTATAAAAGGCTTAACAACCGCTGCGGTCGTTGGCGCTGTCGCAACAGGTACAAGCACATCGGTGACAGCAAAGGAGGAGATAGCCATAAAACCTGAAAAGCAGAGCGATGGCTATCGTGAGACTCAACACATTCGTGACTATTACGATACACTGTAAGGAGCAATAAAATGAAGCTAACAAAACGCTCCGATAGCGTAACGAAAAAAGAGACCCAATTTGGCGTAACCCGTCGATCTTTTATGAAAAACTCATCCTTAGCCGCCGGTGGCGCGGTGGCCGGAGCGACCCTGTTTGCGCCGAGCATGATGAAGAAAGCACAGGCACAGTCTGTTGATTCAGAAGCCGAAACCGAGATTAAAAGAACGATATGTTCCCACTGCTCAGTTGGGTGCGGTATCTATGCAGAAGTACAAAATGGTATTTGGACTGGGCAAGAACCCGCCTTTGATCATCCTTTCAACGCAGGTGGTCACTGTGCAAAAGGCGCGGCACTTCGTGAGCATGGTCATGGTGAACGTCGGTTAAAATACCCAATGAAGCTTGAAAATGGCAAGTGGAAAAAGCTGTCATGGGAAAAAGCGATAGAAGAGATTGGCAACAAAGCGCTAGATATTCGTAAAGAGTCTGGCCCTGACTCTGTCTATTGGCTTGGCAGTGCAAAGCACAGCAACGAACAAGCGTATATGTTCCGTAAAATGGCTAGCTTGTGGGGTACAAATAACGTCGATCATCAAGCGCGTATTTGCCACTCTACAACCGTTGCAGGTGTGGCGAACACATGGGGCTACGGCGCCATGACAAACTCGTTTAATGATATGCATAATTGTAAGTCTGCCTTGTTTATTGGGTCGAACCCTGCTGAAGCACACCCTGTGGCCATGCAACATATACTGATCGCACAAGAGAAAAACGGCTGTAAGATCGTGGTTGCGGATCCACGTCGAACACGCACTGCTGCGAAAGCTGATCACTATGTTTCTCTTCGCCCAGGTTCTGATGTGGCCTTTATTTGGGGAGTACTTTGGCATGTATTCAAAAATCAGTGGGAAGACAAAGAGTTTATTCGCCAACGTGTGTTTGGCATGGAAGAGGTGCGAGAAGAGGTCGCCAAATGGCCGCCCGCAGAAGTAGAGCGTGTCACTGGTATCTCTGAAGAAGAAGTGTACCAAACTGCTAAATTGCTCTCCGAAAATCGTCCTGGTTGTATCGTTTGGTGTATGGGTGGAACACAACATACAACAGGCAATAACAACACTCGTGCGTACTGTATTCTTGAGCTTGCCTTAGGCAACATGGGCAAATCTGGTGGCGGTGCAAACATCTTCCGAGGCCATGATAACGTTCAAGGCGCAACGGACTTAGGCGTACTTTCCCATACTCTACCTGGCTATTACGGGCTCTCTGACGGTGCTTGGAAGCATTGGGCTGGCGTTTGGGACCTAGACCATCAGTGGGTGAAAGACCGCTTTGATCAAAATAAGTACCGCGGCAAACTGCCGATGAATAATATGGGTATTCCTGTCTCTCGTTGGATTGACGGTGTCCTTGAAGACAAGAATAACATCGAGCAAAAAGACAACATCCGAGCGATGTTCTATTGGGGTCATGCCGTGAACTCTCAAACACGTGGCGTTGAGATGAAAACAGCGATGCAAAAGCTCGACATGATGGTTATCGTTGACCCATACCCAACGGTCGCGGCGGTCATGAATGATCGTACTGACGGTGTTTACCTCCTTCCAGCGACAACGCAATTTGAAACCACGGGCTCTGTAACGGCGTCTAATCGCTCTCTACAATGGCGTGAGCAAGTCGTGCCTCCGCTTTTCGAATCAAAGCCCGATCATGAGATCATGTATCTTCTCACCAAGAAACTCGGTTTCTCTGACCAACTATTCAAGCACATTGGTATCGAGAATAATCAACCGATCATCGAAGACATTACTCGTGAGTTCAACAAAGGGATGTGGACAATTGGCTACACAGGCCAAAGTCCAGAACGTATCAAGTCGCATACCATGAATTGGCACACATTCCATAAAACCTCTTTAGAAGCGGAAGGTGGCCCTGCTCATGGTGAAACCTACGGGTTACCTTGGCCTTGTTGGGGCACACCTGAAATGAAGCACCCTGGTACGCATATTCTCTACGATACGTCTAAGGCCGTTGCTGATGGTGGCGGTAACTTCCGCGCTCGTTTCGGTGTTGAGTTTGAAGGCAATAACCTATTAGCGGAAGACAGCTATTCTAAAGGCTGTGAGCTTAAAGACGGATACCCTGAATTTACCGACAAACTGCTAAAACGCCTCGGGTGGTGGAACGACCTAACGGAAACTGAAAAGGCAGCAGCAGAAGGAAAAAATTGGAAGACCGATGTGTCTGGTGGTATTCAACGTGTCGCCATCAAGCACGGTTGTATTCCATTCGGTAACGCTAAGGCACGAGCAGTGGTGTGGACATTCCCAGACCGTGTCCCTCTGCACAGAGAGCCTCTATACACCCCAAGACGTGACCTCGTCACTGATTACCCAACTTGGGACGACAGTGAATCTATATATCGTCTTCCAACCATGTACAAATCCATTCAAGACCAAGACAAATCTCAGGAATACCCAATCATATTGACCTCAGGTCGCTTGGTTGAATATGAAGGAGGTGGCGAAGAAACACGTTCAAACCCTTGGCTTGCAGAGCTTCAGCAAGAGATGTTTGTCGAAGTGAATCCGAAAGACGCCAATGACCTTGGGTTCAAAGACGGAGACATGGTTTGGGTTGAAGGGGCAGAGAAAGGGCGTATTCACGTGAAAGCAATGGTGACGCGACGCGTTAAACCGGGCCTTGCGTTTATACCTTTCCACTTTGGCGGCAAATTCCAAGGTGAAGACCTCAGAGACAAATACCCAGAAGGCACTGACCCATACGTTATTGGTGAGTCCGCTAACATTGCAACGACGTACGGATATGACCCTGTGACGCAAATGCAAGAAACAAAAGTCACCCTTTGTAACATTCGCAAAGCTTAGGAGAAATAAAGATGGCTAATATGAAATTCCTTTGTGACACCAAGCGATGCATCGAATGTAATGGCTGTGTGACGGCATGTAAAAATGAAAATGATGATGCGCTAGAGTGGGGTATTCAACGCCGCCGAGTGGTCACACTGAATGACGGTGAGCCGGGTGAAAACTCAATCTCAGTGGCGTGTATGCATTGTACTGATGCGCCTTGCATGGCTGTGTGTCCTGCTGATTGTTTTGAAAGAACGGATGATGGCATTGTTCTGCACAATAAAGATCTTTGTATCGGGTGCGGTTACTGTCTATTTGCCTGTCCGTTTGGTGCGCCTCAGTTCCCGAAACAAACCGCCTTTGGTGAACGAGGCAAAATGGACAAATGCACCTTCTGTGCTGGCGGGCCAGAGACAGAAGCAGGATCAGAAGAAGAACGCCAAAAATATGGAGCCAACCGCATTGCTGAAGGCAAGCTCCCTATGTGCGCGTCACTTTGTTCAACAAAGGCTCTGATCGCTGGTGATGCAAACAAGGTATCTGACATATTCAGACAACGTGTTGTTGAGCGCGGTGCAAAAGACGCAGGTTGGACAAATGGTGAAGATCTTGCCTTTGATGCAACCAAAAGCTAACCATGGAGAGAGATATGTTCAAACGCATTAAACGTACCTCTCTTGTAATGCTGTCGTTAATGGCAGCATTACTACTGACGTTTTCTTTTGCATCCAACGCGAGTGAATCAGCAAACAAAGGGAGCGCGAGCGTTTCAGAAAGAGAAATTACTCAGCTTGCTGGCGCTGATTTTTGGCGTCAAGTAAGGCAAGGGGAGGAAGGCTATACAACTTCTCAGTTTCCAGAACACGGGGTACTGATCAGCACGCCTGGACAAACCTGGTACATATTGAAAGAAAAATGGATGTCACCCGCCGGTGCTATTGCAATATTTGGCAGTATCTCTGTTGTGATTCTTGCTTATATTGTCGTTGGCCCCGTCATGTTGAGTAAACCGAGGACAGGACGAAAGATCAAACGTTGGAGTCGACTTGATAGAGCACTTCACTGGAGTATGGCGTTTACGTTCCTCACTTTGGCTTTCAGTGGTTTAATGTTGGTTTACGGTAAACACTTCCTAAAGCCTTACATACCGACGGAGCTTTGGGGATTCATCATTATGCTAGCGAAGCAATACCATAACTATCTTGGTCCATTGTTTGGCGTGTTACTGATTCTGATCCTGTTCAAATGGTGGCGTAAATCCATCTTCAGCCGCGTTGATCTCACGTGGTTTATGAAGCTTGGTGGAATGGTAGGGAAACATAAAGGAACGCATCCATCTGCTGGGTTTTCTAATGCCGGAGAAAAAGCGCTATTTTGGCTTCTCATCGTTGTGGGTGCAGTTGTTGCGTTTAGTGGCCTCGTTTTAGACTTTCCTATATTTGGTCAAACTCGAAGAGACATGGAGCTTTCGAATCTCGTTCACATGCTGTCTGCATTGATTTTGATTTGCGGGTTTGTTTTCCACATCTATATCGGTTTGTTTGGTATGGAAGGCGCGTTGGAGGCGATGGTCACCGGAGAAGTCGACGAGACCTGGGCTAAAGAGCACCATGATATTTGGTATGACGAAGTCAAAGATCAGAGTATTGAAGAAGACAAAGCTGAAATAGAAGGCAATAAGTATAAAAATAGGGGAGCAAGCAATGAACAATCAGCATAAAGGCATTTGGTTTGCTTATGTTGCGAGCCTGTTTACCCCATTAACTTGCTTGCTCTCTGGTGTGATTGCGATTGTCTATGCTGGTTACCGATTGGATAAAGGTGAAGACTCGGAAATCGTGAATTCCCATTACTACGGACTTATTCGTAGTTTCTTCTTAAACCTTACGTTTTTCGTTGTTCTCATCATTACGATCGCGACAACGAATGGCGTTTTAAAAGGAATTAATGACTATTGGTACAACAGCACAATGATCGACAACGTTGCTTACGGTATTCCCATTGTGGGAATGATCTTTGCGACCGTGGCGATCATCGTCTGGTTTATTCGTATGTTTAGAGGAATGAAGCAATTGAAAGCGAATCTTCCTCACCCGTCGGTTAAAGGGCCAAATCTTTAAAGACAGGCTAAATAGGTTGAACACCAAATAAAGAGGACGATTTAAGTCCTCTTTTTATTGCATGAGACAAACGATAACGAACAATTTTTTACCAGCTGTTTATCTTTGGTGCAAATGCATCAATACGGTGCAGAAAAATCCATCTGGATTTTCTAATACTAAATTCAAACAAAACCTAACCCACTGATATTTTTATCAAAAGTGTCACATGGCATCTCTAAAACCTTACACGTCCGACAATGGCACATTAGTTGCGTAATACACCGTCATAATTGAGTAACGCACTAAAGTTGCTCTGAATTAGGTATATCTAGCACCATGATGGTGCGCTACAAAAGAGTAAGGAGATCTCTTCACATGTCAGAATCATCC
>NZ_MCWZ01000142.1 GCF_002877365.1 Vibrio sp. 10N.261.55.A7
TCCACTCCGCCATTAATTCAATAAACCTCGCTAATGCGAGGTTTTTTTGAATCTGAGTAAATAAAATTTTAGGGGTGTAGCTCCAATTGGCAGAGCAGCGGATTCCAAATCCGCGTGTTGGGAGTTCGAATCTCTCCACCCCTGCCATATTAAAGGCCTTAGTCTCACGACTAGGGCCTTTTTTGTATTTGCTTTATTCATTAGATCTCTCTTTTCATCGTTAAATAGAAGATATAAATTGCTAAGATGTAAGCAAATATTTCTCTTGGTCTATGATATGGATATTTCCCGCCGTCGCTTTATTCAAACCTCACTCGCTGTCACTGCAACCTCTTTATTGCCCGCTTGTTCTCTAAATCATTCTGTCGATGACGAGGGGAATTTCATTTACGATTTAACGGCTGAGCCCTCTAAGGCTGAAATTGTGCCGGGCTATGAAACGGACGTTCTTGGATTTAATGGGCAGATTCCTGCTCCCACTATTCGGTGCAGACAAGGACAACCAGTTACGATCAGGTTTACCAACAAATTAAATGAACCAACGACGATTCACTGGCATGGGCTTAGAATACCGATAGAGATGGATGGTGTCCCTTTTCTTAGCCAACCTCCGATCATGCCAGGTGAAACATTCATTTATCGATTCACACCACCTGATGCAGGCACGTTCTGGTATCACCCCCATGTAAATAGTGTGGTTCAGCTCGGAATGGGATTGGTCGGCACAATCATTGTCGAAGAATCAGAGCCAGTCACCTTTACAGAAGAGCGTGAATTGGTGCTTAAGCATTGGCATCTTGACAAGATAGGTGAATGGAAGGACTTGATGATTCCGCGTTATAGTGCGCGAATGGGGACGCCTGGAGAGTGGGGGACGGTCAATGGCGTCCATCACCCAGAATACACACTTAAAGCAGGTGCAACGACACGCCTTAGAATTGCAAATGTTGATAATACCATTACATACCCAATCTCTATATCGGGAGTAGAAGCATGGATAGTTGCAATTGATGGTAATCCAATAGCCACGCCTCGAATACTTGACCAGCATAAAATTGGCCCTGGAATGAGAGTTGATCTTGCGTTTATAGCGCCAGAAACTGGTAGTAAAATTGTAGTCCAGCAAATGAAAGGTCGTTTTCCTTTCAAGTTATGCCAATTCACGACAATCGCCTCGACATTAGAAACCGCAAAGGCATTACCTAAGCTTCCTCTTAACCCTGTACCTGATCTAGATTTAGAAAATGCCGCTGCCCTTAACTTTGTATTTGAATGGGAAGGGGCAATAACGCCAGCGAACGCATCTGGGAAAGCGGTACCTAAATTTTGGCTGATGAACAAACGTGCATGGGAAGGAATGAGCAAAGGCAATATTCCAGAGCCGTTGGCAAGGCTTGAATTGGGCAAGACCTATATATTTCATCTAAAGAACGTTACTCAGTACCATCATCCAATTCATCTCCATGGACACACTTTTACCGTCCTAGAAATGGATGGAAAAGCTCTTGAAGAACCTTTCCATACCGATACCGTGTTGCTCGGTAAAAATGGATCGGCTAAAGCCGCGTTTGTCGCTGATAACCCAGGAAGGTGGATGTATCACTGCCATGTTATTGAACACATGAAAACAGGCTTAATGGGATACATAGAGGTAGCTTAACGTGACTCCTGTAACTTTTTATTTTTCAGGTACTTTTAACCCGTTCAGCTTCAAAATAAAACATAAAAAATGGCCACGAACATCTCGTAATTGCTCCCATAAGGCATACAATTATCGAGTCATACTTTAAGAGGCGTAATCATGGGTCAGTTTTCTATTCTTGGGTTCATTGCATTGGGTGGGGCATTTGGTGCGTGTTCTCGTTATTTAGTGTCAGAGCTTTGCGCTTCATTGCT
>NZ_MCWZ01000143.1 GCF_002877365.1 Vibrio sp. 10N.261.55.A7
ACCAATTACACTATATATAACCACTGGTTTCTTACTTACTTTTCTTAATGTTTTGATTTGCAAATAGTGTCTTAATACTTTTCATATAAATAAATGTTTTGGTTTTTTTAATATTAATTCAAGATGATCTAATACAGATTATTTCAAGGTGATTTATTATTATCGGATAAAAATATGCGAAAAATAATACAAGCGAAGATTGTTTTAATAGTGCTTGCTTCCTCTGTACTCTATGGGTGTGGCGACTCTTCCTCGGTTGCAAAAAATGAGTTATCTAGCCTAAATGGTAAAGCCATTGATGGTTATATTGAAGGCGCAATGGTATTTCTTGATTTAAATTACAACGGTGAAGTAGATAGTGGAGAGCCTACGAGTGTGACTGGAGAAGGTGGAGATTATACTTTAGACGTTACCACTATCTCGGAATGCAGTAACTATGCACCTATTATAATTGATGTTCCGATTGGGGCTATTGATCATGACTCACCAAATGTGCCTATCAGTGAACCTTATAGACTGGTTTACCCCCCAAGCGTTGCACTCCAAACTAACCAAGAATTAAAGTTTACTACGCCAATTACGACATTATTATGGTCCGACATTCAACCTGAACTGGCTAAATTTAATATAGTCAGTTGCGATAGCCTCAAAGACGCTGTAGATGTACAACAAAAAATCTTGCAGGATGTCGAAGAACAAAGCCAGAGGCTAGCTCAATATTATAATGTTTCAGTAGAGTCTCTCTATAGTGACTTTATTCAAGAGCAGAATAGCGAGCTATATGCATTAGCTCAGAAAATGATGCCAGCTATTAAAAAGTCGTATCAGGAAACAAAAGTATTAGAGCGTACCTACCCAAATGCTCAAAGGGCATACGTAGAGTATTACTGGCAGTATTGGGATGAAAAGACAATGCAATCCACTGATAAATGGATTAAAAGAGAAACTGTTATTAAATCCGATAGTCTGACTTACCTTGAACATGAAATTTCGACCGATTTAGAAACGGAGATCAGTTTAATCAATCAAGTTGAAAGGCATAGCTCGAACAATAATGGGTTGGTATATGAGAAACAAGCAGACTTTTATCTTTCAGACTTGGTTACGGAAGCATATACTTGTATTACAACTGAATCCCTAGAGCAGTCTTTTTCCGTAAGTGAACCGGAAATTTATGGAATAAAAAATACCAAGTTTTTTCCATTACAAACAAAAAATGATTGGAGCAATTGTAACGAAAGAACTATTGTTGATGGATATACTCAAACTTTAAAAGTTACTAGGTATAATAAAGATATGCCGGTTAATCAAAATGAGTTTTACTACGATAATAATAT
>NZ_MCWZ01000144.1 GCF_002877365.1 Vibrio sp. 10N.261.55.A7
TGCAGTGTAAATTAAATTGAGACATAACATTGAAACGCTAGAGGAGAGAAATAAAATGAAGGTATGGGACATCGCGACGAGAATGTATCACTGGCTGCAGGCGATTGTTTTTACAGCACTTGCTCTGTCTGGTTTCAGCGGTGCGGGGCCGCATATTCCACTTGGGTTAATTCTTATGACACTGACAATATGGAGAATAGGGCTAGGCTTTTGGGGCAGTGAAACCAGCCGATTTTCTCAATTTCTTTCTTCGCCGCAAGAAATTTTAAGCTACTTAAAAGGGCAAAACCAACGACACGCAGGCCACAATCCTCTGGGCGGTCTAATGGTGATAACACTGATTGGCATGATTTCTATTCAGTGCCTGACGGGTATCGCACTCGCTGGATTGTTAGATGGCCTACCCTACTCCAACCAATGGATGAGCGATGATGTCTTCACTTGGATTGAAGCCACGCATCTTCTAATGGCGAGAGTTTTACCCCTTGCTGTCGCGCTTCATGTTGTGGCGATCGTTGTTTATAAGCTCAACAAAAAGCCGTTATTAAAGGCTATGTTGACCGGTTACCAAGACGTCGATAAAAACATCTCGCCTGTTCGCTTTATCACAACACGTCGCGCATTTTTAATGCTAGTTCTGTCTGGATTCGTTACCATGGCAATAATTGCACCATCAATGGTATGAATGATGACCGAAACATTTGACAGAAAAACAAGCTTTGGTTGGATGGTAAACGTAGTAGCCAATCAAGCAGCAAAGAAATTTGAAATAGAGTTAAAGAAACATGGGCTAACCGTTGCGCTTTGGCCAACCATGATGTGTTTATGGGAAGAGGAAGGCGTGACCCAACGAGACATTTCTGCGAAATCCAAAGTAGAGAATTCAACCACAACAAGAACCATTGATAAGCTTGAAAAGTTAGGACTTGTTGAACGCAGAGATGACCCAAATAGCCGTCGATCGTTTCGAATTTATTTGACGCAACAAGGGCATGATTTAAAAGAGGTTTTGCTGCCGATACCCATTGCCGTCAATAACGATATGCTCAGCTCTTTGGATGCCAAAGAGCAAGCTGAAATGATAAGGCTGCTGCAAAAAATGGTGGCGACGGTTTAGTTTCCTACCTCAAACCTTGGTGTCCAGTGTGGTCATAGAAACAAAGCGATGACGACTGGACATGCGCATTAGCTTACGATTGAACTTCCATTCCTTAGATTCCTCTTCCACTCGTTTTCTTTTCACTCCTTTTCTTTTCCGCTCCTTTTCCACACCATCAAAATGACTGTCTACCTTTGGCACTGCAGCTAAATTCGTCTGTTTCGTGGAAGATGCTCTTCTCTGGCGAGGTTTCAAGCTATAATTAGTTTCAGGAATGTTATTCAGCAAATAACTCTATTCATTTCAATTGAGAAATACCATTGATTAGTAAAGATACACTTCTAAAGCGAGTTGGATTAATTATTGTGGTGTCACTTATCACAATGCTTGCCATCATTTCTGTTGAAGTTTTCTTCTTCAGTTCCAACTCCGCGTATTCTCAAAAGCTGATGCTTAGCCCCCAAGAGCAAATAAAGGAAAGTGAAGTAGGAAGAGCACTGATCAAACTTCACCGACAGAGCCAATCTCAGCCAGAAAAAGCACAAAAAGCATTAGATCAATTAGTCGAAAAAGAAGATCTTTCGACCACGGAGACCATTTACGCTCATTTCATTCAAAGAAATATTGCCATGGCGTTTGGTGAATCAACCCTCGCGCAGACTCAGCTTTTGGAACAAATGGCCGAGCTGCACGACATTCCTTGGCTTCAAGCTCAGCTTAAGATCGAGCAAGCAGAAAGAAAGCTAAAGCAAGGTGAGATCAGTCAGGGCATAGAAGACATTCAACAGGCCATTAACTTGGCAGAAGAACATCGTGCCGAGTTCCTATTATTGAAGGCCTATAATACCGCAGGTGCATTGTATAACGCCTCAAATCAACTGAAAGCCTCCCAACTCTATTTCTACAAAGGGTTAGAGCTAGGAAAACAGTACCCACTGAGTGAATATAATGGCCGTTTTTACAATAACCTCGGGTTACTTTATGTCCATCTTGAGCAATGGAGGCAAGCCCTAGAATACCTCGAGCAGGCCTTCATCACTTTTACAAACAGTACCGATGCCCCCAAAGAACGCTTGCTAGTGGTGCTGTTCAATCAATCGTTTGTCTACACCAAGCTAGAGGATGCCACCAACGCGAGAAAGACATATCAAGATGCTCTGGCCTATTTTGATGAAAACTCAGACGATTACTATCAGTTGCTTAAGCACAAAGTAGAGGCACGACTGCTTTTACTTGAAAAGAAATACCAACAAGCCAATGCCATTGCTCTAGAGTGCCAACATCACCCTAGAGCTAACGATTACCCTAAGCAAAAAGGTATTTGCCAACTCACCACGGCGAAGAGCTTCGTCGGGTTAGGCCGTTTTGATGAGGCGTTGGATCACCTAAAATCGTCGATCGACACATTTGACGTCATTCAGCATGATCGCTGGTTGATTCGAGCCTATAAAACCAAAGCTGAAATCTATGAACTTCTGGGTAACCCTGCAGAAGCCCTGCGCATCTATAAAAAATACAATGCTAAGGAACGTGAGCAGTTCGTGAATGAAATCTACGCACTCGAATTTGCTTTTGATACGCAGGAAGTTCAACGCGAAAGGGATCTTCTTAGTGTGCAAAACGAATTGAGTATTCTGCAATTGGGCGAAGAAAAACTACGATTTCGAATACTGGCGCTTTGGGGAGCACTTGCGTTACTTTTACTTGTGTTAGCGATCAGACGTACGCAGTTGATTAGCAGTCAAAATGTCGAGTTACAACACCTTTCCTACCATGATCCTCTCACTGGTGTTAACAATCGTCGTTATTATCAAAAACAGATTGAATCGGGTTCAGTGTTGAGCAAAAAATCGCTTTACCGTGTTGTGTTGATTGATCTTGATTGGTTCAAAGCCATTAATGACAGTCATGGACATGAAGTGGGCGACACTGTTCTTGTCATCACAGCCCAGCGAATAAAGCGTGCCATGAAAAAGGATGAACTACTCATACGGTGGGGCGGTGAGGAATTTCTCTGTTTACTCAAAGAAAGCAATGACATAGAAGCCAGAGTCGGTCAGATTTTACGCCTGATTAATGAAGCCCCGTATACAACTAAATCGGGTGCGCTAAACATCACAATTTCTGTCGGTGTCAGTCAAGCCAATAGCATCCATTCTTTACGACATGATACGACGCCGTTTGTTGAAGCCGATACGTTCTTATACCAATCAAAACAAAACGGGCGAAACCAGGTCACGTTCCCAGACAACGACTCATAGCGCTTACGAACGAAGATAGGGAAATGGTTCGACAATACATCGATAAGCCGATAGCCATGGTGACTCTTTTTTCCCAGAATTAGAATCGCTAACGTCATAACCAACACTTGATCGTCAGTATCTTTGGCTTTGGCTGCAGAATTCAAAAGCGACACAGTCACTTCCAAGTATTTGCTCTAAATGTGAGCGATATTTACTCTATCTGAGTTTACCCTCTCCTATTTTTCTCACTTTTCACGCACACTGTCTTTGTTAACAAAATGTGAAGAGCCCAGAATGACAAACACACAAAAAGCGCCCAACACACTGATCTCTCCGAATGGGCAACCTATCTTCGGCCAATTTGATGGTATCCCTGCCAAACTCGGTTTACAGCAGTTCGCCTATTTCAACGCAATGGACAAAAAAGCCAGTCACTGGGCAAAGCATTTTGACTACAAGCAATTTCAATTTGTTAGCGTAGTGACCAAGCAGTATGTCATTGGCGTTGCGATTGCCGATATTCGCTACCTCAGCAGTGCTTTTTGCTACATTTACGATATTCAAAACGATCAACTCACCGAAAACACTTGGTTACGCCCACTGGGCATTGGCTCAACCATCACGGATTCACCACTGAATGGCACGACAACGATCGCGAACAGCATTTGCTTCAACATTCAGGACGAGATCTGGCACGTCACAATAAATACTGAGGCTATTCAGGCTGAAATGTCCCTTAAACCGAAGCAGGCTAGCTTCCCCCTTTCAATGTGCACGCCCACTGGCTACAACGGATGGACCTACACGCAGAAACACAATGCCTTAGCGATTGAAGGCAAACTGGCCGTGAACAATATATCCATTGACCTAAACAACGCTCTGGCGGGCTACGATTTTTCGGCGGGCTACATGAGACGAGAGACAAGCTGGCGCTGGGCAAGCATCAATGCACAGGTGAACGGCATAAGGCTGGGCTTAAACCTAGCTGCGGGCGTTAATGAAACGGGAAGTTGCGAATGCGCTCTATGGGTTGATGGTGAACGGCATTTACTGACACCTGTACACTTCCAGTTTGATCGACACTCGCCTACCCTCGTTTGGAATATCGTCTCAGACGATGGGAGCATCAACCTTCAGTTTCGTCCAGTAAACCAAAGAAGTGAAAAGATTAACGCAGGCTTCATTAAGAGTAACTTTCGCCAATATATTGGCCACTTTAACGGCACAATCAAAGACAATACCGGAAAATCACATCATCTCGATGCTGTTTTGGGGCTCACAGAAGATCACTTTGCTAAATGGTGAATGAGAGGTTGCTATGGATATTACATTATTGATTAGTCACCCCGAATGGCTACTGCTGGTTCTGGCGCCACTTTTTGTTTCGTGCATGTTGGCCGAATACTGGTTTGGACAAAGAACAAGACGACTACCCGATAACGCGCTTTACCACTTTAAGGAAGTCGCGTGTAATTTCGCCTTAGCCGCAATGCATCAACTCTCTGATCTACTAACAGGTCTACTCATTGCCAAGCTCTACCTTTGGGTATTTGGTTGGAAGCTGTTCGACATAGATCTGAGTTTCACCAGCTTTGTTTCTCTTATGGTCCTGCAAGATTTCTTTTACTACTGGTTTCACCGTGCAAGCCATCGAGTGCACTGGATGTGGGCCGCTCATGTCGTGCATCACAGCTCTGAACGAATGAATTTCAGTACCGCGTTTAGGCAGAGCCTCATGTACCCACTCGCGGGGATGTGGCTGTTTTGGCTTCCTCTTGTCATCATTGGTTTTGACCCTAGCCTTGTGTTGTTCGTTGTATTACTTAATCTAGGACTGCAGTTTTTCGTGCACACTCAAGCAATACGAACGCTAGGGCCGATTGAATATCTCTTTAACACGCCCTCACACCACCGAGTACATCACGGCGTGAATAAGCAATACATTGATAAGAACTATGCGGGTGTATTGATCATCTGGGACAAGATTTTTGGAACGTTTGAGCCAGAACGTGAAACCGTTCGATACGGTATCAGCAAACCGGTCAATAGTTACAACCCCCTAACCGTCACGTTTGCAGAATGGCTACATGTGTGGCAACTGGCACGAAAGCCAAACCTAACCGTATCGCAGCGCTTACGGTCGCTTCTTTCACCACCAAGCGACGAACATTGATTGAAATCGATGGTTAACTTAATCAACGCGCGATAATTGTTCTACACTGATCGATACCATCTCTGTTTAGGGCATGCATGTTGATCGAGCTAGATATACCCACTTTATCTGTCGTATGTGTATTACTTTCATTTACCTATGGAATAAGCCTAGTGCTTATTCAAAGACTTCAACCAAGCATTCGTGGTATCGATATCGTTGCCGCCGCTTTGCTGTTGCTTGGTGTGGGGTTCCTTCTATTAAGCTATGGTAATAACACCACACTTTGGGTATCGAAAATACTCGCTAACTCAGTCATTGCGATGAGTTATACGCTCATTTTACATGGCGTCTGCCTGATTCGGGGATATCCCATCTCTCTGGCCAATTGGGGTTATTATACTCTTCCGGTTGTCATCACTGGGTTAACCTACTTTACCTATTTTTCAGTCTCCACCGATGCGCGTATCGCGATTATGGCGGCCCAATCAGGTGGCATGTGTCTGCTTGCGTTATACGCGAATCAAAAGGGAACGATAGAAGACATAGAGCCTTCAAAACGCTTACTTTCGACCGGCTTAATCGTTTACGCCTCCTACTCACTATTTAGAATTGTTCGATTGCCATTTGATCAAAAAATTGATGATTTTATGACGGCAAACTGGATTCAACAATTTACCTTTATCACCATCATCATATTGATCATTTTCATCGGCTTCGCCATCACATGGATGCTAACAGGAAGGCTTGTTGCCACAATCTATGATTCTTCTCTTAAAGATGAGTTAACCAAGCTTTACAACCGCAGAGCACTCGAAGAGCTGGTACCCAAAGAGTCAGCACGCGCGCATCGATTTGGACACTCACTGTCGATACTTCTAGTGGACATCGACCGATTTAAGCAGATCAATGATTTATACGGGCACCAAGCGGGTGATAAGGTATTACGGGATATAGGAAGAATTTTGCGTGTTGAGACCCGCAGCAATGATTTCTCTTTTCGCTATGGGGGCGAAGAGTTTCTTGTGCTGTTACCTGAAACCAATCAGCAACAGGCTGAAATCGTGGCAGAGAAGCTGAAAAACGTCATAGAGCGAACCCCCATGTTGCCTAGTAATCGAGAATTCTGTACGGCGAGTTTTGGTGTCAGTGCCCAGCGAGCTGATGACCATTGGGAATCGGTCATTAAAAGGGCGGACAAAGCGCTCTATTCAGCCAAGAGCGCCGGAAGAAACAGAGTCGTTGTGAGTGAGTAAAAAGCGACTCGGTTTACAGGCCAAACTCTGCAAGTAAACGGGCGACCCAAGTGATCTCCCCAAACTCAATGAAATCATAAACAGTAAAAAACAGCGCGCAAATGGCCGCGAGCTTCAAAAGTCGGTAAACAATAAACATAAAATTCCTAAATTGAGTAAGTGAGAAGTGGAGAAGTGGAGAAGTCATCAGGAAAGATCCACAAAGTAACAGTACGCCTCTATTATGAAGCGCGGGTTAGGGTCATGTAAACCTAAACCCCTACTTGCAGCCAGCCTAACAACCCTCAATCACCCTAGTCGCCTCCCATCATGATCAATGTCGTTTCATTGCGTTCGTATTAAAAGAGTGTTCAGCAACAGATGTGGAATCTTCTGGGGCAGTTGCCCATCACAGCCCTTCAGAGATCATCAAGCTCTTGCTTTGCTCATTTTCTCTTCTCTTCTCTTCTCTTCTCTTCTCTTCTCACAAATAC
>NZ_MCWZ01000145.1 GCF_002877365.1 Vibrio sp. 10N.261.55.A7
ACAAACTCTAGTGAAGACCCTGACACGACTCAAAGAGAAATCGAAGTAATAGTTACAGATGGGCATGGACTGGAATCGGAAGTTGCGACAAGTCTAATTAATGTTATTCCAGTATCTGGTACACCAGTAACAAATGAGCTTCCAACTGCAAATAGCTTCTCATTATCATCAGAGCATAGCGTAGCTGAAGTCGATTTTGAGCCGAACGCGACAGATGTTGAAGACGATGCAGTACCGAGTAAAGTGACCGAAGTTAAGTTGGAAGATATGCCGACTTCCGGAAAGCTATATTACGAGGCTTCTGCTGGTGTATATCTAGAGCTAACAAAAGGTTCCGAGGTTACGGATACGTCAAAGGTGTTCTATGTAGCGGATCGAGATGCTGAAGTGACTCGTACGATTGATTCTTCTGATGGGGCAGGTGTAGTTAGTGGTGTGGACTCGCTTACTGTCGATAACATCACGCTTTCTGGTGGTACGATTGTTGCCGATCAGTTTGTCAATGATGGACAGATTAAGTTCGATGGTAATCCATCTCAGGGCGGGTTTTATGTGGACAGTTCACTGGATAATGGACAAGGTACTGGACATGAAACTCAAATTGGGGAATACATATCTATTGCCTCAGAACAAGGTAATATATCGTCCCTGACGGTTAACTTTGATAGCCTTAACGCTCATTTAGGAAATGGCAAAGCTGAAATAATTGCATACATTTATGACAATGGTCAGCTCGTTGATACACAGGCTGTAAACATAACAGGCAGTGATAATCACGCGGGTTCATCAACAATTGTTTCTAGCACGACAACGTTTGATGAAGTTCGATTAGTCGCGGTTTCTGATGATAAAAACTCTAACGCAAGCTTCAATATAGCGAGCGTTGATTTAACTGCTAATGGCAGTGTTGATATTGAAGATAGTTTTACTTATTGGGCTATTGATTCTGATAATCAGCAAAGCCCGACCTTGGGAACCGTGAGTGTCTCTGCTTCAACCGCGATAAAGTCTACACCGACATTGGGCGGTCATATTGATAGTGTGACGGCCCTGGTTACAGGAGTAGATGTTCAAGGGAAGCTGATTTATGGAGACCTAGATTGGCAGGCTTCTGCGGCAACTATCTATGAAAAAGAAATTCATAGCTCAATCTCCTACGATTCAGTAAATGGAGCTGTCATAGAGGCAGGTATAGGTAATGACACAGTCAACATGGGTAGCGGCAGCGATACAATTTTCTTGGGTATGAGCCACTCACCAATACAAGATTTAACTGTTACACCAAATGACCATGACTCGGCTATTCGTAGCTTTGCTGAGGAGAACCTTTCTAGTTTGACTTGGGGGTTAGAAGATGAAGCTCTGAAAGTCGACGGTTCTTCTACCCCAGGTTTGGATGTAGGCCATGGTGGCGGTGGTAACGATGAGATCTATGGTGAGGAAGGTCAAGACATCATCTTCGGAGGCACCGGTCATGACCTGTTAGATGGTGGTGACGGTAACGACGCAGTTCGTGGAGGCTCAGGTAATGACACTATCATCGGTGGACAAGGAAACGATTTCTTAACTGGTGATGATGGCGAAGATATCTTCAAATGGGTTGATGAACCATTTTCGACTCATGAAGATGTGATTATCGACTTCACTAAAGGTGAAGATAGGTTGGATTTCTCTGAACTTGTTGGTGAGGAGTCTGGTTCTGAGATGGAAGCATTGCTTGCTGGTATTGAGGTTGAAGTTGAAGGTACTGGAGATGAAGCTGATATCAAGTTAACCGTTAACCATGATGGTGATACACAAGTCATTGTACTTCAAGATGCGGCTTCTCAATATAGTCCTAGCGAACTTAGTGACACAGCGAGTTTACTTAATGATTTGATGTCGATAAAAATAACAACAGACTAGTTTTTGAAAGGGTCGAAAGGCCCTTTAGAACAGGTCATATCAAACAAAAAGCCCGAAGCTCTATAAAGAACTTCGGGCTTTCTTTTATCAGTTCTATTTTGATTAAAGTACTTTACAAGCAAAGCCTTTCAAGTAGAAACCTTCAGGATAGGCGGTATCTATCAAGTGATCCGCTGCTTGTTCAAAACGCTCTACGAATTTTACGCTACGGCCAGCATCTAACGCGGCATCTGCAATCACTTTTTGGAACAAGTCAGTGCTCATTAAGCCAGAGCAAGAATAAGTTAGCAGCGTGCCGCCCGGTTTAAGGATCTGCATCGCTAGCATGTTGATGTCTTTGTAGCCGTTTGCGCCAGACGTCAGGTTATTTTTACTAGACACAAACTTTGGTGGGTCCATGACAATGACGTCGAATTTGGTGCCTTGGTCGCGGTATTCACGTAGAAGCTTAAATACGTCAGCGTTTAAAAATACTGCGCGCTTTTTCGAGATATCAAATTCGTTAATTTCAGCATTGTATTTCGCAGTATCAAGGGCTGGTTGAGACACATCTGCATTAATAACGCGCTTAGCACCACCTTTCAGGGCGTATAGACCAAAACCACCGGTGTACGAGAAGCAGTTTAGAACGTCTTTGTCTTTTACGTATTTCATTGACTCTTTACGGCTGTCGCGTTGATCAAGGTAAAACCCCGTCTTGTGGCCATTGATAATATCAACGCTGATCTTAACGCCGTTCTCTTCAATAATGACTGAATCAGGCGGAGTGTCACCATGAAGAATACCAACCGTTTGCTCTAATCCTTCTTTCTTGCGAACAGCTACATCAGAACGCTCGTATATATTGCACTCAGGGAAACACTCTAGTAGTGCTTCAACTAGAACACTTTTATTGAGTTCAGCTCCGGCACTAAGAAGCTGACAAACAAGGTAGTTTTGGAATTTATCTATGGTTATGCCAGGCAGCGAATCAGACTCAGCTGCTATCAGGCGATAACCTGTTAAACCGTCTCGCTCAATAATATCTTCGCGCAATAGCTGAGCTTGTTGAATTTTCTCAACAAAAAACGCTTTATTGATATCACGTTTTTCAAAGCTCCACACTCGTGCACGAATTTGAGACGTTGGAGAGTAAGCTGCTTTCGCAAGCCATTTACCATCATTAGCAAATACGTCAACGGTTTGACCAGATTGCGGTTCGCCTTCTACACGTTGGATACCACGGGAGAATACCCATGGGTGTTTACGACGTAATGATTTATCACGGCCTTTGACTAAGTAAATAGCAGGAGTCATTTGCTTGCTCTGTAAATTTAGGGTGGGGTATTGTCTTGCAAGCGATAGTAAAAAGCAATCAGAGAGTGGTTTGAGGGAATTAGGAGTAGACTTGTTTTATCTGTCTGTAAAAGAGCCAAGTTAAATACTAGGCTCTTTTACAGCAAATTAAAGGATGTGAACAACTTCTTCTAAGTCTAGGCGCGACTTGGGAAGTTTAGCGTTAAAATCTTCTTCTGCATGATGATAGCCAATAGCCAATGCTACCTCGCACTCATAGCCACCTAATTCATTGGAGAATTCTTGATTGATTTGTTCGCTATCTACACCTTCCATCGTTGTAGAATCAATACCTAAACGGGCTAGAACATGGAGTGTATTTCCTAAAGCTAAGTAAACTTGAGACTTAGTCCAAGCAGCTGTATTGCCATTTTCGTCAGTATTGAGCTCAGCAAATGCGAAACTACCAAAAGCTTGCTCGCGATTGTCTGGTTTGGTACGGCCGTCTTTTATTCCTTTATCTACTACCTTTGCATAATCTTCGCGTTTGTAGCTCGGGTTGTGCGCGAACAAAATGATATGGGAGGCGGCCATCACATGAGGTCGGTTAAACTGGTGCTTGTATTCAAAAGTGCTGTGCATTCTTTGCTTTGCTTCGTCGCTTTCGATTACGATGAACTTCCATGGTTGCGAATTAATTGACGACGCAGACAGGCGCATTGCTTCGTACAACACGTTAAGCTTATCTTGAGGTACGCGCTTATCTGAGTCGTATCGTTTTGTTGTATAGCGTTCATTCAAGTCTTTAATAATAATGTGTGTCATTATTGTCCCTATGGTTTTCAAAACAGTTTTTAAATAGTGTTATGGAACATAGTTAAGCAATATGACTCATTTCATTTAAAACAAATTGTTCAACGCAACCCTCTGTTGCTCTCATGTACTCAGCTAAGTGCTCGTTATTCATGTGTTTTTGCCATAATTCACGTGATGTCCAGTTTTCATAAAACATGAAATGAGCTGGATTTTCATTATCTTGGTGAAGATCGTAGTTGATACAACCTTCTTCTGAGCGTGTTACATCTATCAATTTCAAAAGCTCGATTTTTACTTGTTCTTCACTCTCTGGTTTAGCAATGATGTTCGCAACAATAGTGAGTTTGGTCATGTCTATTTCCTCGGTACTAAAAAAATTAGGGTGTGTTGCCGTGTCGACAAGGTAATAGTAGTTGTGTCTCTGTAAAATAAAAACCATGCAATACTTGAATTATTATCAAATTATTTTTGATAATGTGATTTTCTAAGATTTAACCCATTTAAAACTGAATTGTTGCTTATCATCTAAAGTGAGCTCTATATGCAAACCGAAGACCTAAAAATTGTACTCAAAGTATCTGAACTAAAAAGTATTTCGTCTGCGGCTGCTTCACTGGATCTTAGTGTTGCAACTGCAAGTGCTGCAGTCAAAAGAATAGAAAATCAACTTGGTGCAGAACTCTTTGTAAGAACCACTCGTCACCTTAGACTTTCCTCAGTCGGAGAGCGTTACATCCCGCAATGCAAACAAGCCTTACAAA
>NZ_MCWZ01000146.1 GCF_002877365.1 Vibrio sp. 10N.261.55.A7
TTAATCACAAAGTGTAAATAAATAATTACACTCAGATAAGTTCTTATAATTAAAACACTTAGCGTATTTTTAGGGGACTTGATATGGCAGAAATTAGAGGGGAAAGTTTATTTTGAGTACAATTGTCTAATAATTACACTAAACTGCTCTAATTCTTAATGAAATAAGAAGAAAGAGCAGCCTTTGGTCAGGTTAATCTAGATAATGATCGAGCAACAAAGCGGCAAATAACACCATTAAATGGTAGATCGAAAACTTGAATGTTTGCATCGCTTGCGTCTTGTCTTGTGTAAACTTGAGCCTCCACGCAGAGTGTATAAAGCCTGCGCTTAATACGAGCGACATCGACAAGTAAATCATCCCACTCATGCCCACCAGCACTGGCAATAAACAGACTAAAGCAAGCAGAACCGTATAGAGAAGAATGGATGTTTTGGTGTATTCAACCCCATGCGTTACCGGCAACATAGGAATATCCGCACGGGCATAGTCCTCTTTACGGTGAATAGCCAACGCCCAAAAATGTGGTGGCGTCCAAATGAAAATGATCATAACCAACAGCCAGGCATTAGCATGCAGTTCGCCCGTAATAGCCGTCCAGCCGAGTAACGGCGGCATAGCACCGGCAATCCCTGCAATGACGATATTCTGTGGCGTCGCACGCTTTAGGTATAGCGTATAAACAACGGCGTAACCGATCAGGCTGGCGAACGTTAACCAAGCCGTCAACGCGTTCACCACAAAATAAAGCAGCGTGAAGCCTACGCTTCCGAGTATAAAAGCAAAAGCAAATACCCGTTCGGCTTTAATCTCACCCGATGGCAATGGCCTCTTATAAGTTCGCGCCATGATGGCGTCAATTCGTCTATCAATTAAATGGTTAAACGCGGCAGCCGAGCTTGCCATCAAACCAATACCAATAAGACCAAACAAGGTTCCTTGCCATGGCAGAGCGCCATTGGTGGATAAGCACATGCCGACAACAGCCGTTAGCAGCATAAGCGCTATCACTTTGGGTTTGGTTAACGTGAGGTACACTTTCCACTGTGAACGAGAATGTGCGTCAGCACTGATGGACGATCCAATGTCCAGTTGAGATTTGATCATTGTGTGCTCTCCTTGCCTAATGCAACTTCCCTATTTGGCTGCCAAAGTAAGAAATTGGCATGCAATACTGTGACCAGTAATAATGCGGCCCCCAGGTTATGTGCGACCGCAATTCCCAATGGCAAGTGAAGTAATACGTTACTCACACCAAGTGCGACTTGAAGTAACAGTGCGAAGATCATCCTCCACCCCGCGCCGTGTAATTGATGTTCCATACTATTGATACACTGCGTTGCCAAAGCCAGTACTGCCAACACGGTGACGATCGCACCTATTCGATGGGTGACGTGAATCGTCATTCGAGCGTCGTAATCCAACACCCCAAATTCATAATTTGTATGGCCTGTTTGCAAGAAATCAAATGCGACGGCAAAGTTCAGCTGAGACATCCAATCGCCTTCACAAATAGGTAGACGACTGCACATTAACGCGGCGTAATTTGAGGATGTCCACCCACCAAGGATCACCTGAAACACAACGACAATAAACGCAATAACGGCCAGTGTTCGTATCGAAGAGGGAATCGACAGGTGATCGATAGGCTCTCTCGACTGATTCAGTCGCCAAGACATGATGGACAAACAAGCCAGTATGGTAAAGCCGCCCAGTAAGTGCCCCATGACGATGATAGGCAACAGTTTGAGTGTGACGGTCCACATACCCAGAAGCGCTTGGAAAACAGTGACCGCCGATAGAAGTACGGGTAATGTTGGCCCCATCACTTTCTGCTTGATGCTCAGCGCACTGACCGCAAAAATTAAAAGCCCTAATGCTCCCGCGAGATAGCGGTGAATCATCTCCAACCAAGCTTTGTGCGGTTCAACAGCACGTTCTGGAAACGCCATGTTAGCTTTAGGAATATCCGCTTCACTCGGCACCGTTAATTGCCCGTAACAACCAGGCCAATCAGGACACCCTAACCCAGCATCGGAAAGGCGTGTATAAACACCCATCAAAATAACGAAAACCGACAGTACTAACGTCAACCTTACCAAAGTGACTAAATTCATAGACTCTCCCTGTCTAGGTATCGTGCTTATTCTTCTCTAACCGACTCGAGACAATTTTAATAACTTTCTAAAATCCGCCAACAGACCTTTACTTTGGCTGACCAAATCATCTTCTTTCTGCGCTTTTGGATAGCGCATCACTATCTGTCCTAATGGATCAACGATGACGTATTCAAAGCTACTCACATGCGCTACAAATTCGTCATTCACTGATATTTTTTGGTAGCTCAAAGCCCTCACGGCGTCAGCGTCACTATTGCTTGTGATCATGGCAACAGGCTCTACACGTTCTTTTTCTTTACCCAACGCGGTATGACTTTGACCGAGTAAATAGAGTTGTTTCTCGCAAAAGGCGTCACACACTTTAGGCACCACATAACCAAGCTGCCAGCTCTTCTTTTCGAGTGGGTTATCTAACCCCAGAGCTTGAAAATTCGTTGGAGGGTCAATCAATAATCCCTGATTGGTTACCCCTGATTCATACCATTCATTGTTTAGTATCAATTTTGCGCTTATCACTGGCATTGCAAAAACAAACACCAACGCAATCAGCAAAATTCGACCTCGCCAAACGGTATTTTTCATATCATATCCTTATGATTTATCTCTTTAATTTTTAGTTTAGTTGGTTCTTTAGAATTTGCGTTATGACGAATGAGCTTCAGCGCACGAATTAAGACATAGAGACACAAAGAAGCAAAAACAAATGCCATCGAAAACCATTGAACCGCATACCCAAAGTGTTTCGCAGAATACATAGGAAGTGGTTGCCAAGGCTGAGCGTACGGCCAACCGGGCATTTGAGGTTGGAAAGCATAAGATTCCAATTCAATGCCTAACCTTTTGGATAATTCTGGAATGTTAAGGTTCTGAATTCGGGGAGGGGACGTCTCTTCAAAGCCAAGCTCACGACTTAGTGGATTGGCCGATTTCTGGTAAACCCGACCAACAAACCGTTGAGGCTGTTCAACCCAATTAACCAAGGGCAGAATCGAGCGGTCGTTAGAGCCCGAGACAAAACCACGTTCGAGTAAAAAATGTCGCCCAATACCATCTGACACCACTTGATACGCCAAATACCCGACTTTTCCTTGATAAGTTTGGTTGTCTAATAATACAACGGTGTCAGTCTGCTCGGTCCCAACATCATTGGCATTAGGCCATGACTGGAATGGTTGAACATGAGTGACCACTCTGATTCCTGTCAATGCCGATTGATCGGATACCTTAGATAGCGCTTCCAATGAAATAGGCGCTTGTTGCTCTCTCTGTTTTAGAGCCTGCTCTATTTCAAACTTCACTTCTCCTCTAGAGAGTTGCCAAAAACCCAATTTGACCAATAGTGAAAAAACAACCACAGTTAATGACAGTCCAAGCCAAAATCGCATAGATTTCAACAGTATGCATATAGGAGCTATCATGGCATTGCTATTTAAAATCATATTGATCCTGCTGCTGCTCTTTATCATCTTTAACTTGGCTCGAGCGCTGGTCAAAATGGTGAAAGAGCCCTCAAGTGACAATGAAGAAAAACGCTCAATGAGTCATTATCTTGGGCGAAGGGTGATGTTTTCAGCTTTGGTTGTTATCTTACTTCTCATCGCCCTAACCAGCGGCCTCATTGAACCTAATGCACGCCCATATTAGTCGCTAATTTGAAAATAACGACTAAGACCGCGGCCTGCCGTCTTCGGCCTAGAGCACGTAAACGAAGACAAACAACGTCAACCAAACCACGTCCACGAAGTGCCAGTACCAACTCCCAGCTTGGAAAGCAAAATGATCGTTAGGGGTAAAGTGGTCTTTGGCTATTCTGAAAAGAAGTACAGCCAAAAAGCACGTCCCAAGGAAAACATGTAATCCATGAAACCCAGTCAATAAGAAGAAGGTGTTGCCATAGATACCCGATGAGAGCGTTAAGCCCATTTCATGGTAAGCATGACTATACTCAACCATTTGGTAGTACAAGAAAAAACCCGCCAACACGATGGTCAATTCAAGCCAAACAATCAATGCCATCCGCTTGTTTTTTTCAAGACTAACGTGGGCCATATGGAGAGTAATTGAAGAGAGCAAAAGTAGAATCGTGTTTATCAACGGAATACCCTGCCATGGCATAGCTTCTGTTGATTCACCACCGGGGGTGAGTTCCAGCGGCCAAAGGGCTTCAAATGTTGGCCATAGCACCTCATGCGTCATGAAATTATTACCAGCCCCACCAAGCCAAGGAACCGAGAGCATACGCGCATAAAACAGTGCGCCAAAAAACGCCCCAAAGAACATCACTTCTGAAAAAATGAACCAGCTCATTCCCTGACGAAAAGAGCGGGCAATTTGCTCTGAATATAAGCCAGACAATGACTCGTTCACTACACTGGTAAACCACCCCGCCAGTAACACCAAAAGAACAAGAAATCCGATCGCTAAAACAATGTTGCCAAACGTACTTCCCGCGCCACCGTCCTGCAAATGCTGTACCGTCAAACCCGCTCCAACGGCAACAAGAAATAGCGCAATGGCAGTAAGAATAGGCCAGCTACTTTGTGCAGGCACATAATAATGTTCATGTTTAGAACTCATGGTTTGCTCCTTGCAATACCTGATTCACCACCCAGCATAGCTAGGTTGTCGCTTTTTTTTGCAGCGTCAGTAATGTTATATAGCGAGTAGGAAAGAGTGAGGGTATGTATAGAATCGGGGATATCAGGTTCTATATAGAATATCAGCGGCATTTCTGCTTCAGCATTCCCGGCCAACGGCTGTTGATTAAAACAAAAGCACTCTATTTTATTAAAGTAGCTCGCGCCCAAGCCAGGAGAAACCGATGGCACCGCTTGCCCTATTAGCGCAGTGTCAGATTCATTGTGTGCGATATACGCGGTTTGAATCACTTGACCCGGATGCACATCCATCACCCGTTTTTCAGGCGTAAATTTCCATGGCATGCCCTGATTAATATGGGCCATAAACTCGACACGTACCGTTCGCGAAGTATCAGGCACCATGCCGGCGGGTTGCACAGCCGACACGGTATTCGTTTTGCCATTGATGCCTAACGCATCACACATGATGTCGTAGATTGGCACAAGCGCATACCCAAAACCGAACATCGCCACCGTCGCCGCCAAAAGCTTTAACGTCAGCTTTTTATGCGCCGGCTTGTTGGGCTGACTTGTCTCTAGATTGGGTTCCTGATTTGAATCCATCTTCATCAGCCCTCGGTTAGTCAACTTTCGGAGGCGTTGAGAAAGTATGGTAAGGCGCAGGACTGTCAACGGTCCACTCTAACCCCTCCGCTCTTTCCCATGGACGAGCCGGTGCTTTGGCTCCACCACGAATACATTTGACGACGACCCAAACAAAAATGAGTTGTGATAAACCAAATATAAATCCACCAATCGATACGATTTGATTCACATCGGCAAACTGAATGGCGTAGTCGGGAATACGCCTTGGCATGCCAGCCAGTCCGAGGAAGTGCATCGGGAAGAACAGAATGTTCACTGAAATGACCGAGCACCAGAAGTGCAGTTGTCCTAGCCGCTCGTCATACATATGACCCGTCCACTTAGGCAACCAATAATACGCCGCTGCCATGATGGAAAAAATAGCGCCAGACACCAAAACGTAGTGGAAGTGAGCCACCACAAAATAGGTATCGTGATATTGGAAATCCGCAGGCGCTATTGCCAACATCAACCCTGAGAAGCCACCAATCGTAAACAGAACAATAAAGGCAATGGAGAACAACATTGGCGTTTCAAACGTCAGTGCACCCTGCCACATGGTCGCCACCCAGTTGAATACTTTCACCCCTGTGGGGACGGCGATCAACATGGTGCAATACATAAAGAACAGTTCGGCAAAAACGGGCATGCCGGTTGTAAACATGTGGTGTGCCCAAACGAGGAATGACAACAAAGCGATACTGCACGTTGCATAAACCATTGAATGGTAACCAAAGAGTTTCTTACCACTGAACGCTGGAAGTATGGCGGAAACCACACCAAACGATGGCAAAATCATGATGTACACTTCGGGGTGGCCAAAGAACCAGAATATGTGCTGGAACATTACAGGGTCTCCTCCTCCCGCGGCATCAAAGAAGCTGGTGCCAAAGTACTTATCGGTCAATATCATAGTCACCGCCCCCGCGAGGACGGGCATCACCGCGATCAGCAAGAACGCAGTAATAAGCCAAGTCCAAACAAACAGTGGCATCTTGAACCATGTCATTCCAGGCGCTCGCATGTTCACTATGGTCACAATGACGTTGATCGCGCCCATGATCGAACTGATCCCCATAATATGTACTGAGAATACAAATAATGCGGTGCTATCAGGCCCGTAAGTCGTCGATAGCGGAGCGTAGAACGTCCAACCAAAGTTAGGGCCACCACCTTCAGTGAACAGGGAAGCGATCAGAATGAGGAATGCGAAAGGTAGAATCCAAAAGCTCAAATTATTCATTCTTGGAAGGGCCATATCTGGCGCACCAATCATCAAAGGTATCATCCAGTTAGCTAACCCAGTAAAGGCAGGCATTACGGCACCAAAAACCATGATTAAGCCATGAACCGTGGTCATTTGATTAAAGAAATCAGGCTCGACTAACTGTAATCCAGGCTGAAATAATTCCGCTCGGATAACCATGGCCATTGCGCCACCTGTAAAAAACATAATCAAACTGAACCAGAGGTAAAGTGTTCCTATGTCTTTGTGGTTGGTGGAATATACCCAACGGGCGAGACCCGAAGGGGCATGGTGATGGTCGTCATGATCAGCGTCATGTTCAGTGCCTTGAATACGGCCCAAATCGGCTTCAGATGCCGGAGCGGATTTTACTTCACTCTCTATAGACTTTTTCATTGCGCTGATTCCTTAGACTCTTGAGATTGAGTCGCCTTTTCCTTAAATGCATTGATATCAGAAGCTTGAATGGCATCGCCTGTATCATTACCCCAGGCATTTCTCTGATAGGTCACAACGGCTGCGAGTTCTTGCTCTGTTAACTGATTAGCAAAGGCTTGCATGGCCGTACCCGAACGGCCATTAACAACAATGTCGATGTGTTCATCAATATCACCCAATACGATTTTGCTCCCTTTAATCGCCGGGAACGCGCCAGTCACGCCCAAACCGCTCGCTTGGTGACACACCGCGCATCGCTCTGAATACACTTTTTCACCCTGAGCCATTAAATCGTCTAGCGACAAATTGGCCGAAAGCGCGGCTTGAGCTTCCTGTTTCGCAACGGCAAATTCCGCTTTCTTCTCTGCTAACCAAGCGTCGTATTTTTCTTCTTCCATGGCATGCACCACGATTGGCATGAAGCCATGGGCTCGCCCACACAACTCGGCACATTGCCCGCGATAGACCCCCGGTTTGTCAATTTTGGTCCAGGCCTCATTAATAAAGCCTGGAACCGTATCTTTTTTCACGGCAAAATCTGGCACCCACCAAGAGTGGATAACGTCATCTGAAGTCAGCAAAAATCGGATTTTTCGATTGATTGGCACAACAAGCGGATTGTCCACTTCCAATAGATAGTGGGCGCCTTTTTCTTCAATCCCTTCAATTTGTTTTGAAGAGGTGGTCAGCAGGCTAAAAAACTCGACGTCTTCACCAAAATAGCTGTAATGCCACTTCCACTGAGAGCCTGTAACTTTAACGGTGAGGTCGGATTGGGAGGTATCTTCCATTGCAATCAAGGTCTTGGTAGCAGGAATCGCCATCGCCACCAATATAATGACGGGAATCACCGTCCAAATAATTTCCACTTTGGTACTTTCATGGAAGTGAGCGGCAACAGCCCCTTTAGATTTTCGGTGGTTTATGATCGAATAGAACATCACACCAAAAACAACGACGGCTATGGCACAACAGATATAGAAAATCAGCATGTGCAGGTCATACACTTTCTGGCTGATTTCCGTTACACCTTGAGTCATGTTCATTGATGATTCGGCTAGCACGCTTGGCGCAATGCTAGTGAGCAATACCGCACTGCTCAGTTGCCATCCGATGGCTGATAGTCTTCTCAAAAGATCTCTCCTGTGCCCATTACATCAAAAGCGGCGAAGGCGGCCCTGATGCCCAATGCAAATAAGCGGTCGCTCATTAACATATAAATATGGAAAAATTACGTAGAAACAGCAATTTCGACACAATTTGTTATATTTATGTTAATGATGCTAGTAAGTGATTTATAAATGCGCAAGAAAGTGACAACAACAAAGTGCTAAAAGTCACTGTTCGTTCAAACAGGAAGAGAGATTGGTATTTGTCTATTTTATAGACACCTCATTTTTCAGAACTAGGCCCCCTTGTAGACAACCTCTATAAGCGAATCACCTTAATGATCAACTTGCCTAAATAAAAAATAGCTTTGATAGACAAACTGCAGACAAGGAATATCCCATGCTAGAGAGCGTGACCAAATGGTTAGAGCATGATCCTGACCCAAGAACCCGAGAAGAACTTCAATATCTCATCGATGAAAAAATGCACGAGGAGCTCGAAGACCGTTTTAAGACTCGGCTGACATTTGGCACCGCTGGGTTGAGAGGTAAGGTCGGCTGTGGCCCAAATCGAATGAACCGCTTAGTGGTGCAACAAACCGCAACCGGACTTGGCCACTATCTAGTCAACAAAATGAAAAAGGCAAACAGGCGAGGAGTGGTCATTGGGTATGACGGACGAAATGATTCAAAACAGTTTGCTCATGACTGCGCGTCTGTACTGACTGCATTAGGTATAAAGGTCTATTTGACGTCAAAAGAAGCGCCAACGCCTCTTGTCGCCTTTGGTGTATTACACCTGAATTGCGCCGCAGCGATTGTGATTACGGCAAGTCATAACCCGCCAGAATACAACGGGTTCAAAGTCTTTTGGGAGAATGGTGCTCAGATCATTCCCCCACACGACACGGGAATTGCACGAGAGATCAATGAAGCCGCTGGCAAACCCATTCCACTGATGTCACTTGACGATGCACACAAGCATCGGCTTTTAGAGTGGCTTGGCGAAAGTTATGAGCAAACCTACCAGCAACAGATCCTCAACCAAGACTTACTCGATTCAAAGGCCGATCCGTCTAGTATCACCATCGCCTATACTGCGTTGCATGGTGTCGGCGGGCCGCTGGCCATGTCGATGCTCAATCAAGCTGGTTTTCGAAACGTCATCTGCGTCAAAGAACAACACCAGCCAAATGGTGACTTTCCTGGTATAGATTTTCCAAACCCGGAAGAACAAGGTTCAATGGATAAGGTCATTGAACTCGCCGACTCTATCGACGCTGATATTGCCTGTGCGAATGACCCTGATGCCGATCGGTTCGCTGTCGCAGTAAGAACAAAACAAGGAGAATACAAAAAGCTATCAGGCGATCAGATTGGGTTGTTGTTTGCGGACTATCTGTTGCAACGCTTTAACGCAAACCGCGAGAATCGAGTGTTGAATCACCCGTCCTCTCCCATTGTTGGTAACACGATTGTTTCATCTCGAATTTTAGAGCAAGTTGCCGCTTATTACGGAGCTGAGTATTACCAAACCCTGACTGGATTCAAATGGTTGGCGAACATTGCAATGCAACACCCTCACTTTGAGAGCGATTACGTATTCTCTTATGAGGAGTCAATTGGCTACTGTATCGGATCGAATGTAAGAGATAAGGATGGACTTTCAGCCTTGGTGATCTTTTCTCAGCTCACCGCTCAACTGGTGGAGGAAGGGTCCAGTGTTTTGGAGAAGCTTGAATCACTCTATCGCCAATATGGTTATTATTTAACCGCCCAACAAAGCATACAATTGACGTCATCTGAAACATCCATCGCGACCACACTTCGTGATAACCCTCCTCAACAAATTGGCGGGCTGCAAGTGTTGGTGTACGAAGATTTACAACAATCACTTCGTTTTATAGAAGGTGGTGCGACACAAGTGCTTAACTTACCCAGTTCAGATGTGTTGGTCTATTACTTAGAGGAGAACATTCGAGTCATCGTTAGGCCTTCTGGCACTGAACCCAAGCTGAAGTGCTATTACGAAATCATCGAACCCATGACAGCGCAAGATGATTTCACTGCGATTGAGCATCAAGCACAGCAAGCAATGGACACACTGATCAGCGAACACCAAATCGGTCTCCTCGCTCTGAGTGAGCAGTAATCAGCAGTCAGCAGTCAGCAAGTTTGAAAATGAGTTAAAGTCAGCTGATTTAATAAATCTTGCACTAGGTGCTCAGGCGTTTTGTCGCTCGCGTCGACAATAAAGTCATAATCCATATCACGGTGGACCAGCGGGTATTCATATTCCGCTAACCCAATCGCTCTGTCGCCACGTTCTTTTTCACGCTTTTTCGCCACTTCAAGATTGCACTTCACCCCAACGACGCAATAAGTGTACGGTGCAATCAACGTCGTCAATTGTTGGAATTCACGATGATCAATCCAGGCGTTATCAATCACTAACTTCAAGCCAGAATTAAGAAGAGCAGGAACACATCGATGATAACCGTCAATCAGCTGCGCGTAATCGTAGCCTTGCCTCTCTATCGGATCACCTTTCATCATGGCTGCTAAGTCACTGGTTGGAAGCGAGTACAGAACAGAATCGATACTGAAGTTCAAATATTGATAAGGAAGGATTTCTTGAAGCTGTTTGGCAATACTCGTTTTACCACTACTGCCGGTTCCATTTAGAATAATAACGTCTGGAAGCATCATGTTTGCTCTGCAATGTGTGAGCGACCAGTATAACGAGTAACGCTGTGCTGTTGGGTGCAATGAAAGAGTCTTTAGAGTCAGAGCAAAATTATTCTTCCCTCAATAGTTCATTCTCGGTTACTCGGCTACCCACTCTATTTCTATTAAGGTTTTGTCCGCGCATTTTAAGCGAGCTAAAAAGGAATCGCCTTGATGCACTTCCCCAACCCCTTTCGGTGTCCCGGTCATTACCACATCGCCATCGCATAAGGTTGTGTAAGTTTTTAGCTCGGAAAGAATCATAGATGGCGAATAGATCATCTCTTTTACCCCTCCACACTGAACTCTCATCGAGTTAATAAAAAGCTCCATTTGCAGGTCGTGAAGATTGATATCTCGTATAGAAACAAAGCGGCTAAAGACAGCCGAAGCATCAAAGCTCTTCGCTCGCTCCCAGGGCAACCCTTTGTTTTTGAGTTGTGATTGCAGCGCCCGTTTAGTCAGATCTAGCCCAAGACCAACCGCATCAATTTGGCCTTTCTTGATGACGAAACAGATCTCCGTTTCATAGTGAATCGTCTCTGAATCGGATAACGACAAACCTCCACAGCGTGCCACGCTCGACAACAATCGATGGGTAATAGCACTATTGGGTTTATTGAACACCACCATTTCATCGGGGATGGCATTGTTTAATTCGTGGATATGCTCGAGGTAATTACGACCAATACAGATGATTTTGCTGGGTGTTGCCGTTGTTTTTTCATCTATACGTATTGAGTTCATCATTATCCCTTATGGTTTTTCGATCAGAGCAAAGAAAAGTGAGACAGAGATAATAGCGGAATTGATGACAATAAAGATGATAAAAGCATCAGTTTTAGCCACTTAAGTGCAAAACTAAGATCACCTCCTCAAAGTTCATCGCACACTTATTTCGATAAAAGCTCAGATCCCATCATTTTCTGACAGGCAATAAAAAACGCCTCCTATAAAGGAAGCGTTTTCGCTATCAGCGTAACATTAGATTGTTACGGGTTTCATTCCATTAAGCGAGAGGCTTATAGGTAGAAACGTGCACCGATAACCCATTTGTCGTCAGACTTGTAACCTTCTTCGCTCTTAAGATCGAATTGGTAACCAGTGTAACCTACGATGTTTGAAGCAAAGTTGTACTCAGCTTGTAGAGCCATCTCTTCGCCAGCAGTATCTTTTACGTTAGATACAGTATCTTTAGATTCAGCTGTTTCGTAGTTGATGCTGAAGTTTAGGCTGTTTTCTAGAGCGTAAGCAGCAATTACTTCGTAAGCAGTAATCTCTTCTTGCATTACTTTCTTGTCTTCGTTCAATGTGTAAACACCAGCTAGGTAAAGACCGTTGCCGTATGAACCGTAAGAAGCAGAAACAGTGTGAATGTCTAGAGAACCTTTAGAAGCGTTATTTGATACATCACCAGTGCTGTATGCGTAACCTACTGAAGCACCCATAACTTGGTATGACAATGTTGCTTGAACACGATCTTTGTATTCAGCGTAATCAACACCTTCTGTAGTACCTTGCCATGCAACACCGACGTTTAGTGCGCCAGCGTCAGCGAAATCAAAACCGTTACGGTAAGAAACCATGTTGTCTGCACGAGTTAGACCTGTTTTAGCAAAGTCATCACCAGCGTATAAGTAGTCATTGGCAAACGCGATAGGCATATCAGTCACACCAGCTACATCGTAGTAAGGTGCCCACTGAGTACCTACTACCGCACGACCTAGTTCTGCGTGAGTAAGACCAACGTAGCCAAGACGAGTTGTCATCGCGTTGCCACCGTTAGTTAGGTAGTTCAGTGCGTATTCGCCACGTGCGTCAACTTCAAAACCGTTACCTAGGTCTTGAGTTGCAGTGAAGTTGATACGTGGAGAGTTAGTACCTACTTCAGTGTTACCGTCGTTAAGGTCACCTTCTTCGCCACCACCTTGGTTGCCATTAAGGTTAACAGAAACGTGGCCGCCTACAGAGAACGTAGTACCGTCGTTGTTGTACAGTTCAACGGCAACAGCTTGAGTACCGAATGCAGAAGCAGCGATTGCTACAGCTAAAAGTTTTTTATTCATTTTAAAGTCCATATTTACGTTTGGTTTGTCCACTGACAACCCGATGCATCACTCTAATTAGTGGTGTTACACCTTGGTTAACAAGTGCATCGACTGTACCTAGCGATTCCGGAAAAGTTGCATAAAATGATGTAAAACAAAAAAAAGCACTTCTAAATAAATCTAATTACTGGAAAATCATAACCTTACGACGCACATCTCAAAGTCAGGAGAACTTGTGAAGCAGGTAACAACTTGAAACAAGCACACTGCATACGATCTAAGTCACATTTTTATATCCAACATATTCAACCAAAACCTCCATACACTCCAAACCATTTGAAATACGAATAACATACGCACCTTTAGATAAATAAATTTTGCATGGTGTTTTATTGGCTAACTCGTTGATTTGAGACAAGCGTGATATCGCTTCAGTTTTTTTGACCGCTAGATTCCGTCACTGCGCTCACTCAACCGCTTAAATCATCACCCAATTCATACAAATGTCATTAAGAACAAATTTTGTACATTTAAATCAACGACATAAAACTGTCACCATAGGGAAATCAAACTGTAATTTTCTTACATTAACTTACTCATCAACCAAGCACTTACTTGCAAAGTCGCAAGACAAGTTATTAAGACGAGCAATGATAGCTCTCAATTTTATAAGGTAATTAAGATGAAAAAAGCAGTAGTCGCGTCAGCAGTTCTTTCTGCACTGGTATCGGGTTCAGCGCTAGCAGCGAACGTATACAGCGCAGATGGCACAGAGCTTTCCATCGGCGGTCGCGCTGAATTCCGTGGTGACTTCGGCGCCGAAGATAGTGGCAAGGAAATCGACGGTACAATGCTCAACAAGACTCGCTTTCGTTTAAACGTAAGTGGTTCTTCTGAAATTACAGACACACTATCTGGGTTTGGTACTTTCGAAGCCGAACAACGTTTGGAATCAACGTCTGATCAAAGTCGAAATGATGATTTCAGACAGCGTTACATGTTTGTTGGCCTAAAAGGCGAACTTGGCGCGTTCTCAGTAGGTCGTCAAAATACAGCTGGCGTTCAGATATCTGACATGTCTGATATTTCTACTTTTAGTGGTGATCAAAAAGCATTCATCAATGCAGGCAACGAGCAAATTAACAACACTTTCTTATATGGCTACAAGAACGATGCTGTAAGCGTACAAGGAAGTTTCATAGCAGGGACTGACAAAAATACTGATGGAATGGGTGTTTCAGGTATTTACTCTCTACCTATTGGATTAGATTTAGGTCTCGGTTACGCAGCGGGTGATAATGGCGAAGGCGCAGGTTCTTCGAACCAAATTATCGGTGGTGCAAGTTATACCTTAGACGCTCTTTATCTTGCTGCGACTTACACGATGGGTGAGTTCGATGATAAAACGAAAGAAGAGTTCACAGGGCTTGAACTTGCTGGTCAATATAAGCTAACTAGCCAATTCCGCTTAATTGCTGCGTACCAAAAGCAAGATACGAAAGATAAAGTTTCAAACTCTAAAGAAACGACAAGCGATTTCTTCGAGCTTACTGGTCGCTATGATTTCAACAAATCAATCCGTACATATGCTTCTTACAAGCTGAACAACTTAGACAACAAAGACACGAGCTACAACGCTGACGCAAAAGATACTATTCGTTTAGGTCTACGCTACGATTTCTAATCTGCTCAGTCGCTTACAATCTTGATGAATCGTCCAATATTAAGATTGCCTCATACTTGCCGAGCTAATGCTCGGCATTTTTTGTTCATGTTCACTAAACTCCCCTCCCCCTTTTAACAGCAACGCTTCAGGTATTACCTCACCCACGGTCATGTATAATATTTTATGTTTTTTTATGAAATTTTTATCTATTCTTTCCGTTCTAATATCCATAACACAAGCCAATTGGATAAGATTATGACAGCACCTATAAAAATAACACTGTATCGTTGGGGCGGAAGCTGGGGACCATTCAAGGTCAACATTCCATGTGGTGAGTGCACCTTAACCAAAGACATCCTAAAAGATACCTTCGAAACGGAATTAAACGGTGTGCCAATTGAGCTAGAAGTTAAGGATTGGTTATCTCACTGGTGGGAACCACTCAAGTATGGCGCATGGCACGCTCCGATACTGGTTGTCGAAGGGAAAGTGATCAGCCAGGGCGAAGCGCTTAACCGAGGTGTGCTTGTTCAATCTGTTATCCAAGAATGGGTAAAGCGCGATACGCTCAAAGGCAATATTGTTTACGGCAAAGCCACCTGTCCATTTTGTGTTAAGGCAAAACAGCTACTGGAAGACGCAGGGGTTGAATATCGCTATTATGATGTTGTTAAAGACAGCGCCGCACTGTACCGAATGATACCTGAAGTGAAAGCGATTATTGGTGAGAAAACACCGGTGACTGTGCCGCAGATATGGTTAGATGGTCAATACATTGGTGGTGCAGACAACCTAGAGGCGTGGTTGAAGCAGAACAATCTCAACAGCATTCCAGATAATGTCGTCTCAATGGACAACAATCAAACCTCGGTTGGGTAGCTTATTATCCGCATTAAATAGACGATAAAAGTACACCGAGCCTTTTAATCAAAGTGCTGAAAAAGCCCCTTAACGACAATGAAATCCGTTAAGGGGCTCTATTTTTTTCAGAACGTTCGTTAATGTTTATGAACGTTTGGGCTGGCGGTAGGTTTTGCCTGCGGCTTGATACGTCTCTTTTTGCTTCATACCAAACTGCGCATCAAAGAACCAAGCAACAAACTTGATTAAGTCGTCACCTTCATTCATGACATGCTCAACAAATTCCTCATCCTCACCAGCATCGTTTTTCTCGACAGTCACATGATAAACACGAGATTCGCCTTCTACTTCTGCTAACGCGAACTGCCCAGTAAGAGAAGCGGCGACTTCCGCAACCTCACTATTCTCATTCGCTTTTAATACTTCCAGCGCTTGAGGCAGGCTATCTAACTGACACAGACTTTTTACTAACGTCTCAAATTCACTATGTTCCATTGGGTTTTACTCGTTCAGGCGTAATGTATGGTGGGCATTGTATAACGTGAGTACATCGAGCTCAATTGCCCGTTTTCGCAACCACTTACTGTGGATTTTAAGGTTGAGTCTTTTGGGGTTCACCGTTCCATGAATACTTACAGCTCAGATACAATACGGCTCCTAACATTAACGAAATCGCTAAGAAGAACACACCCAGTTGATAATGGTTAGTCACCCAAGTTTTAATCAAATATCCACCCACTAACCCTGCTAACGCCATTTGAATCGAACCCGAAAGTGCAGAGACAGCACCAGCCTGAAATTTGTGTGGGGAAATCAGCAAACGAATCGACAGTGGAAAAGACAACCCCTGCGCAACCGTTAGCCACGTGAAGGCAAAAATCACATTGAACAAAGTAAAAGGCATCACCACCAGCCACACACCGGAAAGTGCAATTAAGACAAAGGAAGCCATTAATAACCGACTCACAGAATAGTAACGCGTGAGAATATTTAACGTGATCGACCCTGCCAACAATCCAGCAGACGGAATAATCATAACGAGACCATACTCCGCAACACTTAGTCCAAGTTGATTCTGCAGGATGAAAGGCAAGATAGAGACCGACACCACAGCCGCTAAATACGTAAACCAGTTATAACTCGCGCTACTGATCACCTGAGGGTTAACCAACAAACAACCGTAGTTCTTCATGACGGTTATCGCCTTAAATCGTTTCTTTCCATATGGCAAAGTTTCAGGCAGGATTTTCCAACCGACAAAGAAGATACTCGCCAAATAAATCAACACAAAGCCAAATACCGCTTGCCAGCCAAAGTAAAACGCAATCGCTCCGCCAATGACAGGCGAAAGTATCGGAATAATTGACGCCGTGATGGAAAGGTAAGAAAGGGCTTTCGTAAATTGGGCCCCTTCATAACTATCACGCAATACACTCCGGCCGAGCACCGAGGCACTTCCCGCGCCAAGCCCCTGTAACAGGCGGCCAAACTCTAGCCACGCAAGTTGGTCTGAAAACGCGTAGCAAACCGCGGTGCCGACCAAATAAATCCCCTGCCCAAACAAGAAAACAGGACGGCGGCCAATCGCATCCGATAACGGACCGTAAAATAGCTGAGAGAGCCCGAAACCAACAAGAAAAAGCGTCACGAGCAACTGTATTTGAGCCTGGCTGACCGACAATGACTCACTGATCGCTGGCAGTGCAGGCAAATAAATACTCACACCCACCTGCCCCGTCGCGATAATCATAATCGCCAGCAGCATTGGCATTTTATCGAATCTAGGTTTCCCGATACAGAGAGAGTCAACAGACGCAGCTGACAATAGGTTACTACTCGACACTTTATTGATAGCTGACTCCTTATTGACCGAGCTGGCAAAGTCGTTTGAGCTCATAGGATTGGAATCACTCATTCTACATTAACAACTTTATCTTGATAATTCGTCAGATAGGAAATAGATTAAATCCACTCAGGAATTAAAGGGCAACGTGATGGATTGGGTCGAAGGAATACGCAGCTACATTCAAGTCGTGGATCAAGGCAGTTTCAAAGGTGCAGCCATGAAACTCAACACAACCAGCTCGGCAATCAGTAAGAGAGTCCATTCGTTAGAGCAACGGTTAGGTGTTCAGCTATTGTTGCGGACCACTCGTTCAGTCACCCAAACCGAAGCAGGCGCCCTGTTTTACCAGCGTTCCAAGGCTCAGCTAGACAGTTGGCAGTCCGTCATTGATGAAACTCGGAGCATCAACAAAACACCGGCCGGACTTCTAAAAATAGGTGCCACGCTTGCGGTGGGCTCCAAATTCCTTGTTCAGCATTTCGATGAGTTTCTCCAGCAATATCCCGACATTCGCATCCAACTCATCACAACGACCCCGGGTCAATTACCAGAATTAAGCCTCGATCTTTTTATCTCTCGTGAAATCGAACAGCTCAATTCTTTGAGTTTCATTGCGAAGCCTCTGTTTTCTCACCAAGCTGGGTTTTATGCCTCTCCCGATTACATTAAGAAATTTGGTATTCCTGAAAACACCAACGAACTTGTGAAGCACAATGTGCTGACCTGGGGAGAGCAACCACACCGAGAGGTCACCCTAGCCAAAAACAAACGCATTCATTTGACGGGAAATTTCTCTACAACCAACCCTGAAGCACTGTTTTACGCAGGAAAAAGCGGGATGGGCATTCTCCTGACCAACAACTTCATGATCAAAGAAGAGCTCAATTCAGGTGCCTTGATTCGAATTCTTCCTGACATAACCGTCGATGAAGGAACGCTGTTCGCTTACTACCCTAAGCTGGAATACCAGCACACTCGTACCGAGCTATTTATCAATTACCTAAGAGGTAAGCTCGCACTGACTCATTCCGCGTAGCTTGATTCAACGCTTGCTTGATTCAACGCTTGCTTGATTCACCGCTTGTTTCACTGACCAAGCAAGCCTGAATTCCTCATCATTTAAACGTGTAAAAATTTAGCCATTATTTTTACAATTTAACGCTATGATTCTTCGAAAATTAATAAAATCTTAACACTGAATTACTGGGTTCTTGTTTGCAAAAAAGCGTGATCAGTACCATAGTAACTAGGTGCATATAATAACTATTAAAGTAGAAATAACACCATAACGTGAGATCTCAATATGGCTATGAGACTAGAAAACACGGGTGCAATAGGCTTAGATGAAGTAAATGAAACCTTGCTAATGGAAGGCGATACTCTACTCGACCACGTCACGCTGAAATTGCATCAAACCTTCAAGAGTTTCTCTACCTGTGTCGTAGAGTACGACAAGTTACGCTATCACGCTCAGACACTCTCTAACGCGTGCCAGGGAACATTGAAACCAACCATTAATTACCCATTAAAAAACACCCCTTGTGAAAAAGTAGGGAAATCGACGGAAGACTACAGCTTGTTTTCTGGAGACTTGCAAAGCCAGTTCCCTCTCGACAGCTACATCATTGAAAACGGCCTTCGAGGCTACATTGGTATACCACTGAAGAGCCATTCTGGTGAAATACTGGGGGTGCTTCTTTCAACATTTAACAACGATATTGACGACCCTGGTGAGCTGCTTTTTTACCACAGTTTAATGGCCAATATCATCGTACACAGTCTACGTTCTAAGTGGCTAGCACAACGCTCAGACAGCTTAGTCAATCAACTCAGTTATGAAGTTTCTCACGACACATTGACAGGGTTACGTAATCGAAGCTGTTTATCTGACAGGCTCGAAACGTTAAGCCAGTCTTCATCCAACCCTTTTACTTTGGCTTATTTGGATATCGACAATTTCAAATCCATTAACGATATCTATGGTAACTATATTGGCGACCAAGTACTGAGATTCACCGCCAAAGTGATTGCTGATTCAATCTCTGAAAACAACCTCACATTTCGTATTGCCGGCGATGAATTTGCCTTTATTACTTACAACAGTGACCCAATTCGCATCTGCCACGAGATAATTCATCTCCTTAAGCAGGGCTATAAAGACTCTTCACACAACATTAGTGTCTCTGTCAGTATTGGTATTACTCGAACTCAAGATCAAGGGTTAACAGCGGAGCAGATGATTCTCAATGCCAGTCTGGCACTCAAAGATTGTAAAAAGAACAACGGCAGTAAAATCCGCTGCTACGATACCCAGCTCAGCTCGGTTTATCACCGTAAAACACAGGTCATCAATGCGTTAAGAAGTGAACTCGCCAAGCCAAAAAACCAACCAAGTGAGATCTATGTTGCTGCGCAGCCAATAGTGCATAAACATAGCCCGCGATGGAGCTACTTTGAGATATTGGCAAGGTGGAACAGTGCGCAGCTGGGCAGCATATCGCCACTTGAGTTTATTGAAGCCGCTGAACAATCAGGGTTAATCATTGAGCTTGGAGCGCGCATTGTTCAACTCGCGTGTGAAGCCAAACTGGATCTCGAAAAAGGGTTAGGACACAAGGTGAAGCTGGGTATCAACTGCTCAGCTCATGAATTAAGCAGTTCGGAGCGTTACATCAAACACCTGACCAATACCCTGAATAGTTATGGTTTTGATCCACATGACTTTGTTATTGAATTGACAGAAACCGTGTTGATTACTCGAGGCGATGAAGTAAAAACGATATTAGACAAGCTCAAAGGGTTTGGTTTTACCATTGCTTTGGATGATTTTGGCACTGGGTACTCAAGCCTTAACTACCTGCATAGTTACCCGATCGATTGCATTAAGATTGATGCGACCTTCATTCGAAACATGCTCAACAATAGAAAATCAGAACGAGTTGTGAAGCTCATCATCCAACTCGCTGAACAACTCGATGTCGCGTTAGTCGCAGAAGGCGTTGAGACCATTGAAGCGCTAGAAAAGCTCTACTCTATGGGATGCTTGCAGATTCAAGGTTACTATTTTTCTCGTCCAGAAATCCCGCATGTCGTGATTAACAATTACTACACCTCGGTCAATAACAATGACGGCGTTAAAAGTGCGTAATTGAAGCGCATCAGGGGAAAACGTATCGCCCTGTTTAACTAACCAAATAGAATTTGAGACGGGACACAAAATAGAAAAAGCACCGAGGTAATCTCAGTGCTTTTTATTGTCTCAGATATCTAATCGCCTCATAAAGCCAATTTTTTCAGACAGTTAACTGTTTCAGATTTCTAATTGCATCAGGCAACTAGGAATCGTTCGCGGCAAAGCTTAAAGATTGATTGCTCAAAAGTTCGTCCAATTCATTACGCCTTGCAACAAACCCTGCCATCTCTTTCTTGGGAACAGAATTAGCCATTGGGATATTGGCTGTCATAGCGTTAACGGCTTTGCCTCGAATCATCAATTCATAGTGAATATGAGGCCCAGTCACACGACCTGTCGCGCCTGCCAATCCAATTCTTTGTCCACGACTGACGGTTTGCCCTTTACGAACCAAAATCTTACTGAGATGCAAATAACGCGTTTTGTAAGTGCTGCCGTGCTGTATCACGACATATTTACCCGCATATGGGTGATTACGTGTCATGGCGACGACACCATCACCCGTTGAGACGATTGGCGTGCCCGTTGGGGTGGCCCAGTCTGTGCCATTGTGGGGTGACACTCTTCCGGTCACAGGGTGCAAACGTCTAGGATTAAAAGAAGAGCTCAAACGATAGGAGCCATTAACGGGCTTTCTTTGGAATGCTCTTTGTAGGCTATTTCCTTCGTTGTCGTAGTACTGACCATCTCTGTGTAAATACGCAGACACTTCGCGTCCACGATTGTAAATCTTCACGGCTTGAATCTCGCGATTCCCAGTCAGTGTGCTGTCAACGTATTGGCGAGATTGTACGATTTCAAATCGATCACCCGCTCTTAAATCACGAGAGAAATTGATCTTATCTTTTAGCAACGACACCACTTGTTCAATTTCGGCGCTACCAAGGCCTGCTCTATTAACAGATTGTGAGAAGCTGCCGTTGATCTCGCCTACCAATGGAGACTCTATCCATTCTCCTGGGATTTGAATAGATTCAAACTCGTAATCGCCATCATCCAAACGCGTATAGACCACCTGATCCACGATGCTAAATTTCAATTCCATGCGCGCGAGAGTGGAGCTCTCTTCACCTTGCCAGAAACGCAGCGTATTCCCTGGCCTTAGAGTATCTAACGCGAGGTAGTTGAGATCGGTTTCCATGATTCTCATCATATCCTGATAACGAAAACCAAGCTGAGTGACGATGGAACTGAGGTTGTCTCCAGGTTGGATCTCGTATTCAAAATCGGGTACATCAACACTGACGACATCGGAATCAAGTGACGCATCCAGAAAATCATTCACGGTCTGAGAGCTTGGCAACGACAATTCGATGGTGGTTTTTGAAGTACGTGGACTCAAGGTAGAAAAAAAGATAATAGCGACAATAGGCAAACTGATAGCAAAGAGCTTTTTGCGCTTTGAGAGCGCTGAATATCGGTTTACAAAAGAATTTGAACTCACGAGCTGTTCCGTATTTGATGATAAATCTGTCGATTAGACTAAGGCTTTCTCTGTAAAAAGTCACCTAGCGAAAGCAAATGCCGTGTAAAACTGTGTCATTCATAGGGCTGCTTACACTACCCTGTGTTCATAGTAAGTACTTACCTAACAACTTACTAACGTTCTGAATACAAATAGCGTTCCCTTCTAGAATGGAACCGAACGCTTTGAACTGCCTAGAAAAATGGAAGGATCCAAAGCAAACATCCGTTCGCGAGGATCCACTCAGCTAAGAGCCCGGATTCAACTCAAAGTCTTCGGTAAGAATGAATATCTGGCTCTTTTTCACGGTCGGCCTTTTGGCCATAGGCTGCTCAGGTTCTCGAGTCAGGTAGTCCACATCAATGATAATCGTTGAAATCTCTTCATCTGCCGCCTCTGGATTGCCTTCTTGATTGTCTTCTAACGAAAGTGTTGGGGTCGAGTCTCTTATTGTGATCGACTCAAGTTGGATTCGGTCGCCCAAGAATTGAGAGTGAGATAAAATCATCCGATCTCGCATCGCATCGTAGCGATAGAGCGCAATGTAGTAAAAAACGCCCGTTCCTTGATTAGATACAGCAAGTGACGATAGATAGACTGTTTCACCAGAGACCTCAATAGGTATGATGGATTCCATATCAATCGAAACGCCACCGCGTTCCAATCCAGAGTCATATTGCCCAACCGCCAGTGACCGTTTTTCATCAATAAAGCTTATAAACGCAAACGCATCAATCTCGGGCACATCAATAGTCAAAGGGTTGCTTGAGCGGATATCAAATAGTTGACCAACGATTGGATTCAAAGGCGCGTGATTAGGAAACTTTTGTAAGATGTCCTCATCGCTCAAACTGAAGCGGTAAATACCCGCAATCACCACAAAAAATAGCAATACAATTGGAATCAATAAAATCAGTGGGATGGGTAAAATGCGTTTTTTCATAGCCTATAAACTCTAAATGAGAAAATTCTTAAGCGTGACTCTCTGGGCTTGGAAGAGGTGCTTAGCAGTGACATATTCTATACTCAACGATACGCTACCACAATTTCCTTCCTAAAGAAGAACACGAGGTAAAGGCATGGTAAGTAAAACGTCAATTCACATGGCGGATTGCAGTTGCGGTCTAGTAAGTTTGGTTTGCAGAGGCGAACCCATCCGTTCAGCGGTTTGCCACTGCTTTGAATGCCAAAAACGGACAGGCAGTGTGTTCGGGGTTCAAGTTCGCTTTTTATCCGAACAAGTCTCTTACAATGGGGAGCTAACCCAATATACGCGTGTCGCAGATAGTGGAAACACAGTGACTTATCACTTTTGTCCTAGGTGCAGTACCACTATGTTGATGAAACTCAGCGCGGCCCCCGACTCCATCGTCGTGCCTATCGGTATTTTTTCAGATCATGACTTCCCGCCCCCTAGCTTTTCAGTCTATGAGCAGCGCAAGCAAGGCTGGGTTAAATTCGATTGCCAAATTGAACACTTTGATTAACTCGTCAGTTTGAGCAGGTAACTATGCAAATCTACTCATTCCAGAAAACACAAAACAACAACATTGATTACACTTTCGACACATAATTCGACTATAAATCAATCATCTGGCGATAAAAACTGAATATTTAGCGAATATTAATGAATAGTATTGCACCAAAGTCGATTTGTAGATATTATCCACGCCAATGAACGAATATGGATGTTTAGACATTTTTCACCACGGATATTGGTAAAATTTGACTAGTAGTAACATGAGTAAAAAAATGCAGAATCAAACTCAATCTATCGATACGCCAAAAACGAAAGGCAACTTTTGGATGTTCTTCATCCCTTCGCTGATCGGCCTTTTTCTTTTTATGGCACCTACCAGCTATGACGGCGGTCTTACGATTCCTGTCGCTGTACTGGCGAAATCACTGCAAGCACTGTTGGGTGATTCGCTCGTTTCAATCATTGTAGCGATTGTTGCCTTCATGGCCGCGTCATCATTGGTGTACAAGGTATATCAACCGAGTTTGGTGAAAAACAACGAATTCCTACACGGCTTATTTAGCCCATCACCACTTTGGTTGGCTGTTAGAGTCATCGGTGGTATCGCCGTTACACTGACCTTTTTCCAAGTTGGTCCTATGGCTATTTGGGAAGAGAATACTGGCGGTTTAGTTTTAGAAGGGCTTTTGCCTTCACTGTTTTCTGTCTTCATTTTTGCAGGGTTACTACTTCCACTGCTGCTTAACTTCGGTTTGCTAGAACTGTTTGGCACGCTCTTAAGCAAGATCATGCGCCCAGTGTTCAACCTGCCTGGTCGTAGCGCGATCGACTGTATGACGTCATGGCTTGGTGATGGCAGTGTCGGCATCTTGCTCACCAGCAAACAGTACGAAAATAAATTCTATACTCAGCGTGAAGCGGCCATCGTTGGTACTACATTTTCAGCGGTATCGATTACATTCAGCCTTGTGATCATCGCGCAGGTTGAACTTGAGCATCTGTTCTTACCTTTCTACGGTGCCGTCTGTTTAGCAGGTCTAGTCGCCGCGATTATCATCCCAAGATTGCCACCACTAAGTCGCAAGAAAGACACATTCATTGATGGTACCACTCGTGATGAAGATGCGGATTTGGTTCCAAAAGGTCACTCAACATTTTCATGGGGCTTAGAGCAAGCGCGCAATAAAGCGGGTCAAGTCACGTCTTTGAAATCAGTGTTTGGTGATGGCGTTAAAAACGCTGTCGATATGGTTTTTGGTGTACTGCCTGTTGTCATGGGCCTAGGTACGATTGCACTTGTTATTGCTGAGTACACATCGGTGTTCTCTATTTTAGGTACGCCTTTTATTCCATTCCTTGAATTGTTAGGTATCCCAGAAGCGGTACAAGCGTCGCAAACAATGGTTGTTGGTTTTGCCGACATGTTTATCCCAGCCATTCTTGCTGCGTCGATTGATAATGAAATGACTCGTTTTGTTATTGCCGCAATGTCAGTCACTCAGCTTATCTATATGTCAGAAGTTGGTGCGCTACTGCTGGGTAGCCGTATTCCAGTCAACATTTTAGAGCTGTTTATCATCTTCATCTTGCGTACAATTATTACATTGCCCGTCATTGCAGGTGTTGCGCACTTAATATTCTAAGCACGCTTAAAATAGCGTTCAGTGAAAACACATTAAAGAATACTCCTTTCGAGGGGGTATTCTTTTTTTTGATTGAATACACGCAAAATCAACCCATTTAGATGCATAATTCGACAAGATAAACAGGGTTAATTGATTACATTTTGATGTAAAGCAAGGAAGCATCCCTTATACTGTAAGCAGAACCTGACTAAACTTTGTACCTAAATAGGATACAAATTGCTCTAGCCGAATTGAGGTCTGCCGAATGAAATGGATTTTTCCACTATTACTTTTTATCAGTTTTTCGTCTCACGCGACACCGCTTGTCATCCGCCTATCTGACACTTCAGCCGTCACTCTCACTTACACGAAAATCAGCAAAGAAATCCCTTCAAATTCATTTAAGACTGAACTGCCTTGGTATGAAGAATCCAACACCTATACTGGTATCCGTGTCACTGACTTGATCAGCTATTTAGGAAAGCAACCTAGCGACGTAAGCGCCGTTTCATTTATCGCATTGAATGACTATGCGGCGAGTACAACCATTGATGATATTTTGCAGTATGACCCTATCATTGCTTACAAAATGAATGAAAAAAAAATGAAAGTACGAAATAAAGGACCGTATTGGCTGGTCTTTAATGTGGATAAGTACCCAGAAATTGATAATGACATCTTTTACACCCAGATGGTTTGGCAAATCGACGAAGTTATCATCCACTCCAAGCCTTAACGGCTTTTGATGTTAGAGAGCGCTTGATACCCGTATGCATACACTTCTTTCCAAATCGAAGACACTACTGATTCTGCTTTCTATCATCTTGATCGTAGCGAATTTTTATTTTCTTTCGTCTACTCGACAGCTCACAAAGTCTTATACGAATCAACAAAATCAAGCATCGTGGTTCCTATTCCAACTGACAAAAGAGTTTGCAGAACTTAAAGCGATCACGCCTTATATGAATGAAAGTGACGCAGAGTTTGATAAGACTTGGCTCAAGTACGAGCTGACCTGGAGTCGATTTGATATTTTGCTTTACAATCAACAATCGCATGGCTTTATGTCATTAGAAGGCGCGCAGTCTTTTTTCGAGGGCTTATTTGAGCGATTCCAAGCACTCGAAGTAAAGTTCAAGCGGGCAGATAACCCCGTGCTTTTGTCGGCTTTAAGCGCCGATCTTGAGGTTATTTTTGATGACATGATCGCCTTCATTAACGAAAACTATCGTTTGAAGAATCCGATACATAAGCAACGGATAGAGAGTGCACAGCAAGTCACCTACGTCCAATACCTACTGATGTTTCTTCTGTTTAGTTGTATCGCGCTGGTCAGTTACATCTTCTACCAAGAATCAAAGCATCATAAGATTCTTGCCTACACTGACACATTGACGGGCATCTCTAACCGATTTTCACTTTTTGAAGCGCTAAAGAACTTTAAAAGTAACAAGCCTTTTGCGCTCTTTTTACTCGATTTAAATGGGTTTAAGTCCGTTAATGATAGCTTTGGTCATCAGGCTGGGGATGAAGCACTCTCTCAGATCGCATGGCGACTCAACAATATGATCCCTCTAAAGAACTATACCGCGTATCGAATGGGAGGAGACGAATTCGCATTGATTCTAAGGTCAGGAGACACAAACGAAATTGACACTATGAAGAGTCATATTGAGGCCTGTTTTGAAGAAACCATGCATCTAAAAGGTGGCTTTAATGTTCGCCTAGGTACAAGCATTGGGATCAGTCGCTACCCTGAAGACTCTAAAGAAATCAATCAATTGATCTCCATCGCTGATCACAATATGTACCAAATGAAATTCTCTCAAAAATCAAACGATCCGCGACGCTAGCAATATCCATTGATGCCTTAGAATCCAACGTTTTGTTGAAGCAATCTTCTTTAGAAGCAGCGTTCTTAAACGCAATAAAAGGAGACTCACGTTCCGCTCTAGATGAATTCTTTAGTTAAATTCTATACGCTCAATAAAAAGAGCCAATCGACAATGCGACTGGCTCTTTCAATATAGTAACCTTCACCCTTTTTATTGCTCAAGGCCCCCGCAGAGAACAATCAAGTGGACATCATCAGCCCTTATTTTTAACTATCGATAAATCGACTTCGTCGATTGCCTTACAATCAGATCTATAGGTGGTAACCTTGCTTCGTGCCTGTCTCCAGAAAGCAGATTCAATACCGATTCAGCACAGACAGCGCCAATTTCTTCAATCGGCTGACGCAGTGTGGTCAACGCAGGCGTAAAATACTTCGATTCAGGCAAGTCATCAAAGCCAATCACAGACACATCCTCAGGAATTTTATAGCCGTTATCAGTAAGTGCTTTTATCGCGCCATAAGCCGTTTGATCATTCGCCGCAAAAATCGCTGAAAAGTGAACCTTTGATTCCAGTAATTCTATCGTCTTTTCATACCCTAACTCACTACTGAAATCCCCTTGCTTCACCAACTTAGCGTTCACCTTAATTTCAGACTCTGCCAACGCTTTTTTGTAGCCTTCATAACGCGCACCCGAATCTGGTTGACTCGGGTGTCCTTTGATATGAGCAATATTGACATGCCCCTGCTGCAATAAATGCAGGGTTGCAATATAGCCACCTAGGTTGTTGTTTAAATTAAGGCTACGGATATTTTTCCCTTCCACATCATAGCCCACCGTCACCACTGGGATAGACTCCGCTGCCTTCAAAATTAATTCCTGCTTTAAATGCCCAGTGACGATGATGATCGCGTCAACATTGTTTTTGGTGAGGTATTCCAGCGCGTGTGTTTCCAGCTTACTTTGCCAATGACCGGTCGCAATGATCATTGAGTAGCCCTGTGCAATCAGCGTCTTCTCCATATCATTGAGAATTCGACTGGAATACGGGCTATCAGGGTGTTGAATCAGCACACCAATCGTCATTGATCGACGGTTTGTTTTTTGTTGAACGGGGTAACTAGGCTTATAACCTATTGTTTTAATCGCCTGTTCAATATTCTGGCTTTTATCATCCGACACATAGGTGGTTCGGTTCAAAAAGCGAGATACCGTACTTGGCGAAACGCCAGCAAGCTTAGCAACATCGTAAACTGTCGGTGCTTTGATCTTTTTTGTCATTGTGTGTACACCCTATATAGCAAGCAAAACACGCAGATTAGAGCGTGATTCCACGAATTCAATCAACCTGTTAGTAAAGTGAGATCTTTATGGAAGAACATACGGTTAACTGCTCTTCGTTTAAGCAATTACTATTAGACTCTTCTCTAAACATCCCACTTACTTGCACCTATATCGCCATTAAATGACTAATCCAGTCTGTTAAGATAAATATAGTGCAAGCAAGTGACCATTTTACAGATGCACCCTCTATTTAAAGAGGTACGCAAAGATCATCCCAGGTCTAAAGTAGCGACCTGCCGTATATTTCAATCCCGTACTCAGTAGGTACTTTTGCACCCCTTCCTGCATGGTTTGGTCAATCACGCCAGAGACCAAACCGCTAAACTCATTACGATCTGTGGTCATATCCGGACTGACTCGGCCATCAGACAGCAGACACTCTGATTGCTTCAGTACCTTGAGCCACTCTGTTGTAAGTGATGACTCTACTGAGAACTCACTGGCGAGTGCATCAGCGTCGACCGAAACCGAACAGTTGAAACCTTCTGGCGCAGCAAATGGGATCTTGGCGTACTGATACAAGGCAGTGTACACGGTGTCCATCAGCGTTTGAGCCTGTTCATGCTTGCCTGCAAGATTCAATGCTGTGGCAACGCTAAACTGAACCCCAATCCAAACATCTTGCGCCTGGAACGCCTCATGTGGTGCTCCATCAGCAAGCGTCATATTGGCTACGCCCAGCTTAGGGCTGTTGTTGAGGAAGTTTTGTTGGTAAGTGAAGTCCAGCGTACGCTCTATTCGATCTTGTGGGAACAGTCCGTCTAAGCCAACGAGCTTAAGATAACTGTCTGCCAGTAGCGAATCACCGAAACTGTTGTCAGAATCAAGCACAAGCGACTGATAGCTCTCGGTAAATGCCGCAGGCGCTATTTCTAAAAGCTGCTGCTTTTTAATCCCACGCTGTTCAACCTTTCCTTGCGAGCTACTAAGATCAGTTTCATTTAAGTAGTCATTAAGAAGGTTCTTATCATCAATGGCGTTACCCGATAGCGTTAGGCCGAGTGTTTGCAGATTTTCATAGCCTTTCCCCGTCAAATGCTTCGCTTGAACTGGCGTCACATAGAAATGGTAGTACCCCGCCTTCTCGTCCCATAAGCTCTGCTCAACCGTTTCAAGCGCTTGCTCTGAACGAGAAAGGTAGTCCGCGGCTAACTCATTTTCTTCCATCAATAACGCTAATTCATGCCCTGCTTTTAAGCCTGCTGCCCATAAGCTCGCGCAATAGATTGAGATACCATGTGAAGAGAGATTATCAAACGTATCGTCAGTGCCACGTGTTAATGGCAGCGTGTCGCCTTCTTCAATTAAGCCAGATAGGAAGTCGATGCTCTCTTTAACTGCGGTCCAGCACGACTCAACCACCGAGCGGTCTTTGCTATGTTGGTAATGGCGGAAAACCATCAGAATGTATTTCGGCGCGAGGTCTTTCCACTCTTTTACATTGTGCCAACTGTACGCGTCAGGCTGAATGTCATACGGGCTGCCCAAATCATGAATAACCGCGCCGCGTATCGCTCTTGTACCTTGATACTTCTGGTCACACAGCTCGGCATTGGGTTTGTCTTCATATTCCCAGTAACGTCTCACGGCATCATCTTCCGCTAAGATGGCGTTCGCGAATTCTTTCATCACGCAACCATCAAGCTCGGGCAATAGGTAGAGCAGCGAGAACGAACCATAAAAATAAACGTCAAGCGAGTTGAAAAACGGATAGTCAACACACTCTTTCACTAAGAATTTATCTTGGCAATCCCACACCGTTGATTCTGATAAAAACGACAGCGTGTTCATCGCCATTGTGGCGTAACGAAGCGTCGTATCCGCGTCCGTGATTTTCTTGCCAGCCTCTTCAATAAAACGTTGCTGTTGTTCAATGATACGTTGCTCTATGGAGACAAGCTGCGGCAAACACTCGTCAAGAATCGCATTGGCTTTTTTCTCTTCAGGGAAGAATTGAGTGTAAGCCTTCTTCGATTCCCAACCGTTCAACAAGATCTTGCTGTGATCCATCACCTGAGCAAAACGTAAATCAACCGTTTCACCGGGCGCTAGCTCAACTTGTACGGTGACTATCGCACTCAGCGGCTCACGACCACTGTAAATACCTCTATCAAATTCACTGTTTACACGGCCACTATTCAGAGCCTTGGCAACCTGATCTTGCACATTCGTTTGGTAAATTGAAGGCTTGCTTGAGATGCAAACCTTGCCCGATTTCACCATCGCGCTGTCAGCCTGAACGCCAAAGATCACTTGGCCTTCCACATCACTTTGATAAGGTGAATCACTCTCTAGAGAGACCCCTGAGAAAGCACGCTCTTGATGTTCAAATCGAATGGATTCATGACGCTGTGCAATGGCATTTTGCGTCAGCGTACAAGCCGAATCTTGAACGCCATCGCGGCCTTTTCTGTAAGTCGAACCTATCAAATTTGCCAGCGGCTGAACCAAGGTAACAAGCTTTGGCTTATCTGAACGATTTTTTAGCTCGAAATGGTTCCAGTGAAGAGGCAATGAACAAAGCTTTTTGTCCTCTTTTACCAATGGAGAAACCACTTTACGGCTGATCTTTACATCGCCAAACCCGTCGTAGTGATACTCAGCCATTGGATAGAGCGCTTGATACTGAACGTGCTCACCCTTTATAGACTCTATGTCGCCGCCTCGGTTAGCCGTTAATGAGAGGGACTTAGCCGTATTATTGGTCAACAATCCATTAAAAAAGTCGAGTGCCACATGGATCTGTGTATTGAATGAACCTGGATCGGCGTCAATAAATAGCTGAGTTCGACTTGAAAACTCGATATTCCAACGAGTGAATGACTCTTTGTTTTCAGAATAAAAACGCCTTGAAACAAGTGATGACTTTATTTCATCAAGAACATTTAAACCTGAAGTAAAATCAATTTCTTCACCATTAAAAACAGCGGGATAATAATTAAGGCACGACTGTAAATCACTCATACACTTTATTTCTAGGCAATCTAAGCTCAGAGGTTCCATCACCGATGCGTAGAAATCGTTGAAATGGATATCATCATCAGAACAATCAATGAAAATACCCGGAATGAAACTAAAGTTTGGTGTGTCACCATTCGGTGTCAGAGTAAATGTATTACCAATACCACCGATTGCCATGCCCGTGTTTTCAGGCGTCGTCGAGATAGGTGTGTACCATGGTTGTATGAATTCAACCGCATCGCCTTTCTGGCTTAAATCTTTCGCACTACCTTGGTAGCTTGTATATGGAATTTTATTCATCATTTTTTAAAATCCAATATTGAATAT
>NZ_MCWZ01000147.1 GCF_002877365.1 Vibrio sp. 10N.261.55.A7
CCCGATGTATCGCTCCAATTAAAACGAAAGCTCTGACAGAAATGTCGGGGCTTTTTCGTTTTACTTTTTACAGGTTGTACTTATTGATAGTCAGTACTTTGGTTGTTAGAGATAGATTGGCAATAGTGCTAGATAACAACCGTACATAACCCCTAGTTTTGTTAGCAAGATAAAAGAGTCTTTTCTTTAATTTCTTCAAGGGTATAGAATACGCCTGTATTTCACTGACTTGGATGGTTCATGCAAAATATCGCAGTATTTGTAGACGTACAGAACGTTTATTACACCACACGCGACAAATACCGTCGTAACTTTGATTACAACCAATTCTGGTACATTGCGACACAGGGGTGTCAAGTATCGACGGCGAATGCCTACGCGATCTCTAGCACTGACCCGAAGCAGAGACAGTTCCATCATATATTACGTGGCATTGGCTTTACGGTTTGTTTGAAGCCGTTTATTCAGCGTAAAGATGGCAGTGCAAAAGGGGATTGGGACGTTGGTATTGCCTTAGATGCATTCGAGATAGCACCAAACGTAGACAAAATTATCTTAGTTTCTGGAGATGGGGATTTCTCGATTTTAGTCGATAGAATCAAATCTCGTTATAATAAGCCAGTTGAGGTCTATGGAGTACCGGGCCTAACATCTCAAGATTTGATCGAATCTGCTAATAGGTTCATTCCTATTGAAGATGATTTACTGCTCTAGTTGGTTTTGAGAGTCGCCTGTCGCTTCTGATACTTGATTGGCTTCTTCCGCTTCAATTTTCGCTCTTTCTGCTTTAGAGATGTAACGAGGCTTGTTGCTGCCATGTAATTTGGCATTTTGTTTTTTTTGTTTTTTCTTCAAGATTTCGTTAATTTTCTTTTTGCGATTCATAGGTAATGCCATATGGTGTTGTTTGGCTGGCGATAATAGAGTTTTTCACTTGAGACAGCAAGTTTGTATTATTTTCTCGGGGTCTAATTATGAGCACGAAACCTAGTAGTCTGCTGCAAGGAAGCTTACTCACAGAATTTCGAACCGTCAGTGCGATGATGGACATTTATTGCCGTGATCATCACTCTAGCAATGGCCTATGTCCAGATTGTTCCACATTATTAAGCTATGCTGAGACTAAGCTTGACCGGTGTCCTTATGGTCAAAGTAAACCAACATGTAATCGTTGTCCTATTCACTGTTATAAACCAGAACCTAAAGAACAAATGAGACAGATAATGCGATATGCCGGGCCTAGAATGTTATTGCCTCATCCAATACTCGCAATAAGGCACCTTCTTCACGAAAGAAAAGCGGTTCCCGCAAAGCCTTTACCTGATAGCTCAAACCGACACCAGCGCCAGTTAAATAGAAATAAATAGTCATTCAAGCGCTTTGAACTGACTCGTTAAAATAAGATTAAGGTCTACTAATGAAAAATGCCTACGCAGAAATAACCGGGTGGGGAAAATGTCTCCCACCTTCAATTCTTTCAAACAACGATCTAAGCACTTTCTTAGAAACGTCAGATGAATGGATTCGAACGCGTACAGGGATAGAGAATCGCCGTATTAGCCACGTAAATACATCCGATATGGCAACAGTAGCCGCCAAACATGCGTTAGCCTGCGCTGGATTAGAGGCGAATGATATCGATGTGCTTATTGTCTCGACATGTTCCCCTGATTCTTTATTACCAAACACGGCTTCCAAAGTATCTCAAAATTTAGGAATAAAAGCGGCCGCAGCGTTTGATCTCAATGCCGCGTGTACTGGCTTTGTATACGGTCTTGAAACAGCAACACGTCTGATTCAGGCGGGTAACTACAAAAATGCACTGGTCATCGGTGCGGAAAGGCTTTCATTTTTCATTGATTGGACGAAGCGAGACACCGCAGTGTTATTTGGCGATGGCGCCGGAGCAGTTGTCTTGTCGAAAACAGAAAGCCAAGTTGGCTTGCAAAAGGCAAGTATTGGTTGTGATGCGAAAGGAAGAGACATTCTTGCTGTGCCTAAGTTTGGTACTTCAATGGATCGTTTCGCTGCCGACAACGGGTACTGGGATTTTAATTTCATTGGCAAAGACATTTTTAAACGAGCAGTGAAAGGAATGGGGGCGGCGTCAAATTCGGTTTTGGCTCAATCTGAACTATCAACTGAAGATATTGATGTTGTCATTCCGCATCAAGCGAACATTCGAATCATTCAAACCTTGTGCGACATTGCAGGCATTGACCAAGATAAAGCCTTTGTAAACATTAACAACTATGGCAATACGTCTGCAGCAACAGTGCCAATCGCGTTATGTGAAGCTGTTGAGCAAGGTAAGATTAAACCGGATAACAATTTGCTCATGGCGGCATTTGGCGCGGGTCTAACTTGGGGCGCTGCCCATGTTAAATGGGGGCAACGCGTGACCCCTCTATCAACCAGTGATGCATGTTTGCCTAAGACGGATAAATCGGCGTTGGAGCTTCTAGAAGAAGCCATCGCTTTTTGCCAAGAAAAGAGCAAGACAGCGGACTTCTAACTTATATTGAGCGCTAGAAGTCAGAACAAAAGTGAACACAGCAGGTTGTAGGTGAGGTCATTATCATGGCTTCACCTTTTTTATATTCGTAATAAATCCCACCCTATTGTGATACTTACTTTCAAGCTTGTTTTATTCAGGTTTGAATCCAATCTGGGTTTTAATCATTAGATGATCGGAGCCTTTAACATGCTTCAACGCCTTCCGAGAACAGATAAACCAGTTGTTTTCATTGGATTTCAGCCAGAGATGGTCTATTGCGATCATTGTAAATGCGGGCGGCATAAAGTTTGAAAACCAGTTGGGCCATGAGGCGACAGGCACAGTATCGAAATCAGAAAATAATTGAGTAAACAGCTCACTTTTGGACGAGAGGTTGAAGTCGCCGACGATCAAGGTGTCGGGGAATGGATAGCGTGTAGTCATCGATTCAATGGCTCTTATTAAGGCGTTTCGTCGATACCACAGGGATTGATCTCTGGGAGATGGCGGATGTGCAGTAATTAAATGGATGGAGCGATTTTGCGTGACCTCCCATTCACCACTGATGATATTTTGCGCATCGGGTGTGTGGAACACTGATAATCCAGTTAAAGGCTGGCGGCTCAAAATCAATTGACTTGACGGGTAGCCAACACCTTCTTGTCCGCCATAGCGAAACGGATAGATATCATCGATCGAATATAACTTTTCCCCTAGCTCGGGAGACACTTCTTGCATGACTACCAAATCTGCAGGTGACCGTATCAATTCGTTTATAAAGCTGTTGATATTCGCATTGCCATAGTAAGCGTTGTATTGAAT
>NZ_MCWZ01000148.1 GCF_002877365.1 Vibrio sp. 10N.261.55.A7
GTGGTAATTCCTGCAGTTTCAGAATGGTTTTAGAATATAACTCTGTTTGGAACCTAAAAAATTGATGGTTTTGGATTTTTAATTTACGAATTTATCGGGAAAAGAGTCGTAATAGAGAATAATTGTTAGAAATTAGAGTTATAGACTAGAGATAACTCTTTGTATTGCCTAGGCTAAGAGTATCAACACGACGATCTGAGATGAGTCATGGAACAAAAGCTCTACTATCTACTCCATAAAATCACCATGTGGGTGCTTAAAATAGCGGCTAAGGTATTGCCTATTACCAAGCCAACGCTCTTTTTAGGCAAAGACGCGTTAAAGCAGTTATGCGATAGCGTTTCGATCATGGGGGTTGATAATGTCTTGATTGTGTCAGATGAAGGCATTGTAAAGTTGGGCTTTGTAAAACGATTGGTGTTTGAGTTTGAAAGGGTGGGTGTTCACTGCGAAGTCTATTCAGGAGTGGAACCTGACCCAACCTATCGTCATGTTGAAGCGGGTCTGGCTTTGTATCAAACCAAAAAGTGCAACGGTGTTGTCGCGATTGGAGGTGGTTCATCTATTGATTGTGCCAAGGTCATTGCTGCGTGTGTCACCAACCCTAAACCTATTAAGAAACTTGTGGGGTTACTGAGGGTATGGCGAGCACCTGCTCCCTTGTTTGTTTTACCCACAACGGCGGGAACGGGATCAGAAGTAACGGTGGCGGCTGTTGTATCTGACCCTGAAACTCACCAAAAAACGCCGCTTATGGATCCAAAGCTGGTCCCTGTTGCTGCGGCGCTTGATCCAAGCTTAATGCTGGCCCTTCCTGCTCACATCACTGCGCAAACCGGTATGGATGCACTCACACACGCTGTGGAAGCGTACATATCGTGTAATGCCACCGTTGAAACGGATAGGTACGTGCTGGCGTCAGTAAAACTCATTCATGAAAACCTTGAAAAAGCGGTGATCTTCGGCCAAAACGCAACAGCTAGACAGAAAATGGCGCTTGCTTCTTACTACGCAGGTCTTGCGTTTACGAAAGCCAGTTTGGGTTATGTTCACGCGATTGCCCACGCAGTTGGCGCCAAATATGGCATTCCACATGGCTTGGCTAATTCAGTGGCTCTGCCTCATGTACTGGAGTATTCAAAACACGAGGCTCAGCAGCGACTCGCGCAACTCAGCGATGCCATTGGTGTTGCTAGTTCTACCGAGAGTGAAACAGAAAAGGCCCAAGCTTTTATTGAATACATTAAAGATCTTCAGCGCAAGCTGAGCCTGCCAACTACCTTTGATGCCGTCTTAGAAGAGGACATCGCTGACCTAGCCAAGCAGTCTTTGCATGAGGCGCAATGGAATTACCCTGTGCCGCGTTATATGTTGCAAGAAGAGTGTGAGCGACTGATCGCGAACATGGCGGGTGCAAAGTAGCCGTCTTAATATTGTTAACAGCTTAGAATGTTAATCCTATCGATATATGAGAGCCACTATAATCGTCTTAGTATTAAATAAATTATTTAGTTAATTTTGTATTAACGAATGCTGTAAATTTACATTATTAGTATGGTTTTC
>NZ_MCWZ01000149.1:0-5337 GCF_002877365.1 Vibrio sp. 10N.261.55.A7
GTAGTAAAATATGAAAAAAATAATCCCTGTTTCCCTGCTCGTTTTACTTCCAATTACCGCTACGGCGGGTGGCTATGTTGATCTTCGCACCGAACACAGAACAACGACCGATCAATACAACAGTCGTTTCATCATTGGTAATCACTTTGACAATGGCTACGGTCTAGAAACATTGACCAATGTTCGACATGCGGCCGGTGCGTACGATGAAACACGCGTCATCAATACCGAGTTCACGCACTACTACACACACGCAATTAACGACAACTTTGTTCTTAACCCAGGCTTGGTCATGAACTTTCAGGGTTCCAATACGTTCTTGATGCCTTATTTAAAACTCAACTACAACTTCGACAACGGCTTCTTTGTTCATGGGCGCTATCGTTATGATTTTTCGACAGAAGCCCTAGTGAATGACTATGGCAATGAAGAGACGGCCAAGCGCCATCGTTACGATATTTGGACGGGCTATAACACGGACAGCTATCAAATATCTTACGCCTTGACCTACTTTGACCAGATCACCCACCACACGACTGAATTGGCGACGGGTGACCTTCATGCTAGAGAGCACACGGTTAAAGCCGTGTACAAATGGAAACCCAATATTCGCCCATACGCGGAAGTTGTTGACGCCGACACCATTGCATCAGAAAACGACAAGACAGATTGGCGCTTCCGTTTGGGTGTGAATTTCTCTTTCTAATTGCACGGAATACACGTTTTTAAATTGTGATTTAACTCGATAAACAGCGCGTATTTAAATTCAATGCGCGCCAATTGAAAAGAATAGGAATAAATAAGATGAAAAAAACGATATTGTCATTATTAATTTCAAGCTCAATGGTTACTCCTATGGCACTAGCAATGGCTCCAAATACTGATTTAAACCTCATGCCTTATCCGCAAGAAGTGGAATTGAATAAAGGCCAAGTCACCGTCGATAGTCACTTTAAAGTCTTTATTAAAGGTTTTAACTCAGACCGCGTGGAATATACCGCAAAGCGATTCATTGACCGATTAGAAAGACAAACGGGCGTGCCAACCTTAAATTGGCAGGTAGACAATGAGAAAGACGCCAATCTCGTTATTGATGTTCGCCGTGCTGCCAAAACTGAGATTCAAAATTTGGAGTCTGACGAATCTTACCGCATCGAGACCAAAGGTGATCAAATAACGCTTTCATCAGAGAGCCCTTATGGTGCTATTCGTGGTATTGAAACCATTCTTCAGCTGGTTCAATCAACCTCGACGGGTTATCACATTCCTGCCGTGACGATTGTTGACGAACCGCGTTTCCAATGGCGTGGGGTCTCTTACGACACTTCTCGTCATTTCATTGAGTTTGATGTGTTGATTCGTCAGCTAGATGCCATGGCTTCCGCGAAAATGAACGTGTTCCACTGGCACTTCTGGGACGACCAAGGCATTCGTATTCAGACCGACTCATGGACACGCCTTTGGTCAGAAAGCTCTGATGGTAATTACTACACCAAAGACCAGGTTCGTTACCTTGTTGAGTACGCGAGTAACCTCGGTATTCGTGTGATCCCAGAGGTGTCGCTTCCTGGGCACTCTTCTGCAGTGGCGCATGCTTATCCGCGTTTAATGTCGGGTGGTGAAGGTCAATCGTACGAGCAAGAGCGTGAATGGGGTGTTTTTGAACCGCTTATGGATCCATTAAATCCAGAGCTGTACGAGATGCTCGGGGATGTTTTTGATGAAGTGGTGGCACTCTTCCCTGACGAGTACTTCCACATCGGTGGAGACGAGCCTAATTATTCGCAGTGGATCAACAGTGAAAAGCATCAAGCGTTTATCGCAGAGAACGACATTGATGGCGAACGCGGTCTGCAATCTTACTTGAATATCAAAGTCGAGAAGATGCTAGAAGAGCGTGGGAAGAAGATGACGGGTTGGGATGAGATCTGGCACAAAGATCTTCCTACATCGATCGTTATTCAAAGCTGGCAAGGTCACGACAGTATTGGCCGTGCAGCGAAAGAGGGTTACCAAGGCATTCTATCGACAGGTTACTACCTAGATCAGCCTCAGCCAACCAGTTATCACTACCGCAATGATCCTATTCCAAAGGGCATCACGGTAGACGATACGCTTCATGCAGGCGAAACCTTTGTTAGCTACGAATGGGAAAAACCGCGCACTAAAGGCGGTCCACGTACAGGCACGTTAACCATCATTGAAGCCAAAGACGGTACACCTCGAGCATTCGTTGACTACAACGGAAAGTCGCGTGAAGAAGTCTTTATCAAGGAGTACCAAGCGGGTGAAACGTTCGTTGCGCATTTTGATAACTTTATGTCGTACACTGAGTTTAATCTTAACCTCAATCAGAACGGCTTCGCAGCGGGAAGCTATCAGCTTATTGGTAATGTACGTTGGCCAACAACGGGTAACGTTATTGCTAGCAGCTCGATGGAAGGCAGCGTGATTCCTGAGCCTGATGGTGGGTACCCAGCAGAGCTAACAGAAAAAGAGAAAGAACTGATTCTAGGCGGTGAGATCACTATCTGGCTTGAGAACAAAGACACGCACACCGTAGAGTCGTACCTGTGGCCTCGTAGTTATGCGATTGCAGAAAGATTATGGTCAGATGCGTCGCTCACTGATGAAGAAAGCATGTATCAACGCATGAGCGCAATGGATACATGGTCAGAGGTTTCTGTGGGGCTGCGTCATCATGCTAACGCCGATATGTTGCTTAAACGCTTGGCAAAAGGGCAAGACATTCAGGCGTTGCAAGCATTGGCTCAGTATATTGAGCCAGCTCAGTACTACGCACGTAACTGGGAGAAGTGGATTTCTACCGAGAACCACGGGGATCTTTACAATCAACATGAGCGTCTAAACCGCTTTGTTGATGCGCTGGTGGTTGAAAGCTACGCGGTGCGTGATATGGAAAAATTGGTTGCCGATTATGCGGGTGGTAACCATTCAGCATTGGTGGCGCTAGAAACGCACTTCCAAAATGTGCGTGAAGCTGCCATTGCGTCACAACCTATCTTCGCAGACCATATTGCGGCAGTTGATAGCGTCATTATTGCTGAAAAAGCGGAGTTAATTGCTGAGCTTGGATTGACCTTGATCGAGAAGGCGAAGAAGGGTGACACAATTCGTGGTGCGGATGCGCAAGCGTATCTAGCGGTGATCGACGAGTCGGCGAAAATCTACGATGAAGCGATAGTTGCGATTGTTCGTCCGGCGGAAGCGTTAGTGCGCCATTTGGCTCGTGATTGAAGCCCTGTCATGAACTCAATGAAATAAGCACGATCTAAAGCGGCTCTGACAGTCAGTGTCGTTTTGATAATCAGAAACCCTTGCAGCCTGCTTTTTTTAGCAAAAGCGTGAGCAAGGGTTTTTATCTATTTGGTTAACAGGGTTTAAACCATAGTTGAGCGGGAAGCGTGCTGGCATAGAGAGAATAGCTGAGAAATAGGTAAGACAGCACCGAGTCTATTGCGGGGGAGTGACGACTGAAAACACTAAGCTGCCCTTATTTATGAATTAGAATTCGGGCTCAAAGCCTCGTCGAATGAACGCCTCTCTTGGTTTATGAACCGCAATCGCTCGTGGTGAGAGTTTTCTCGCTTCATAGTCCACACCAAAAATCTGCAATGTGATCATCCCTGTGGTGCCATTGACCATGAAGTTAATGATGTGTCCTCTACGGACTAAACCTGTGGAGGTCAGATCCATACTGTCCCAATCAATAGTTTCTCCTGTCACTCCGGTATATGGGGGTTCATAGCCGCCATCCGTTTTGTCCATTTCTCTAACATCAAGAAAGAGAGCAATTGAAATCAATAGGGTCGCTAATAGACCAATAACCATAAATATCTTAGAAAGAATTCTCATTCTTATCCCTTTTAATTGTTGGTGAGTGGGTACGGAAAAACCGTTGCCTGGGTGATTAATGGCTCCAAAACTATGACATAAACGAATTCTTAAGTTCAAGATTATTAAGGCTAAGGGGCGGACGAAAGAGCGCAAGAGAGTGCGTGAGGAGTCTTCTAACGAAACGCAGAGTTATTATCGATTTTAGCGGAAAGGCCCATGAACTTAAGCACCTTGCTTAGTCTCAATGATCCAATGTAAAAATGCCGCTCAGCACGAGGGTAAAGAGCGGCAAAATAGCGAGGGTGATTCATTTTTTACGCCACCGCAGCGGGGACGGCAGTTGGTGGCGCGTAGAACTTATTGTTTTTATTCGATTGGCGGCATCCATTGAGATGCTTAACCTGAATCTCCCCCTAGTGCTTTAATACACGAGTGCTCTAAAGTGCTTCTGGGTACGTTTTGTAACGCACACCCATCATTTGCTCCATACAGTGTACAACTTGGCAGCTGTAGCCGAACTCATTGTCATACCAGATATACACAACACAGCGATTGTCCTGCGCAATGGTCGCGACGCCATCGACGATGCCCGCGTGACGTGAGCCTACGATGTCACTGGATACAACCTCGGTTGAATCTGTGTAATCGATTTGAGCAGACAGTGGTGATGTGAGCGCCATTTCTCTGAGGTAAGTGTTGAGCTCTTCTTTGTCGGTATTGGACTCTAGATTTAGGTTCGCAATGGCCATGGAAACGTTTGGCGTTGGAACTCGAATCGCGTTACCCGTAAGCTTACCTTCAAGTTCTGGCAGCGCTTTAGAAACGGCTTTTGCTGCCCCTGTTGATGTCAAAACCATGTTCAGCGAGGCACTTCGACCACGTCTGTCACCTGAGTGGAAGTTATCAATCAGGTTTTGATCATTAGTAAAGGAGTGGACAGTTTCAATATGACCAGAGGTGATGCCATATTTGTCATTGATCGCTTTCAATGTTGGTGTGATGGCATTGGTGGTGCAGCTTGCCGCAGAAATGATGGTGTCTTCTGGTTTAATGTCGTTTTCATTGACACCAAACACAACGTTTTTGATCTCGCCTTTTCCTGGCGCCGTTAGAAGGACTTTTTCTGCGCCTTGGCATGCCACATGCTGGCTTAGGCCTTCGCTGTCACGCCAAACACCCGTGTTATCGACGACAAGTGCGTTGTCGATGCCGTATTGGTTGTAATCGATGTCTTCAGGTTTGTTGGCATAGATGATTTGGATGTAGTTACCATTCGCTATGATGGCTTTGCGCTCTTCATCGACAAGAATGCTGCCATTAAATTGGCCGTGGACAGAGTCGCGGCGAAGCAGACTTGCTCGTTTTTCTAGGTCGCCTTTTTTGCCCCCTCGAACCACAATTGCTCGCAAACGCAACGGGTAACCCGGGCCGCTTTTTTCTACGAGAAGGCGCGTTAATAGGCGACCGATACGGCCAAAA
>NZ_MCWZ01000149.1:6089-6774 GCF_002877365.1 Vibrio sp. 10N.261.55.A7
CGATACGGCCAAAACCATACAACACAACATCACGAGGCTCAGAGATTGTCTTACCGTTCATTGCTCTTAAAAGTGCGGTATGAAGGAAGTCATTCAGTGCATGCGTGTCTTCATGACTCGCCCAATATTGTTGTGCAAGTTGACCAACATCAATGCGACAAGGAGATAGTTGCATGTCTGTGAGTGCTTGAATAATTGGGAAGGTTTGCTGAGGAGAAAGGGCTTGGGGAGTAAAGTGGCGGGAAAGTCGGTGAGCTTTGATAATGTCAATGGTGTCGGCATTGACCAGTGTTTTACCAAAGAGAATGACTTCGACGCCTTTTTCTCTGTATAACTGACCTAATAAAGGGGACGTGGACTCAGCAATGGTTTGGCTCGTTTGCCAGTCATATAAGTGCTGTTCGGCGCTTTCTTTCTCTGAAAACCTATGTTTCTCTGAAAAACTTTGCTTCTCTGAACTCATGGTAGTGGGGGACCTTATTGTCGTTCGTGCTTAACATTACTTAAGCTGTGTTATTGGAGCGTACTCATCGTGGTACAAGCCAAATACTCTCTTTAGGGGGGAAGATGTATTTGGTTATTGGGTTGTAATTATTATGGGGCAGGATTGTAAAGCGCAAACGGTTATTCTGCTAGAAAAAATAACGGCGACATAATTGACTGGAATTTAGGTTAATTATAGTTC
>NZ_MCWZ01000150.1 GCF_002877365.1 Vibrio sp. 10N.261.55.A7
AAGTGAACCACTTAAAATATCCATCATCAATAATTGTTATTCCGCCCATTAAACCCTTATTAATAAAAGACTTAGTTATGGAAAAAACGTTTAGTTACCTTGTGAAGAAAAATTGATACAATGCGGGCGTTCAATAGATAAATCTGATTAGCCTTTATCTAGGTTATGACAAGGGCATCGTTAAGAGCCCTATCCAGTAGAATTGAAGGAGTGCGAGTGCGTTATTCATTAAAGCAATTGGCCGTTTTTGACTCAGTTGCGGAGTTGGGCAGTGTCAGTCAAGCAGCAGAACGTCTTTCGGTCACTCAGTCAGCGGCAAGCATGTCATTAAGCCAGCTTGAAAAGCTACTTGGGCGAGAGCTATTTATCCGCCAAGGGAAAGAGATGCGTCTCAGCCACTGGGGTAATTGGTTACGACCGAAAGCCAAAAGGTTGCTACAAGACGCGGAGCAAATCGAGCTTGGCTTTTACGATCAACACATATTCAGTGGCAGCATTAACATTGGTGCGAGTCAAACCCCTGCAGAGCACTTAGTACCAGAGCTTATCAGCAAAATTGACAGCGACTTTCCTGAGATACGTACGGGTGTTGAAGTAAGAAGTACTCACCGCGTTATTCAAGGCGTACTCAATTACGAATACGATATTGGTATTATTGAAGGACGCTGTGACGACAATCGAACGCACCAAGAAGAGTGGTGTCGTGATCATCTGGTTATCGTCAGTTCGGCGCATCACCCTTATACCAAGAATAAACAGGTGAGCTTGGCACAGTTAGAGCAAGCACAGTGGGTGTTACGTGAAGGCGGTGCAGGTACTCGAGAAATATTCGAAAGTGCGATGGTACCTCTGATTCCTGACCTTGATGTTTGGCGCGAACACTCTTATGTTCCTGTCATTCGATCTCTGGTTAGCAATGGCCAATACCTAACCTGCTTACCATACCTTGATGTCGCACCAGACATTAAAGAAGGGAAGTTAGCCGCACTTAATGTCCCAGAGCTTAAAATGGATCGTGCTATCTCGTTTATTTGGCGAGCTGACATTGGCGATCACCCGCTGCTAGAGTGTTTAAAGCGCGAAGCACACCGGATGATAAAGAACAAACCGATCAGCTAAACCAAGGTTGAGCCCTTTTTATCCATCATTTTCGCTCAATCTCGGTTAAGAAATGCATAGCCAGAACGATGACTCGTTCTGGCTTTTTTATGCCCTAAACAAAATACAGCCATTCACTCTACAGAAACAATACCCCGAATTAACCGTCTTAAAACAAAACTGATACCGACTATCAGTTTCTCTACATCATTTCGTATCAATAAGCAAATTAGCTACCAACTTCCCTTCCATAAAAAACATTGATAGTGAGTATTCAATGCTTAGTATTCAATCCACTGCCTTTTCTGGTCATTCACTTCTCTCTGAGCTCATGATTGGCTGTTGGATGACTTGAATAAGGACGAACGGTGGACAATGCGCTTGGAAAGCCACCACCCAGATCTTGTCGTGATGGTATTAGGAACTAACGACCTTCAAAGCCGATTCCATGCCGCCGCTTTTGACATTTCGAAAGGCGCAGCGAGACTTGTGCAGATTGTTCAGCAGTTTCATCATGGCTTTATGGAAAACCCGCCGAAGTGCAACTGGTTTGCCCTCCTCCTGTGATTGAAATTGGCCCTTTCAAGGAAAGCTTTGTGGGTGCTGAAGAGTCAGGGTGCCACTTTCTGGACGTAGGAAAGTCATTGAAACCTGCAAAGTAGAAGGCGTTCACTGGCCGATGGATCAGCATGCCAAATTTGCTCAGACTCTTTCAAAAATCATACCTACATTGATCACTCGAATAACGTAGGGATGAGCCTGTCACTTCTTTAGGTGTTGGCGCAATTTGGTAAGATTGCACACTACCTATCAGTTATATTTCTGCCATCAAAGCAAAGACTCAGCAATGACGCACACTAATTCATACATGGAAGCTTTGCTCAACTAAATAAAGGCAATAATACGATATGTATGAACTAACTCTTATTTTGAGCTTAATTGTAGGTGGCACTCAAACAACAGCAGAAACTGATGTAAATAGACAGTTCACAACGCTTGAACAGTGCGAGGCGGCAGGTGCAACGCTGGCCTCTCAGGTTCAAAGTAAAGACGTTAAAACAATTCAAATTTACTGCGAATTGGATTAGGCAAACATAGCTGACGAAATGGCTCAATACCAATCGTTACAAGTAATTGAGATAAACGCTAGATAGCAAAAAGCCGCTAATAAAAGCGGCTTTTTTAATGGTGATGCTTGCACAACATATATTGCAGGCTTCAAATGGTGATGCTTGCAAGATAAGTCAGCATAACTCGAGCGAGCCATCAAAGACTTACAATACTATTTGCAATATAAGTTCGCATAACATTGCATCGAAAGTCTGCAAATTTGTAGAACTGCTAAAATTCAACGTAGTAAAATTACAACGCTGCAATCAGTCCGACGAAAGACACAATGGACATGTGTGTAACAAACTTTTGGACACAAATGAGTTACATGTGACCAAGTTCTGCTGCAAACGTATAAGTATGAAGTCAGCTTCCAGCTATTCAGCTATTCAGCTAATGAAATTCTAGAAGCTGACTTTTAAAAAATGATACTCAGAAAAGATTCAGACCAAAAATGTCCTTAACATCAAAAAGCACTTTGGATGTTTTTTCTCTGGAGACTTGGCTTCCCTTCACTAAAATATCAACTAGTTGGGCTTTATCATTCAAAAACTGGCTTCTACTTTCTCTTATTGGTCGAAGCATTTCCTGTAGGCACTCTTCCAGCACCGTTTTCGTTGTACCGTCGCCAAGCCCGCCACGTCGATAGTGTTCTTTTAGTTGCTTGACATAGTCTGTATCAGAGTGAAAAGCATCAAGGTAGGTAAATACAACATTTCCTTCCACCTTACCAGGTTCTTCGACCCTCAGATGGTTGGGATCTGTATACATAGATTTTACAGCGGCAGAGATTTCTTTTTCACTAGCCCCAAGATTAATGCCATTGCCCATCGACTTAGACATCTTATTTTTTCCATCTGTACTAGGAAGACGTGGTGCATTGCTCAATAAAGGTCGACACTCAGTTAATACACTACGACCCGCCAGAGCGTTCACCTTCCTCACAATCTCGTTGGTTTGCTCAAGCATAGGTAACTGATCATCTCCAACAGGAACTAATGATGCATTAAATCCCGTTATATCAGCAGCTTGAGATATAGGGTATGTGAGGAAGCCTGCTGGGATAGACCGTTCAAACCCTTTGTTTTGTATTTCGCTTTTTACTGTTGGATTTCGCTCTAGCCGACTGATGGTTACGAGGTTACTGTAATACATAGTCAACTCAGCAAGGGCTGGTAGTTGTGATTGAAGGCAAATAGTGGTTTTAGAGGGGTCGATACCAACAGCCAGATAATCAGCAACGACATTTAGAATATTAGATGATACTTTTTTCGGATTGTGGGCATTATCAGTAAGACCTTGCATGTCAGCAACGAGGATCGTTTGCTCATGATCTGCCTGTAAAGCTACGCGCTGCTGTAATGAACCGACGTAATGACCGAGATGCAATGGACCTGTCGCTCTATCACCAGTCAAGATAATTTCTGGTTTATCATTATGTTGCTTTGTACTCATGGTATATCTCCTAGTTAAAATAGATCGCTACTGGAGATACAAAAGAAATTACAGTCTCAGCCACCTTCCAGCAGCTCAAGAATGTAAGAATTCCGTGCCGCTCTAATTAGAGCGCCACCAGAAGAAGAATGATGTGATAGTTGATATGTATTTCATGCGAATAAGCTAACAGTAACCGTTTTGAAGTGCAACAATTGAAAATAATTTACTCATAGAAAAATTAATAACACTCTATTTCTGAGAAAGGTAATTAACATGCTCTAAATCATAAAGGGGCAGAAATGAGTCAGCTCGAGCCTCGTCGACTCGAAGATCTGCTAGATGAAAAAAACATCGTTCGTGATGGTTGAACCAAACATATAAAACAAAAAAGCGAGCCACTTGGCTCGCTTTTCGTTATCTGATTTTCTTAGAATCTATTACAGAAGTTCTACCGACTGTTGAGCGATAACGAACTCTTCATTGGTTGGCAAGCCATTAGAATCGCACCTACTAACACGGATCTGGACAAAAGCTTGTTAGCGATTTTACTAAATTAGAAAATAATAAATAACTACAAGTATTGAAAAGCGCTTAACTTGGTGTCCAGTCTACCTGGATCAGATCAGCGGAACCTACTCCAATAGATTCGTCTACTCGCTACCTTAAATCGAAGGTCAGCCAAGATAAAAGAGGCAAAATGATTGAGGAAAAAGAACTCGGCGGTCAGATAGCAAAGGTGATGCTAGTAATAGGGGGCGTATTGCATACGGAATAACCTATATTCCAAATCGGGTGTATACAGGGCGCGGAGGGGGGGGCTAATATGCGCCAAACGAAACTAGCCAAGGTAAACCATGTTTAATGTATTCAAGAATCGCAAACGTGATGATCTACGTGCTGCAATCAAACAAGAGCTATCTATCGTACTCCCTATAATCCCTATGGAAAATGAGATCCTAAACAATACAATGATAGATAACGTCCTTAATTGGAGTGAACTCTACACCTCAGAAAAAGCTGTAGCAGGAGCAATCATGGCTCTTGTACGTATGGATTATGAAGCATGTGAACAGTGGAACCACTTTCGTGCTAACGCGAAACAATATGCATGTGGAAAAGACCTTTTAGATGACGCTTATGCTGTGTTGAATGACATCATTAAACTTGAGGTTGTTATGACTGTTTACTCCAATGGTTTAGGCGACTACATGACACCGGCAATAGTTAACGTTGGTTTAGCAGATTCATTAGCTAATGCTATCCAAGATATGAGAGATGCTACAGCATCAGTATCCAAGACAATCCAAGCAATGGAGAAATTAGAGGCATGATCAATAACTCAATAACAATCCGCTCAAACACAAACATCAATTTCTTTGTAAAATTTACCCGCCACAGCAACAAAGGGGCGTGGAATGCTCACACTAGTAAATCACTGGTCGGTGCATTCAACGAACTCTCTGAGATGGTTGTAGGTAACGTAATCGTATTAGAGGGTGATGAATTCACCGTCATTGAAGAAACTAACAAACTTAACTAACGAGACCCAAACCATGAATAAACTATTACTAATAAGTGTAATAGCACTATTTTCATTCAACACAATGGCTTCAAATGCGGCTGATGTAATGGCTGCAAAGATAGTAAAAGAAAATGTCAAGAACCTTCCGGTACAACTAAACGCTAACATGTCAATGGAGTCAATGGTGCATCTTAGTGGTGGAGGCATCTCGACGAATACCCGCCTCAAATACACGATGGCCGATCTAGCTATAATAGCTCAACAGCAGGGGGTTAAGTTAGACCTTGAAGCAATGAAGAATGCAATGGAGACACAGGCCAAATCAACCATGTGTAACTCTACAGATAGAGAGACCAAGGACTTTATAAGAGTCGGGGGTTGGTACAAGATTAACTACGTTTTCATAGACGGTAATGTCCTACACACTTTCACTGTAAAATGTAAATCATAGATACTATGAAAGTAAAACATTGAGCTTTGTACGTAACACCCACGGCTACCCTATTTACGTATACCAGGGTAATAATTGGATGCTAGTGAAGTAACTTTAGTTATGAGACTAACTACATTTTGGTAATTTAAAATGTCTACAAACAAAGAACGTCGACAAGGGAAACTGATCGAACGTATTAACAGGGCGGAGAAGGAAAACCAAGAACTTAAAGAAGAACTAGCGCAACTACGAAGAAACCAAGGCAATACAGCAGGGGCAGGCAAGAAAGAACGAGAGCTACTATCCCAAATTGAGAATCTCGAAGAACGTATCAAATTTTGGATGGCTGAGAACAAAAGTGATCGCGCTACCATGGAAAAGATGGAAGCGGCCTTTGACGAGGTTGCAGGAAATTTAGAGGCCCACAAGAAAGCCAACGACCACCTAGTGCAGAGAGCCCAAAGAGAAGAAAATAAAAGCGTAGCTCTCGATAGAGAATTGAAAGAGCTTATAGACACAAAATTGAGTAAAAAGGTTTGGTCTTATATTGGTTTAGCTATTGTCGCCTTTACTAGTTTTGTTGTGCATGAGAACGCTATCTCAGTTAAGCAAGGTACTATAGAGAAGTTCGTTACTGCTAACCGCGGTTTGAAAGTAGACAACAACCGTCTTAGAGCGGAGTTGAATGCAAGTGGTAAAGCAGAGGTTGATGCTCGATTAGCGAAAGAGTTACGCAAGTACGATGACGATATAGCTCAACACACAGCAACTATTAGAACTTTAGAGGCTCGATTGAAGACTGTAAGCCAACAGAACTCTTCATTAATTGCGGAGGCCAATGATTTGAAGTCAAAGCTACCTCGTAATGCTGCATCTGGTAATTGGGTACAAGGTGCCGATGATTGGATTTTAGATGTCAACAATAACTACGCTTTTAACGTTATGACTAACAAACTTGCCGTAAAAGATAAAGATGGGAAGTGGGAATATGACAACGGAACACGCTGTTATATCGACGGAGAAAGCGTGACTAAGTGGAAGGTCGCAACAACTCTGAAACAGGGTAATAGAGTATCGTGCTTTGGTTACACCTCTACATCACTAGCAGGATTCACCCGAGTACATAACGCCGTTCTATCACGAAAGGGCTAAACCCTGTTAATAACAGCCCCCTCCTGATCATGGTTCCTACTTCATCGTGATCAGGTTTTCCGCCTTACCTTTATAATACACCCAGTTCTGCCTTTCTCCAACCTTACCCCGTGAAGCAGAACTTGAAATCGATCACTCTATAGTATTTATAATTTGGGCCTAAATGTAGTGCATAAGGTAAATTTAATCCCTAGCTCCATCAGCTTATTTTGGTTAACACAAAATGCTTTGAAACTCACAAAGGGCAAACTCTTGATACTTGAACGATGTTAACGATCGCCTTTCATTGAACTCAACACGTTAACTAGTTAATTCAGCGAATCTAAATGGGTAAGTGCTGCTGCCCCCTCTGCACTACATGTCTCGGTGAATGTGATCTCCTGTTCGGACTTTATCCATTATTTCCAATCCCCCCACCATTGAGTGGATAACTTTCCATTAAGCATTCCATGTCCAACTCAAGGGCCTGTCTCTTCTGCATAAATCAATTCACTTAGTTAACGAGCGAATATATTAGACTGTGAGGCATAAGTTTTAGTAGGGAAAATCACAATAACAGGATGTAAATGGATAAAGGGCTAAAGGGCTA
>NZ_MCWZ01000151.1 GCF_002877365.1 Vibrio sp. 10N.261.55.A7
CTATACTTTTAGGTGAATATTGACGGAATATCGCGCAACAACCAATATCTACGCTCTTAAATCGTAACGCATAGGATTACCGGAAATGGTTTTAGACAGAATTGATCGCAAGATACTCGAAATCGTGCAATCACAGGGTAGGCTACCAACGGCTGACATAGCGGACAGCATTGGTTTGTCGCCTTCCCCTTGCGCGAGAAGGCTTAAAAAACTTGAAGAACTTGGCATCATAGACAGCTACAACGCGAGTTTGAACAAATCAAAACTTGGCATCGGAATGACCGTGTTTGTCGAAGTCAGTTTGAACAACCACCAAGCAGCCTCGATAGACAAATTTGAACAAGAAATAGAAGATACAGAAACGGTCATTAACTGCCATGTCGTCTCTGGTGCTTACGACTATTTACTGGAAGTGGTTACGAAAGATTTAGTGGGATATGAGCAATTTACGAGGCAGCTACAAACCATGGAGACAGTAAAAGACATCCATACTCATCTGGCGATTAGACAAGTCAAACGGAGTAAAACGTTACCTATATTGATATAGGTAACGTCTCGTTTACGTCACACTTTTAGCCAAGAGCGGGGAGAACACCAACGCTTATCGCTATTTGGACGGAAACGATTAAAAGCCCAATAATTCCGGTCAACGTCAATGAGAATTGCCCACCAATCACCTGGTACGATGATTCATAATCAGCGGACTTACGCACTTTATAGACCATGATAATAGGTAAGAATATTGCCAGTACAGCCAGCGCTATTGCCGCGTAACCTAACGCCATAATGAAGCCTTGCGGATAAAACAGTGCAAAACCCAGGGGCGGTATAAAAGTAATGAGCGCGGCGACGCTTCGATTGGTTTTTGTGATTTTAGTTTTTACGGAATCGGCCAAGAATTCAAACAAACCAAGGCTAACACCCAAAAAGGAAGTCAGGAGTGCTAAGTCGGCAAATACACCCACAACCTGGCTAATATTCGACTCCTGAACCGTTAAAGCAAGCTGGTTCAGAAGTGAAGACAGCCCAGTGCTTTCAACTAAATCTGACTGACTGATGACCCCCAGCGTCACTATCTGCCAAAATACATACACAATCAGTGGTATTGAAGAGCCAACAATAATAGCTTTTCTAAGGTCACGGGTATTACCGTCGAGATAGTTCACAACAGCAGGAATACTGCCATGGAAGCCAAACGACGTGAATATGACAGGAATTGCGGCTAAGACAAACCCTTGTTCTACAGGCATACTAAGTAAGTAACTTTGGGTCACATTAGGAGCCAAAAAGCTCAGTACTATTACCATCGCGATTAATTTACTAATGAAGAGTAAGCGGTTCACTTTATCGACGGCGTGAGTGCCAAAAGTCACAATGGCACCAACAATAAGCGTAAATAGTATTGTTGCCAATTGCTGGGAAACATCAACACCTGTCCAGTTTGTTAACCTTTCTGTAAATTGAGCGCCGCCTCCTGCAATGTACGCAGCACACAATGAATAGAATAGGAAAAGCATTGAAAATGTGGTGACTAATTGTCCTTTCTTACCCAATATCTCTTTCGCTAGGGTATGTAACGTGGCTTTTTTATCCGAGTGCTGATGAAGCTCTAGCATTAACAGTGCAGTGAATGCCATTAGCGCCCAAAGGCCGAGCATGATAATAAGTGAAGTAGTGAACCCTATTCCTGCGGATGCAATAGGTAGAGCGAGCATACCGGCACCAATCGTGGTTCCAGCTATAATCAAAGTGCTTCCAAAAATCTTAGATTTGTTCATATGTATTCTTATGTTTACAACCACGCTTCAGTTATAAACACCAACTAACTGATAAACACTGGCTATATGTATATTTATTCCACGCATTGTGTAGAGTTTTACACTTCAAATCAAGTGGACTGTCATGTTTAAACTCCACTTGTGTAGATTTATTTTTACACTCTTAGCTGGGAGCTATTTGGGTTTGGGAAAAGAAAACGATTAGAAGTAAGTGCTTTATCATTTATCTGTTTTTGACAAGGCATTCTGATAAAATTCGCCGCAGTTCAATATTGGGTAATAAACATGACACATCCATTTAAAAATCTCGGTCTTTCTTCTTCAATTACTGACGTGGTAAAAAATCTCGGGTTTGACCAACCAACCGAAATTCAGCAGCAATCTATTCCTCACATTCTGGAAAAGCACGACGTTTTGGCGGGGGCTCAAACGGGGACAGGCAAAACCGCAGCATTCGGGTTACCCATTATTCAACGATTTATAGATTCGCCACTTGTTCGCGAGCCAAGCAGTCGTGTTATTCGTGCACTCGTACTCGTCCCAACCAGAGAGTTAGCACAACAAGTGTTTGATAATATTCAGAGCTACGCGAAAGGATCTCAAATAAAAGTGGTCACAGCCTATGGCGGAACCAGCATGAATGTACAAACAGCGAACCTAAAAGGTGGAGCTGACATTCTAGTTGCCACGCCAGGTCGATTGATTGATCATTTATTCTCTAAAAATATTGTTCTTACACAAACTGAAGTGCTTGTATTAGATGAAGCGGACCGCA
>NZ_MCWZ01000152.1 GCF_002877365.1 Vibrio sp. 10N.261.55.A7
GTCCTGAACGGTCAAAGATCATTAAATCTAAGTCTTGTTCTAACTTTTGGATTTGATACGTGAGAGAAGACGGCGCTCGGCCTAACTCCTTCGCTGCACTGGCAAAGCTACCTCGTCTGTCAATCGCATCTAATATGTGCAAGGCTTCCAATGTGAGTGGGTTAAGCAAGGTGAATACCTTTGAAGGGAAAACTTACCTATAGAGTAACCAAATAATAAAAAACCAGCAATTAATGCTGGTTTATAGTAAGTGCTTCATTCTAAAAGTGATTAAAGAAAGTGTGAATGAAACTTAGTTTTTTGTCATTTCACGCTTAACCATCACGACTGAGGTGACGATGAATGCGATAACAAGACCGACTTCCATTTGTAACTCCAAGATTCTAAATGTAACAAAGTATAACTGAGCGAGATTCTATCACTTATTCCGCGACTTAAAACCCCTTTACACTTCAATTGACTCAATTATAGATATAGATCAAAGAATGTTTATAAAACGCACTAAAAGCAGGTTGTTTTGTCTAGATAATCATCACTAATGTTAAATTTATGTTGCTAATCTCCGGCGTTTAAGTGATTGCTTGTGCTCGACTTTAGTCGTAGAAATTCAATTAATAGAACACTGGTTAGGTTAATGAACTAACGATAAAAAAGTTCGCTATTATCGTATTTATTGAATGTGAGTTGGTATGGCGTCACCAATCAAAAATTCTAAGGCTTCATTTCACATAAGCCATAATGTGATCTGGTCGATATGGTGACTCTTGGTTACACTTTTTTGATGTGCATATTTAGAGTCATTGTCCGTATTCGATGAATAACCCCAAAGTGTTTCTTCTGTCTCTTGTACTTGCCTCTTTTGTACTGTTTGTTCTTGTTAAGCTTAAAGATCATAGTACGAGTGATACTTCCGGCAATGATACGTTTAAGGGAGTCGTTATGAGTAATACTCTTACCCAGTCGATTGATGGACACCGGCGATTTCTAACCGTTTCCATTGACGGGAAGGAGCCGATAATCTTGACCATTTCCCCTGCAGTCAACTGCGAGATCGGCCGTTTTGCGATAATCAGTCCCACGAATACGCTTCTATCAGAAAAGAAGCAATACAAATATGTATCCTGTCAGTAACGGCTCATTATGAAGCCGTCTAACCGACTCTAGTATTGAATAGAATAGGAAATGATATGTCTCCATTAGTTACGCCAAGCTGGGTTGCTCAACATACCAGCGAGAATAAGACCGTCATTCTAGATTGCAGTATAGATTTCAAGATTCCGTCTGAAACCGAAAAGGATACCGTGAGTAAAATACCTGGCGCGATACGATTTGATTATGATAAAGATTTCTGCGACCCAGACAGTACTCTCCCCCATATGATGCCCTCAGCGCAACGATTTACGGAGTTGGCGCAAGAGATTGGGCTTAATAAAGATTCTATTGTCGTTGTTTACGATAATAGTGGTACGTTCGCATCGCCTCGAGCGTGGATGATGCTCAGAGCCATGGGGCATCAGCAAGTTTATATTCTTGATGGTGGGCTCACGGAGTGGAAACTGGCTGGGTACCCTGTTACCGACTCTTACAGCTTGCTGGAAGCTAAAGGGGATTTTGAGGCTACACCTGATAAGAAACGATTTCTAAGCTCTCAGGATGTATTGGACGAGATAGAGAATACTGCGAGCCTGACCGTTGATGCTAGAGGGCGCGCTCGATTCAATGCGGAAGTCGCAGAACCTAGAGCCGGCGTAAGAGCTGGTCATATACCTAACTCTGTCTGTCAACCATTTGCAGAGTTAATGGACGGACACAAAATTAAACCAATAGAAAAATTAAAGCCCATTATTGCGAATTCTATCGATCCTAATAAAGACAATTATATATTCAGCTGTGGATCAGGTGTGACTGCGTGTATCGTTCTACTTGCCTGTGAACTAGTAGGCTACAAGAACCTTTCTATTTACGACGGTTCATGGACTGAATGGGGCCAACGTATAGAGCTGCCAATAGAAGTGTGATTTACAAGTGACACTGTGACGGAAATGGCCAGGGAGTGGGATCAAAAAAGCCGTGCCAACACTAAAGTTTAACTGTTGGAACGGCTTTTCAATGTTGAGAAGTTCTCGCTAGTTTTTCAACGAGATTAACGCCTATTTATATTTGTCTTGAACATACTTCTTACTGACATCTACAACGGCAACATCTTTGAAGAAGCTGCGACCGAGTAAAATGGAGAATTTCATATGTTCTCTGTCAGACAAAGTAAACTCCGTTTTTTCTTTTAAATCACCAACTTGTACCCAAGCAACGATGACTGGTCTTTTATCTGTTTCTTCACTTGAAGCTTGACGGATTTTCACCCAACGCTGAATTGGTAACGCGATCTCTTTGCTGACTGTGTCACCCATGTCCATTTTGAACTTAACCCAGTCTTTACCATCACGTTCAAACTGCACGATATCCTGTGCACTTAACGATGAAGTCGTAGCGCCAGTGTCGACTCGAGCTTTAAAGCTCTGCTTAAGACCAGGAATATATACCCACTCTTGGTCACCTAATATCAACTTACCATCTTCCGTTTTTTTCGGAGCTGGCTTCGGTTTTTCAGCTGGCTTCTCTTCTGGTTTTGGTTCAGGCTCTACCGGTTTTTCTTCGGGTTTAGGCTCTACTGGCTCTAAAACTTCAGGCTCAACAACCTCTGGTTTTTCTGGCTCAGGCGTTGTTTCTTTATCGATTTGGCTTGTCGTGGTACAGGCAGTTAAACCAACACTGAGCAATATCATTAATATGAGATTTCTGTTTTTATTCATATTCTTACCTAACTATTTTTTATTATTCAATATCGCGATTATAAGCAAATACTACTTTGACACTTGAGCTATCGCGTTTGCGACATATGAAATATGCTGTTCAGACAGACCTGCTATGTTGATGCGCCCATCGCCTACGCCGTAAATGCCATATTGCTCTCTTAGTGTAGACATTTGATCTGAACTAAAGCCCAATACAGTGAACATACCTTTGTGTTGTTCAATAAAATTAAACTGGTCGGTGTTATGAGTCGTTCTCAAATCATCGCATAAGCTCTTTCTTAAGCTCAGTAGCCGCTGCTGCATATCACTGAGTTCTGATTTCCAAACCTGAGTCAATTTGTCATCAGTCAGGATAGTTTTTACAAGTGCTGCACCATGATCTGGCGGCATTGTATACGTTGAACGAGCGAGTGTAAGCAGCTTACCTTTCGCATTAGCGACGTCTTTGGACGACTTACCGACGACGATAGCTGCTCCTGTTCGCTCACGGTACAGTCCAAAGTTTTTTGAGCATGATGTGGTAATTAGCATCTCTTCAACGTTGTCTGCCATATAGCGAAGGCCTTTTGCGTCTTCTTCAAGACCGTCACCAAAACCTTGGTACGCAATGTCGACAAAAGGAATAAAACCATTTTTCTGAGATAACTCGGTGATCGCTTGCCATGCAGCAAAGTCTATATCTGCCCCTGTCGGGTTATGACAACAACCATGCAGGAGAACAACATCGTTTGGCCCTGCTTTAGAAAGCTCATCCAACATTCTAGCGCTATCAACTTGCTTAGTTGAAGGGCTAAAGTAGCTGTAGTACTTCACTTTTAAGCCCGCGGCTTCCATTACTGGCTTATGGTTTACATAACTCGGATTTGAGATCCAAACCGTCGTATCTGGCTGAGCCAGTTTCATCAGATCGCCAAGCATGCGCAGTGCACCACTCGCGCCAGGTGTTTGAATGGTTGCCACTCTGTCCATCGCTGACGTACCTGAGAGGAGCAAATCAGTCATTGACTGGTTGAACTCTTCGCAACCGGCTAGTCCGACATACGCTTTGGTTTTTTGTGTTTCGACAACAATGTCTTGTGCTTGCTTTATCGCTTCCATTATTGGCGTTTCGCCCTGGCTATTACGATAAACACCAATGCCTAGATCGACTTTGTCTGGGCGTTCATCTTGGCGATAAGCAATGGAAAGTGAGAGGATAGGATCAAGTGTTGGTTCGGATAAGTGTGAGAACATGAAAGTCACAACCCTTTGAAATTCAAGTAATGGCATCACGTTAACACTAGATTCGATAAAATCGAAGCGATATTTTAGCGCTTTGTTAAATAACGTTAGCTCAAGTAACTCTCTGGTTGGAGTGAAGCGTTCAATGTTATGTTTTTACCTATAAATGGTTACTGTTCGCTAGAGCGAAATTACAATTTAAAGGAATGAATGATTTGATTACTACTTCCTCTCCATTTTAGGCTTGGATCGTAATTGTCTTGCTCAAACTTTCCATCGATCAGCGTATCAAGAAAAGGCAACAACTCTTGTTGTTCTGAACTCAGTTCGTCAATTTTGTAGCCCGTCCATAACCAAATGTCTTTGTCTGGACACTCTTGTTTGACTCTTTTAACCAATTTCAAGACTTCTTCAACATTCGCAGGGTGCATTGGATCTCCGCCAGAAAGAGAAAGCCCTCTACGTTTAATACGGCTATCTTTTAAATCAGCGATGATCTTATCTGCGAGTTCCTTGGTAAATAGATGACCGGATTCGAGCTTTTGTGTTGACTGATTGTAGCACCCGCGACATTGATGCACACACCCTGACACGAACAGCGTACAACGGGTTCCTGGCCCGTTAACAACGTCAATAGGATGATATTGGTGATAATTCATATGTCAGATACCGATTCGTGTTTAGTGTTAAGCGCAGGCATAGTGGAAAGAAGAACATCGCCGCTGTGTATCGCGGCGATGATAAAGGGATTGAGTAACTAAGAATACGCTACAAGTGTTTTACTCTGCGCTTCACTTCTTCTTGCTTGCCAAAGTTAAATGGTCGCGCATCGGGTGAGCCTAGGTAGCCACATACTCGTCGAGTAACAGAGACCTTCGTTGAGTCATGGTTTCCACATTTAGGGCAAGTAAAGCCTTTGCTTGTGCATTCAAATTCGCCGTTGAATCCACACTCATAACACTCGTCGATTGGAGTGTTAGTTCCGTAATAAGGGACACGGCTATAACTGTAATCCCACACGTTCTCCAGTGCTTCAATGTTGTTTTGCATGTTAGGGAATTCACCATAACAAATGAAACCACCCGTCGAGATCATTGGATAAGGCATTTCAAAGTCAATCTTATCGTACGGATTTACTTTCTTTTGAACATCTAAGTGGAAACTGTTTGTGTAGTAACCTCGATCGGTCACGCCCTCAATAACGCCAAACTCTTTGGTGTCAATGCGGCAGAATCGGCTACATAGGTTTTCACTTGGTGTGCCATAGAGACTGAATGCGTATCCTGTTTCTTCCGTCCATTCATTGACGCGACATTTCAGGTACTCAACGATATCAAGTGCTTGTTGACGAAGTGCGGCGTCATCATAAATGTGATTGTCTCCACCATGAAGGGCCGTAATCATTTCGTGGATACCAATATAGCCAAGAGAAATTGAAGCACGGCCGTTCTTAAAGATATCTGCAATGGAATCGTCTGCTTTCAAGCGAACACCACACGCTCCTTCCATGTAGAGAATAGGAGCAACGCGTGCCTTCACATTTTCCAGTCGGCTAATGCGGGTTTCCAGTGCTCGACGAGCCAGTTTCAATTTCTCATCCAATAACTGATAGAACTTGTCTATGTTGCCATCTGCTTTAAGCGCAATTCGAGGTAGGTTTAAGCTAACAACACCAAGGTTATTTCGCCCTTCGTGAATGAGTTCACCATTCTCTTCGTATGTATCAAGAAAGCTGCGACAACCCATTGGCGTTTTGAAAGAACCGGTGACTTCAACGACTTTTTCATAGTTCAAGATATCTGGATACATGCGCTTAGAAGCACATTCTAATGCGAGTTGCTTAACGTCATAGTTCGGATCTTCACTGGTATGATTGAGACCGTCTTTAATAGCAAAAACCAATTTTGGGAATACCGCCGTTTTCGCATTTTTACCTAAGCCAGCAATACGATTCTTTAAAATCGATTGTTGGATCAAGCGAGACGCCCAGCTTGTACCTAATCCAAACCCAAAGGTAACGAAAGGCGTTTGACCGTTAGCTGTATGGAGTGTGTTCACCTCATACTCTAATGACTGGAATGCGTCGTAACACTCTTTTTCAGTACGAGAACTGGCGAACTCTTTAGGATTAGGAATATCCCACTCTTTTGCGATGTCTAAATGTTTGTCGTAGCTTGCCATAACATAAGGCTCTAACACTTCGTCGATGCGGTTAATTGTGGTGCCGCCATAAATATGGCTTGCGACCTGAGCGATGATTTGAGCTGTGACTGCCGTTGCCGTTGAAATAGACTTCGGTGTATCGATCTCCGCATTACCCATTTTAAAGCCATGCGTTAGCATACCTTTAAGATCGATAAGCATGCAGTTAAACATAGGGAAGAATGGAGCGTAATCGAGATCGTGATAGTGAATATCGCCTTCTTCGTGGGCTTGAACGATGTCACGAGGCAATATATGTGTTTTAGCGTAGTGTTTAGCCACAATGCCCGCTAACAGATCGCGTTGAGTTGGGATCACCTTGCCATCTTTATTGGCGTTTTCATTGATGAGATCAACGTTGCTTTCTTCAATTAAGCCTTCGATCTCTTGAGTTAGGGCACTCTGTTTTTCTCGTGCAATGTCTCTGTCGTGTCTGTATTCAATGTAACCGCGAGCTAGTGCCTTAAATGGCCCTTGCATCAGTTCATTTTCAACAAGAGTTTGAATTTCGGAGATATGAACTTCATCGTGATCTTTCAGCTTAAGCTCAACTGCTAACGCTACATTCAGCGCGTAGATAGCAACTTCTTTATCAACATTTTCCGCTGCGCTTTCCACTGCGGCTTGAATACGATCCCTGTTGAACGGAGCTCTTGAGCCGTCACGTTTGATTACGATTGGTTTCACCACTTCTCCTTACCCTAAGCATACTCACAGAGTTATCCACAAATATACAACATAGGGTGATTATTAGACTGACTGACACTATATATTGTGGTGTATTTAACGAGAAGCACTAGTTGAAAGTATTGATTTGGATCAACTAAACGTGATACCTGTTTAAGAACAATTCGATCTTTTCTCGGTACTTCTCACTTAGAAAAGAAACGATGTAAATTGGATGTTTTATCAAAATCACACTTGATTTTCTTGCATCACTGATAGCATAAAGCTTCAGATTAAATTCACGGAATTTATTGTATGTTGATTAACCATTTGTTCAGGATGGTGCCATTTTTATTGGCTATTGTTTCTAGTTCTGGTTTTTCTGCTTCAGATCTTCGATTCGTGACTTGGAACATAAAATGGCTGTCAGGAAATTCACAGAGTCACATTCAGCAATCACATCGTTCTTCTCAAGACTTTAAGAAGCTCAACCAGTATTTTATTGCAATGAGTGTTGATGTCCTCGCCTTTCAAGAAGTCAATGACGTAGAGGCAATAAGGCGTGTTGTTGGCAAAGACTACACTATTTGGTTGTCAGAGCGATCTTGGGACAATAATAAGCAACACCAATTCGGAGGTGTTAACCAATACACAGGTTTTGCCGTTCACAAAACATTAGCGGTCACGTCGGTACGTGATATTCAATTAGAAGACACGTCCAAGAGTAAGCTACGTTTTGGCACTTACTTGCTTCTTAATACGATAAATAGTGAGCCTGTTCACCTTATGTCTATTCACTTAAAGGCTGGTTGCAATAGTGGATTTAGGAACACAAGAAATTGCCAACGCTTAAAAGCGCAAGGAACTGAATTGAATCGGTGGATAATGGATCGACAACTCGATAATGATCAATACATCGTTTTAGGTGATTTCAATAGCAATCTTAGTGCGACTGGCAGCTGGATGTGGGAAGGCATTTCGAAAGGTACAAGTGCGATACTTACTACACGCGCGACTAAGCCATTGTGCGAAGTACGATCGATAAGAAACGCATCCAATACGTACCGATATAACTCAGTGATAGACCATGTTGTGACCAGTCCTAACTTTCATTTGGTCGAAGCGAAGCAAGTGCTATACAAAAAAGAAGATGTGATCGATTTCGTTTTAAGTGACCACTGCCCTGTGCTCGCTGTTATAAACAGTAAAACTGGGCAGTAGCGACTCATCATTGAAGCGTTAAAGGCTTACGTTCTATTCATCGCTTTTGTGTACAGATTTGCTAGTGCAGTTCCAATTAACATAGCAATAACAAATGTAATAATGATCGACGATCCACCTGAAAGACTCGTGATTGCGGGGCCTGGGCAGATCCCTGCAATCCCCCAACCTATACCAAAAAGGACGGAACCGAAAACCAATCTCTTCTCTACTTTGGACTTGGTTGGCCAGTCATACTCTGTGCCATCTAAAGAGTGAGTTCGTTTCTTAATGACTAGATGGTACATAGGAGTAAACACCATTAACGCCCCGCCCATAACGAAGATCAAACTCGGGTCCCAGTTTCCAGTTACATCAAGAAACGCTAAAACCACTTTAGGATCCGCCATTCCAGAGATGATCATCCCTGCACCGAACAGTATTCCTGCGACTAAGCCGATGACTATATTTGAAAAAATTTGCATTTACATCCACCCCATCATTCGTTTTAAGAAAACCACGAGTATTGAGGTACTCATAAAAATGACGGTCGCAATAATCGAGCGTTTAGATAAACGACCCATTCCGATAATACCGTGTCCACTCGTACAGCCATTCGCAAGCTTAGTGCCGAAACCAACGAGAACACCAGCAAGAGCAATCACAATTAAGTTGCTCTCAAGTAA
>NZ_MCWZ01000153.1 GCF_002877365.1 Vibrio sp. 10N.261.55.A7
GGCTTTCCATACGGTACGCTAACCGTTAACGTGGTTGGCTCCTTAATGATGGGATTGCTTATCGCTGCATTTGAAAATGGCTCTTTGGCGACAGAGCCGTGGCGTCAGATTATAGGGCTTGGTTTTCTTGGTGCCCTAACGACGTTTTCGACATTCTCTATGGATAATGTGCTTCTTATGCAGCAAGGAGCATTTTTCAAAATGGGGCTGAATGTCTTGCTTAATGTGGTTCTCAGTATTTCTGCCGCGTGGATCGGATTTCAGCTAATGATTAAGTCCTGAATAAAAAATAAACAAAAATTTTACAAATAGGCTTGGTAATTCCAAGCCTATTTTTTATAATGAACAAACTTGTCGGAGTGCCATATGGCTGAGACCGTTAACTCGGGATCCGTTGAACCTGATCAGGCTAATACCTGCGAAGGGAACAAGAGAAGATACCTAATTGGCTTTCTTGCCGATTATCCTATCATCTGATCATTACTGAATTTTAGTAATCGATCCCTCTTGTAGCATCAATCCGCCAAGCATTTTTATCCATAAATACCTTTCATAATTACAAGGCAAGGAAGAATGCTATGTCGAGTCGTAAACAAGCAAGATTGGAAGCGAAACAATTTATAGATTCACTTTCAGTACAGCCATACCCTAATTCTACTAAAACGTATATTGAAGGCTCTCGCCCAGATATAAAGGTGCCAGTTAGAGAAATTTCATTGGCAGACAGTTTGGTCAGCGGGTCGAAAGAAGCGCCAATCTTTGAACCCAATGAACCAATCCATGTCTACGACACTTCGGGTTTCTATACCGATCCGGAGCATGAAATTGATCTTTACCAAGGCTTACCAAAACTTCGTGAGAAATGGATTGAAGAGCGTACAGACACGGAATTACTCGATGATGTTAGCTCTGTCTATACGAAGGAGCGCCTAGAAGACGAAACGCTTGATGACTTACGCTATGGTAATTTACCGCGTATTCGTCGAGCAACAGACGGACAATGTGTGACTCAGCTGCATTACGCGCGTCAGGGAATCATCACTCCTGAGATGGAGTATATTGCTATTCGTGAGAATATGGGACGCCAAAAGTTTGCCGATGAGCAATTGAATCATCAGCATCCAGGTCATCATTTTGGTGCGAATTTGCCAAAAGAAATCACCCCAGAGTTTGTACGAAAAGAAGTAGCCGAAGGGCGCGCGATTATCCCTTCAAACATCAATCACCCAGAATCTGAGCCTATGATTATTGGCCGAAACTTTCTTGTTAAGGTCAATGCCAATATTGGCAACTCATCTGTCAGCTCCTCAATTGAAGAAGAAGTTGAAAAGCTTGTTTGGTCTACTCGATGGGGTGGTGATACGGTGATGGATCTGTCTACCGGTCGCAATATTCATGAAACACGTGAATGGATACTTCGTAACAGCCCAGTGCCAATTGGCACCGTTCCTATGTACCAAGCTCTGGAAAAAGTAAATGGTGTAGCAGAGAATCTAAACTGGGAAGTCATGCGTGATACGCTTATTGAACAAGCAGAGCAGGGCGTAGACTACTTTACCATTCATGCCGGGCTGTTATTACGTTATGTACCGATGACGGCAAAACGTGTGACAGGCATTGTGTCTCGAGGCGGTTCTATCATTGCGAAATGGTGTCTCGCGCACCACCAGGAAAGCTTCCTATATACTCATTTCCGAGAGATTTGTGAGATCTGTGCTAAGTACGATGTGGCGCTTTCACTTGGTGATGGCCTGCGTCCTGGCTCGATTGCCGATGCGAACGATGAAGCACAATTTGCAGAGCTGCGCACGCTAGGTGAGCTGACTAAGGTTGCATGGGAATACGATGTACAAGTGATCATCGAAGGCCCTGGCCATGTTCCAATGCACATGATTAAAGAGAATATGGAAGAGCAGTTAGAGCATTGTCATGAGGCTCCGTTCTATACATTAGGCCCGCTGACGACTGACATTGCCCCTGGCTACGATCACATCACCTCGGGTATTGGCGCTGCAATGATTGGTTGGTATGGATGTGCAATGCTTTGCTACGTAACACCGAAAGAGCACTTAGGGCTTCCAAACAAGGAAGATGTTAAGACTGGCTTGATTACCTATAAGTTAGCGGCTCATGCAGCGGACCTTGCAAAAGGTCACCCAGGCGCACAGATCCGCGATAATGCGTTATCTAAGGCTCGCTTCGAGTTCCGATGGGAAGACCAATTTAACTTAGCATTAGACCCAGATACTGCGCGTTCTTTCCATGACGAAACACTTCCTCAAGAGTCAGGTAAAGTTGCTCATTTCTGCTCTATGTGCGGTCCTAAGTTCTGCTCCATGAAGATCTCGCAAGAGG
>NZ_MCWZ01000154.1 GCF_002877365.1 Vibrio sp. 10N.261.55.A7
CCTTGGTTGGTTAACACCTTCGATGAAAGAGAATGTTCAACAGCAATTGACGGCAATCGTCGCGCAGGACAACGCTGAGGCCGACCTTTCGGTGAACGTTTCTTGTACCAAAGACGAAGCAAGAGATTACCTGCTATTGAACTTTTATGGCTATTCGGAAGAAGAGTTGGCGGATCAAGTTGAATCGGAAGATGAGAAAGAAGTAGCGGATGAAATCACCGAGTTGCTCGCCGATGGGAATGATGCTGCAGTTTTTGAACACGAGATCGCGTTGCAAAGCTGTACTGATTGTAATGTAGAGGAAGAATAAACGAGGCTTCAATTACCTCTCTTGTATCAACTGAATATAGTTTCCACAGGTGTCGTCTAGCACCGCAATCATCGCTGATCCTGCTTTTCTTGGTTTAATTGAAAAGTGGCGTTGTCTATTTTGCTCATAGAAACCGATACGTTGAGTCATGACAGAGCGTTAGGTGTTAACGGGAAGAGCTTTGATATGCGCACCGTGCATGAACGTTGAGTTTGGTTGGCTACCATGCGGGAATTATTTTGAAAGAAGGCAACTTACATGGGGCTGGGAGATCTTTCTCAGTGGTAGGGGTGAGATAAGAAGGAGGCTTGGTTAACGTTAAAAAAGGCTCCCAATTATAGGGAGCCATTTATCTATTGTTACTATGTTATATCTAAACTTTGAACATTACTGCGGATTTAACCCAAGTGTTTGCAGTACGAGCTTGAAGTTATCCTGACGCTCTTTGATCGCGTGAACATCACCACTGACAGGACAAGTACTGTCAGGGCAGCCTCGGTTAACGATGCCAGATACGGCGTCAATAAACGCTGTACCATTTAAGCCGCCATCTACGTAGTTCTTCAACTCGGTATGATAGTTCCAACCAGCGTATGCCCCACCTTCATCGTTGTAAGCCTGTACTGATGTCACCCAGTAGAATAGACCTGCAATCCATTTGATCTCTCTGTTTTCTTCAGAGCTACAAATCAGCCCTGGATTCGAACAGAAATCGAGGTCAGCGTACAATGGACTTGTTGGTGGCGCTTCGACAGTGACACCGTTTACTGTTGTTCCAATCGTTTCAGGATCAACGTGAGAACGGCCCATGAAGTGGTTTAGCGTACCGAAGTTTTGACGACCTGTGGTTTGAATAACACCACGGCCCCACCAGCCACAACCTTCCACTGTGCCGTTAGTGTCAGTACCGTCCCAAATGAATTTACCCGCTTTTTGTTCTTCGTAGACTTTACATTCGTCACGTTCCCAAATTTGCTTGGAAGAGTCGACAGTTGTTGGAACATCCATACAGTGGCCATCGTTTGTCCAGCGACCAACGTTGCCATTCACCAACAAACCTTTCTCTTCAAACACAGAGTCTGGAGCGGCAAATATCGGAGCAGGTGCGCCATACCATTTGGCATTTGTGATGGCACTTACTTCCATTTTCGGGTCGCGAGGACAAGAATACGGATGGTCAACACCCGTGACTGGATCCATGCCGTAGTCAGCGTATTTTTGATCCAATTGGCCACAGCTCGCGGTCATTGGATAGTCAACTGGCGCACCGTACCTTACTTCGGACCAGTTATTCTCATCACAAGCATTGTAACGAATGGTCTCTTGCATACTTTGAGACAGGAAGGCTGCGATAGCGACCTTAGCGTACATGGCATTGGTTGCTTCATCTGCTGTGTCATCGAGTAACCAGAACGTATTGCCTGCAACACCGACATTGTGCATCGAGTTTAGACCCGCCAAGAAGTCAGCCCACTTGTACACGGTAGAAGGCACCCACTGTGATTGCGCTGTTTCAAAAAGGAACGCCTGATTGTTCATTGCTGACTCGGCACTTGCTAGATCTGAGTTAAGAGAAGCTAGGCGAGTTAACGGGCCATTCGCAACGTTTTCACCGACGTAGTAAAGCGGCACTGTAGCGGTTTCGTAGCGAGCAATTTTATCGTTCAAATCGACAGTTTCAGTATCGAATAGTACCGCGAAAACATTGCTGCTTGCCGCTTTACGTATTTTGCTTTCCCCAGTGGTGTTACCCATGAAGTAACTCGCCGCTTGAGCCGTTGGAATCGATGATAGCAACGCAGGTGTTTGAATGTAGTCACTCACTTGCTTCACGTATTCCAGTGCGTAATGCCATTGCTCATCGCTTAGCGCAGGAGAAGCACTTGACTTAGTAAAGGCGATAAAATCAGCTTTAGTGAGCGAATCTGCTTTAAATAATTCAAAGCTAGAGAGCAGATCCGATGATGATGATGCGGCGGCATTCCAAACAGCGCGTTTACCGGAATGGGTGTTATAAGCAAAGTCACCAATGCTGAGTGCCCAACCAAACGTGGCTTGTGGAGCCAATGTAGAGATAACGAGGTTGTGCGCTTGAGCCCAACCTTGCACGTCATCAGTCAGAGCGTTGATTTCATTGATGTCAATTTGGCTTCCAGTTGCATCTACAGCAGCAAGCAGTGCTTGTTTCACGGCAACGACACCAAGAGATTGCCCCTTGTCTGCTGACGCTACATCCAGCACATCACCGTTCAGGATGATGGAGGTTGAACCCACGAGATCAACGGTTTGAATCAAGGTCACAAATGCGTTTGTTAACTTGGTCGTGTCAGCAAGGTCTTGGCTGCCAATAGTATCAAACGCTAAAGTGGCTGGCGCAGCTAATGTGGAAGGGCTTGCTGCGACGAAGTGACTTGGCCAACCGCTGACTTCGAGTCTGACTGGGTCCATAGGGTTTGGCAATGAAAGCAATGGTGCAGAACCTGGAGGCGTATTGTCACAGTTCACGTGCAGCGCCCAACTACCATCACTTCCTGGCGTAGATGAGGTCCACCAATTGGCTGCATAGGCAATGTTTTCATTAACCATGATGTCACCCGCTGAAGCATGATCGCCGCGAGTCCAGTCAGGGTATACGTTGAATTCTGCGCAAACGCCAAGCGCTGGGCCTGGATCTGGTGTTGGGTCTGGTGTTGGATCAGGTGTCGGTTCTGGGTCTGGCGTTGGGTTAGGTGTCGGTTCTGGGTC
>NZ_MCWZ01000155.1 GCF_002877365.1 Vibrio sp. 10N.261.55.A7
GCTGATTTTTTCATAATATGTACCTTTCTAATTATTAAGCGGTCTGTCCGCTGATTTGTTAAGGTCATTATGAAAAACTATGAAGAATTAGTATGTGTACTAAGCTATCGCCTTTGTGTGATTAAAACACTGGCGAAGTGTTATTTAGGCGCTCTATATTGAACGATAAACTAGAACAGTTTCGGAACACAAAGCCCTGTACGCTTTTTCCATTCAGAAAACTCTGGATAGCGTGAAATAGACGCATCTTTTTTGATCATGTTTCTGACAAAAAATGTCCACCAATACGCTAACGCTACAAAAGGGATCCAGTGCACTGCTAGAATGGCAAAACCAAAATAAATAAGCATTTCACCGAAGTAGTTAGGGTACGATAATCATTGTTTACAGATTGCTTGGGGTAATAGTATCTGTGGCTCTATAAGGATTTAGAAGAATAGTACGCAGATGAGGTAGAAGAGTTACATGACGTAAAAGCTAGATGAAGATTGAACTGAAACGGGCTGCTAAGCAGCCCTATTGAGGTTAGAAATAGACGTTTGCCTGCAACCAAGCGACGCTGTCATTCTTAACATTTAACTTCTTGTTTTCAGCGGTATACTCTAATTTGGCTCCGATTGACGCGTTATCTAGCACCATGAAACCACCACCCACTTCAACTTGATTTAGGAACTCTTTGCTTTTCACGTTGTAAGTCGTTTTCGGGTTTGCGTATACCCAGTGTCCTGCGTCAAATCCGTACATGGCATAGACGCCCGCTTGACCCAAGCCTGACTCAGAAACTTTGTTATTTTTGATGTCAGTCTTCGTATAGCCAGCGGATAGCATTGGGAATACTGAGATATTGTCTGTTGCTTTGATTTTGTAGATAAGGCCGGCTAATACTGTGTTGCTGGTGGCTTTGTCTTTCTGGCCTTCAATCGTATTTTCACTGCCTAGTACATCCAATGAGTAACCTAACCCATCAGTGACATGGAAATAACGACCACGATAGCTTAAGTCCCCTTCTTTATTTGAGCGGCCAAGATCAAGTTGGAAGATGTTGCTGCCTAACCCAATCATGCCATTGAGTTGAGTCGTCTTGTCACTTGCGCTCACACCCACTGTTGTAAAGCTTGCTGTCGGGTCTCCGTAGTTTACATCTTCTGTCTTTTCTGTTTCTGCAAACGCTGAGCCTGTTGTTAGAGCGATTAAAATTGCGATA
>NZ_MCWZ01000156.1:0-282 GCF_002877365.1 Vibrio sp. 10N.261.55.A7
TCGAAGGTTCGAATCCTTCAGGGTGTGCCATATTTTAAAGGCCAGATAATTCGATGAATTATCTGGCCTTTCTCGTTTTTGGACACTTAGGTAAGACAGACTGAGCCCCATTTAAACGCAATCTTCCTCTCCATAACGTTTCATCTCTTTTTATTTTGTTCATCACACACTTGCCTCTAACCTCTCTCACTTATTGCCGAGGGGAGTGAATACGCATCGCTTTGGGACACAGTTGCAACTCATGGTCTTGATGGTAATACCTTCAATACAAATACAAATACA
>NZ_MCWZ01000156.1:972-1531 GCF_002877365.1 Vibrio sp. 10N.261.55.A7
ACAAATACAAATACAAATGAAGAAGACAGATTGGGCTAAATGAAAAGCGCAGAGCAATATTGAGAGTCACGATTTGAGATGAAGGTGTTGAGGTTGCTGGGCTGTAATCGAGAAGGGGAATTGTGAGTCGATGATAAACGAAGCCCGTTAAGCTTCGCTTTATCATCAGAGAGGAGTGTATGATTACCAATGAAACCCAGCGTTTACTCCAGCGTGAACACCACCAGAGCTTAAATCTTTTTCAAAGAGCTCGGCCTCAAAATGTGAGTAACGCACATCAAAGCCAAGGTTGAAGTGTTTCCATGGTCGCCACTTTATTCCAGTTCCTACCCAAGGTCCGTAGCCTCGATCATCTTCTTTTTTATAGGTACCATCGGCTTGTTTGACTTCCTGGTGCGCATACCCAATTGTTAGACCACCGCCCAGATACGAAGAAATGCCATATCGATAATCAAAGTAACGTCTCAATCCAATCATGAACTCCGTTGTCACGGCATCAACGCGGTAATCATCATTTTTTTTCGCGTCTTTATTATCATCCTTGCCAGAAATATAGGTA
>NZ_MCWZ01000156.1:2230-2591 GCF_002877365.1 Vibrio sp. 10N.261.55.A7
TTGCCAGAAATATAGGTATCAACCACAATAAGTGCTGGCCAGTTTGTCTGGCCAAAATCGCTCATGATGCCAATCTCTCCTTGTGAGTCGAATTCACCCCAATCACTGTCCAGTGATTTGTTACCAGTGAAAATATTCACATTTCCGGTCCATCCATTCGCATGCAGCATTCCAGAAGCAAGCATTCCAGCTATCAAGACAACACCTTTTTTCATTTCTATTCTCCAAGCTATTTCGCATTATATTTGAGTCGAAATCACCTTACCAAAGCTAAAAAAAGCAAGTTTCTAGAAATGTATTTAAATGTCTTTTTTTGTCAGGGTTATCTAGGAGATGTTTCAATAATCTATTGATATTAAAC
>NZ_MCWZ01000157.1:0-24649 GCF_002877365.1 Vibrio sp. 10N.261.55.A7
GGCTTCGGTGATGATGACAAAATACTACTGCTAGTTAAATTAAATTCTTCATTATTGGGCTTGGAAAAAGTCCGATATTTAAAATCTTAAATTCCTTGTGTTTATTTCTCTGATTTTTCTGTTGTTGTCCTTTTTTATCAATACTAGCTGAAGTATTTTTGCACGGTATTTGAACTCTCATTATTTTACCAATATTGGCTGTTTGGTTTCTTGGCTATAAAAAATTAAAACAATCATAGCTACAAAATTATGAGCAGTATTGGACTTCCCTCTTAATCAACGAACATAAGACTAAATGCAATACAAGCTTTTATAAAAGAAGCAATCAATGTAGAGCGTATAAACTGAAGGTAAGCTGTTTGTTTCTTAGCTTGCTCTAGAATTTCATACTCAGTCAAAATAGATTTCCCCTGATTTCCTATCGTGATCTAACTTCTAAGTGATGTTCTACCTTTATGATAAGTCGTGAGTTAAAGTGATTAATGACGGCAGATACAAAGTCATGGAAGACAGCGCCAAATAGAGCGTTAAGGAGCAAATATGATCGTCGTATACGGAATTAAGGAAAATCTCAATCCCATCAAAGCAGATCTTTCAGAAGCGATTCATTTGAGCATGACTCAAACGCTCGGATTACCGGAAGGAAAGCGAGCCCATCGTTTTGTACCACTCGATAAAGACGACTACTTTTACCCATCAGATAGAAGTGACGCGTACACCGTTATTGAAATCAACTTAATGGAAGGGCGTCAAAAAGAGACGAAAAAGTCGTTAATCAAATCTTTGTTTTACAACATCGAGAACAAAGTCGGTATTACACCCATCGATATAGAGATCACCATTAGTGAACAGCCGGCGCATTGTTGGGGCTTTCGCGGTGTGACAGGAGATTAGGTCCATGACTTGCAGTACAAAATCAATGTGTAAACCAAAATCAATGTCCGAACCTAGTTCAACAGTGGCAGCGTATCTGTTTGATTGGGGAGATACCTTAATGGTTGATTTCCCAGACGCAGAAGGGAAGATGTGCGATTGGCATCATGTGGAAGCGGTCAGTGGTGCGAAAGAAATGCTTGAAGACTTATCTGCCGAACACAGAATTTATGTCGCGACGAGTGCGAAAGAGTCGAGTGAACAAGATATTGTTGTTGCCTTTCAACGAGTCGGTCTGGATCAGTATATTTCAGGGTATTTTTGCCTTAGTAACCTAGGTATTACCAAAGGCACGGCCGATTTTTATCGAGCCATACTGGCAAACCTTGATTTAAACCCCGAGCAAGTCACTATGGTCGGGGATACGCCTGAGAAAGATATCTTACCTGCCATTGAGGCCGGGCTGTCGGCGATTTATTTTAACCCCACTGGGGCTGACAATGGCTGCGTACAGGCTCCACAAATTAGAAAGCTAACCGAGCTTATTACCGCTCAAAGCTAGCGCTGTCTCGTTAAAACTTGCTTATCAAGCAATGGATGCGCCGACGCCCCAAAGATCAGCACAATGTCTACGTTCGGTAGAGGCGGCATGTCAGTTAAGATTTTGAGGTCATCTGAGACGCTGATTTTCCCCATTGCGCCAATCGCTAGGCCTTTCCTAACGATGGCTCGCTGAGCCGATGCGGTGTTGCAGCAAGCTAAGAGTTGGTACGGTGTGCCTTGCTTGATTAACCCATCGACAGCGGCGGTGTGGTAATTGCAATCGGTTTGAAACAGAGCCAGTGGAATAGGTTGGTTTTCGTCAATCGTATAATCGGGTTGTGCTATCCAAACCCCTTGATCTTTGGCAAGCCAATACCCTTCTTCGCTTGCTGGAGAGCGCGTAACGATGGCTGCATCCAGCTTACCTTCATCAAGCCATTCACGCAGTGTCGGGCTGGGTTGACTGAATACCTGAATAGAGCAAGTCGGTTCTGAGTCTTTCAACAATTGGATAACGTCGGGCAACAGGCTGTCGTTGTAATCTTCAGGGCAGCCAAGTCGCAGTGGGCGCTTATCTTCATAACGCTTAACCTGCTTTAACGTTTTAGTATGCAGGGTGACAAGCGCCTCTGCGTGCGCTCGAAGTGCCAAACCCGCTTCACTGAGTACGAGATTTCGCCCTTCCTTTTCAAACAAACGTACATTCAACTCTTCTTCTAGCTTTTTCATTTGTGCGCTAAAAGCGGATTGTGTGCGATTAATTTGCTTGGCAGCGCGTGTGAAGCTCCCGGTATCACTAAAAGCCAGAAAGCTCTTTAGCGCGTCAATATCCATATATCTGGCAATCCATCATATTTATTTATAGGTCGTACAAAAACTATCTGTTAGTCGCTCATAAAACAATCCCTTATTCTGTTTGTTCTTCATTCAGGCGTTCCTTTTCAAAGGGATGTCTATCATTTGAAAAGACACGGAGGTAGTCATGCAACTTATCATAGGCAATCAAAATTACTCGAGCTGGTCACTCAGAGCGTGGGTGATATTTACCCAATTCGACATCGATGTTGAGCTAGTGAAACTAAAACTGTTTTCCGAAGAGTTTTACGAGGCACTGGCTGATATCAACCCGGCAGCGAAAGTGCCTGTACTTGTCGACAGTCAAGTGACGGTCTGGGACTCTCTGGCCATTCTAGAGTATGTTAATGAACGTTATTTGGATGGTAGAGCCTGGCCTAAAGAGATCAATGAGAGAGCGAAGGCAAGGGCACTCTCGGCAGAGATGCATTCAGGTTTCATGGCACTAAGAAATGAGCTGCCAATGAACTGCAGAGCGAAGCGAACGCTAGAACTGACGGCTGATGTGAAAAAGGAGATCGCTCGCATTGATGATATCTGGTCAACTCAGATGGCTCAGAACCCAGATGGTTGGCTATTTGGTGAATGGTCGATAGCCGATGCCATGTTTGCCCCTGCAGCGCTTCGTTTCCAATCTTATGGTGTATTGCTTTCTGGAAGTGCTGCGATTTATCAGCAAAGAGTATTAGGGAGTTTGGCTGTGAAGCGCTGGCTGGATGAGGCAAGTCTAGAGACTGAGATGATTGAAGAAGCGGAAGTCGGTGTGACGGTATTAGGCTGATCTTTAGCCTTTGCTCCCACTTCAGTTGGCCTTTGTCTACGTTGATAAAAGGCTAACTCGCAGTGAGACTTTAAAGAGCACTGTACTTTTAAATAACACTGCACTTTTAAATAACACAGTGCCTTAAAATAAAGTGTACCTAGGCCGAACAGCGCACCTAGTTAGAACAGTGACTTAAAAGCGGATTTAAAAGTAGGGAGGTAGTGGCCGCGCCTTCCTGATTCATTTTTTAATCTCCGTAACCCCGCGATAGAAAATCCCTGTCTCTTCCGTCGACAAGCCATCGGTTTTGTGATCTAACAGAACACGGCGAATATTCCAGCCGCTTAGAGATCAACTTTTACTATAAAAATAAATGTCGACTCTTCACTTTTATTGATTTCATAGAGCATTCTCTCACGTTTCATGCATACTCAGAAAAGCTGGATTAAATCATTGTTCTCTTTGTCAGTTACATTTTGGTTCAAGCTTTTTTAGTTTCTAGTTTAGGTAATGCTGAAATAGACGCTAGTATTGTAAAAGAAGCGTTCTCATTAATGCAGGTGGTGAAACGATTTACGTCACTTTCTACCACTGCGAGTTCAGAGTAGGGTTGACGTAGTATCTAATTGTTTTTTATAACGTTATATAAAGGAATGGGCGGTCAAATTGAATCAGTTCGAATTATCCATAAAGGACAACGATTTGACGACGTGTTGCCAGTCGGGGTGGATTAATGAGCGACGATGATCTATTTAACGATGATTTTTTTGCTAAAGAAGATCAAAAAGAAGCGGATCAACAACTTGAAAGCAAGGTTGTGCATAAGCCTTGGAATGTATTAATAGTCGACGATGAAGAAGAGATTCATCGTGTAACACTGATGGCTCTGAACAAGTTTGAGTTCGACAATCGTTCGCTCAATTTTATCAGTGCGAAATCAGCGCAAGAAGGCAAGCAAGCTTTTCTAGACCATGACAATATTGCCATGGTACTGCTTGATGTTGTGATGGAAACCGAGCACGCAGGGCTAGAACTGGCGAAATGGATACGTGAAGAACACGGTGATCCTAATGTTCGTATTGTTCTTAGAACCGGTCAACCGGGGCAGTCTCCAGAACGAGCTGTGATTAAAGATTACGACATCAATGATTACAAAGCGAAGACGGAACTCACTGCGCAAAAGCTTTACACTGCAACCCTAACGGCATTACGTGCCTACCAGCACATCATGATTTTAGAACGCAGCAAAATCGGCATGGAGCAAGTCGTCAAAGCCACCAAAAATATCATGGATAAAATGGGCTTTGTTTCCTTTACCAAGGCTGCGTTAGAACAGATCATCAACCTAATCAATGTTGACGACACTATTTTGGTTAACTTCAGCTCTCAAACCCTTGAGATCGATCTGACTGAGCAGAGAGTCCAGACCATATGCGGCACTGGTGTGTTTGAAAACGTACCAGAGCAATCTGTGCATTTGGCCGAACTGCCATTCCAACATTTGCTTAATCAAGCCATGTCGACCAATACCTCCGTCTTCAACGAGAAAGAGATCCTTTTATATTGCAACAATGATAATCACTCCGTTGCGTTCTACATCGCCACTGATACCGCGCTTTTGCAGCTTGATAAACATTTGCTCAATGTTTTTGCTGAAAACTTGGCGGTTGGTTTAAAGAACATAGATTTGAATGAACAAATGAAACAGTCTCAGCGAGAAGTCATCTATCGCCTCACGGAGGTCGTAGAAAATCGTTCAAATGACACTGGAAACCACGTAAAAAGAGTCGCGAAATATTGTGAGTTGCTTGCTCGCTTGTATGGCTTGAGTGATGAGGAGTGTGAAACGATCTTGTTCGCCTCTCCGTTACATGACATTGGTAAAGTCGGTACCCCAGATAGAATTCTCAACAAGCCAGGTAAACTGGATGCTGATGAGTGGGTCATCATGCAATCCCATGCCTACGAAGGGCAGAGAATGCTATCGGGTTCGGGGCTAATGCTCTTAGATGCTGGCGCAACCATCGCTGGAACACATCACGAGAAATGGGATGGCAGTGGCTACCCTAATGGTTTATCTGGGGAACAAATACCCATCTTCGGTCGCATCTGTGCGCTGGCTGACATTTTTGATGCGTTATGCTCGAAGCGAGTGTACAAAGAGCCATGGTCACTTGAAGAAGTTTTCTCCTACATAGAGTCGGAATCAGGGCAGTTCTTTGACCCTACATTGGTTGAATTGTTTATTCAGAACAAGAACAAATTCCTACTGATTAAAGAGGAGCTGAAAGATACTGCTAACAATGATGAGGAATAATGACTGGGCCAGCAATAGAGCGATCGGTTTCGACCACGCATGAATGAATCGTTTTGTTGTATTGTATGATTATTGCTTTTAATCACGGTCAATTCCATTAGAATGCCCATCAACAGATAAGTGGAAGCGGGATGGAGACTGCTTAATGCCTAGAGTAATCCATTGGACGAGCTCTAAATATTGCATTTGTCTGGAAGGTGGGTGATTCGCCCAATTCTGCAATTCATCACGAAAGACTCCATCTACATGAACACCACTAACAAGGCAATTGCACTGCTTGTACTTGCAAACCTTCTTGCTTCTTTCTCTGACGTTTCATTGAAAATTCTCAACGGAGAGGTCCCTACCTTTCAGTACGTTTTTATTCGCCAACTATTGAGCACTCTAATTTTACTCCCTTTCTGGCTTAGACAAGAGCGAGAAGAGAGAAAACAAGGCTGCTGTGCAATCGCTTTTTGGCGCGCACAACTTATATTGGGTGGAAGCGCCTGCGCGATGATCGCCATCACTTATCTTCCTTTAGCCACAGCGAATGCCATGTTCTATGTGGGTCCGTTGTTAATGCTGCCTTTGTCTGTCGTTTTGTTACGAGAAAAACCGCCTATGGGCAAACTCATCGCTACGATCATTGGCTTTTTCGGGGTACTCGTCGTACTTCGTCCAGAGCACTTTCATTGGGCCGCGATTGCGGGTCTTGGAAGTGCCCTAGCGATGGGGTTGGGCAATATTCTTATTCGACGACTACCCAAAGAGCAGACATTAATTTCAACGCTATTCTGGACTGGAGTGATGACACTGCCACTTGCTCTGGTTTTTGCCTTACCAAAGTGGGAAACCATTAGTTGGCAACACATTGGTTGGATCATGGCGATCAACCTTTTCGTATTGGGTTACCACGCTCTCGTTGTGTTAGCGTACAAACGCGTTGAAGCAGGCAAGATAGCGCTTGCTGAATATTCAGGACTGGTGTTTGTCACACTGTTTGGCGTCATGTGGTTTGATGAAATTCCTGATTATTGGACTGTTATTGGCATTGTACTCATTGTTGTACCTATGATGCCGCTCAACTGGAAAAAGTGGGTTCAGGCAAAAAGATCGCTAGTAAAAGCTTAACCGAAGGGAGCCGGCTAGATATCAATCCCCCCCTTGATATTTAGCCTCTCGACTAATGAGAAGAAAGTGATATGCTCGGAAAATAATTCTAATATCAATAAGACCTCGCTCAATGAATACCGCTTTGCTGGGAATGTTTATTCCAACCTTTTTCTTTGTCTCAATCACTCCGGGCATGTGCATGACACTGGCTTTAACGCTAGGAATGAGTATTGGCTATCGTCGCACCCTATGGATGATGGCTGGTGAACTCGTGGGTGTGGGTCTTGTTGCCATTGCTGCGGTGCTTGGTATCGCGGCAGTCATGCTCAATTACCCTTGGCTTTTTGTTGCACTGAAAGCCATTGGTGGGGCTTACCTGTTCTATTTGGGTGTCCAAATGTGGCGCTCGAAAGGGAAGTTGGCTATTAACTTAGACGAACAAGAACAGTCGACCCAAGGCGACTGGGATTTGGTCGTTCAGGGATTCGTGACAGCCATTGCTAACCCGAAAGGGTGGGCGTTCATGATCTCTTTATTGCCGCCATTCATTGATCAAAGTGCGGCGTTAACGCCTCAGTTGGTTGTTCTAGTGTCCATCATCTTGCTGTTTGAGTTCATCTGTATGACTTTGTATGCGACAGGCGGTAAAGGGCTTAAGCGTGTGCTTGGACAATCTGAAAATGTACGGTTAATGAATCGAATTGCGGGGACCTTGATGATGGGTGTCGCGGTTTGGTTGCTTGCTAGTTGATACGGTTAAGTGCATACAATGTTTAATAGACTCCAAAAAGCACTCAAAGAGGTTCTGGATTTCCAATCTCGTCTTTGGGTCGTGAATGTTTATACCGGTGAGAAAAAGGGAGAGTCATTTGTTGTCAATGAAGACAGCTTCAATGAACCGCTGCAATGGATGAAATCCAAAGGGTACAACCAAGCCATGCTTCATCAGGTAGACACAATGAAACGCTCTCAAGTTATTGAATTGAGCCTGCCTACTGTGCAGCATCGTCTAATGAGAGTGAAATAAGTTTATTTTTCATTAGCTATTGCTATCAGGCATGGTTTATTGAGATTATTTTGCATAGATATTCATCATTCATTTTATAGGCAGGGAGCTTATGAAACCTCAAGTTAAACCGCTGAATCCAAACTTCTCATCTGGGCCTTGTGCCAAGCGTCCAGGCTACGACATTTCCAAATTAGATACTTCAACACTAGGCCGTTCACATCGTAGCCAGATCGGAAAAGCGGCTCTCGCTGAGTCCATCGACAAAACCAAAGAACTCTTAGGCATTCCGTCTGATTATCGCGTGGGGATTGTGCCCGCTTCTGACACAGGTGCAATGGAGATGTTCATGTGGTCAGCATTGGGTGAACGTCCGGTTGATGTTTTTCACTGGGAATCTTTCGGTTCTGGTTGGTATGGCGACATTACAAAGCAACTAAAATTAGAGAATGTGAATTCTTACGCGGCTGAATACGGCGATCTTCCTGACTTTTCTCAAGCGGACTTCAACAATGACGTGCTTTTCACGTGGAACGGCACAACCTCAGGGGTGAAAGTACCGAATGGCGATTGGATCAGTGAACAACGTGAGGGCCTCACAATTTGTGATGCGACCTCTGCTGTGTTTGCGATGGAGATGCCATGGGACAAGCTTGATGTGGTGACATTTAGCTGGCAAAAAGTGTTGGGTGGGGAAGGGGCTCACGGCATGATTGTGCTTAGTCCAAGTGCTGTTGCTCGATTGGAATCTTATACTCCGCCTTGGCCACTACCGAAGATTTTCCGCATGACAAACAATGGAAAATTGATTGAAGGCATTTTCAGTGGCGCCACCATTAACACACCTTCAATGCTGTGTGTCGCGGATTACCTGGATGCTTTAGGTTGGATTGAAGACATTGGTGGTGTCGACGCCGCGATCGAAAAATCGGAAGCCAATTTAGCGGTACTGGTTAGTTATGTCGAAGCACGAGACTGGATCCACTTTTTAGCAAAAAACGATAATGAACGTTCGAACACCAGTGTTTGTTTGACGCTCGACGTGAGCAGCGAACAGGTAAAAGCCATCATTAAGTTACTGGACAGTGAATCTGTCGCTTACGATATTGGTGCCTATAAAGATGCCCCGTCTGGCTTACGTATTTGGGCCGGCGCAACGGTTGAAACCAGCAACATTGAAACTCTGTTGCCGTGGTTAGATTGGGCGTACGAGGAAGTGACCAAATAACTTGGTCCACTAGCTAATGCAGTTCACAAGCTAATATGGTCCACTACCCAGTATGCCTCGCAAGCTAATTGGATTCACTAGCATTGTGTATCCAGTGCATGGTTTTTTTACACACTAGTGAAGCCATCATTGAAGCTAATAAATTATTGCAAAGCACCTGTTTATCGGGTGCTTTTCTGTTTTTAGTCTTTGAAGTATTAGAACACGATATTAATGCTGCGCCATGTTGTAGGCACGGGTGAGGCAGTACTTAGAACATCGTATCAGTAAGACACATTTTTATTTTAAAGTTGGTGAACGCCCTGTTTGATGATAGAAGTGTCATTGAATATCAAGCGAAGGAGATTGTGTCATGAAAGTAGGGATTTTGATTGCTGGGGATACCCCAGTTCAACTGAGTGGTAAGTTTCCAAGTTTCGCACAGATGATGGAGCAGATGTTCCCCGTTCGCTTGCCGCAAGCGTCGTTTACACATTTCAATGTGAAAGATGACGAATTTCCAGATGATGTTTTGTCCATGGACGCTTGGATAATCACAGGCTCGGTGAGAAGTGCGAATGACGAGTTACCTTGGATGCTAAAACTCGAGCGATTTATTCAAGAGGTCGCAAGCAAACGAGTTCGAATGATCGGGATCTGCTTTGGTCATCAGCTCATTGCTAAGGCGCTTGGCGGAACAGTCGAAAAACACCCTCAAGGTTGGGGCGTGGGTTTACACGAGTATCATTGGCAAAATGAGCCAGAGACACAATGCGTGAGATTGCCTGCATTTCATCAAGATCAGGTGACACAGGCGCCAGCAAGTGCAAAAAGAGTCATGACTTCATCGTTTTGTAAAAACGCAGCGCTCGTTTATGACGACGTGATTTTCACCTGCCAGTTTCACCCTGAATTCAGTAAAGACTTTGAACAGGCACTGCTCGCCTTATTCTCCGACATCATTCCCACCCCAACGGTTGACGCTGCGAACCAAAGCCTCGTCAATCACCCATCAGATAATGATGTTGTCGTAGATTGGATTGGCAAGTTCCTCGAGAAATAGAACAGGCTTGTCACCAGAGAGCGTGTTTTCTGGCTCCGACTGTATAAATTTATTAACACCTCTTGAAGAGGCAATCTCTTACTGATTATCGACATCCTATTCGTTTAACGTCATCTTATGCGGCTTCAACGCGTGCTATTGAATGCTCTCAGCTTATGTGTTGAGCGACTTCATTGTTGGGCATGACCCTATCGCGTATTGAAGTCTGGATGAATGCAATTACGATAAGGATGTTTAAATCATGGATAAAGATCATAGTCTTCGAGAGAACTTGCTGGCCTTAATACTAGGAAGCGCATTGGTGTCATTGGGCGTGATTTTCTTCAATCAGGTTGGGCTTTTAACAGGCGGAACCGCAGGGCTGTCTATCTTCATTACGAAAGTGTCTGATTTCTCATTCGGTCAGGTTTTCTTTGTGCTCAATCTTCCATTTTACATTTTGTCGGTCACTCGTATGGGGTGGCGCTTTTCAATTAACACCTTCATTGCCGTGAGTATCGTCTCATTTGCTGTTGACCACCTTTACCATGTCATTCAGATCGCACATATCGAGCCATTGTACGCCGCGCTGCTTGGTGGCGGATTGATTGGGATGGGCATGCTGGTGATTTTTAGACATAAGATGAGCCTAGGTGGCTTCAATATTTTGGCCCTTTATCTTCAAGAGCGATTTGGGATCAGAGCGGGCAAAGTGCAAATGGGCCTTGATTGCACTATCGTGATCATGTCGCTGTTCATAGTGAATATTGAACTGATTTTATTGTCGGTGCTCGGCGCCATTGCAACAAACCTAATTCTTGCTATGAACCACAAGCCAGGTCGTTATCAGGCAGTCATCGCCAACAGTTAACCTGATCCAACCGACTGTAATTTCCACCTGATTCGAAAAAGCCAGCATATCGCTGGCTTTTTCTATGTGTAGCTCTTACTTAGCTAACAAGTTAACGTATGTTGCATCACGGAACTCATGACCACGAGGAACGACACCTAATTTCCCGTCTGTTCCCATTGGTAGCTCGTTTGTGCGGCTAATGCGAGTGCGATGATTGATTTTTTCATAGTAGACTCGTTTATTCTGTTGAGCTTGTAAACTCATGCTATCGATGAGCAACATTGCTTGATGGAGTCATGATGCACTCAAATAATGATGTTATGAAGCACAATTATACAACTAAAAGTAGTTTATAATATGCGTGACTCACTGGAGGGTACTCATGGATTTCTCACTCGCTCAACTGCAAGCCTTTGTTCTTACTTATGAAACTGGAAGTTTTAAAGACGCTGCTATCCAATCGGGAAAGCGTAGTCAGGCCGTTGCCAAATTAGTATCAAGCCTTGAAGACAATTGCGACGTGCTACTTTTCGTCAGGCATATACGTCGATTAGAAGCAACAGACGAAGCGAAGAAACTCTATAAGCTCGCGAAAAGAGTCTTGTCCGATTCAAATCAAATCTCAACCATGTTGAAGAGCTTTGAAGAAGAATTGCCGAGCAGTTTTACGCTTGCCGTCGACAACTTCTTAATAAGTAATGAAGTGACGAAATGTTATAAAGCGATTTTGGATGAGATTCCAACCATCGACTTAGAGATAATGACAGGAAATACGGAGCAAATTGCCGCATGGGTCGAAACGGGTGAAGCGGATATGGGTTTAAGAGCATCCGCTTTCAACAGTCAAGATGACTTGATTTCTGTTAGTGCTTTTAATTTTAAAACGATAACTATTGCTAGCCCAAAGGCAATTCGTTCAGGTTCAATCATTTCTCAATCTGAATTGACGAGTCTTACCCAAATAGTCGCCAAATTTGTCTTTCACTATGGCTTGGAAATAGGCCATGTGATGAGTGATAACATCATTACATCAAACGACTTGCAAAACACACTAGAGATGGTTGAGGCTGGCATGGGGTGGGCAATGGTGCCAGAATTTAACATCCGTAATAAATTGAAAGAGCAATCACTGGTTGAATTCTCTGTCGAGGGCTCAGTTCCTATCGTATGGAACGCTGAAGTGGTGTATCAAAGCGATGATAAGCTCTCCTCAGCCGGTGGTATTTTTATTCAGCAAATCCAGACACTAGAACAAATCTAATTGTCTCTAACCACTTAGCCCTAACCAATCTTTGGTGTTTTACTGCGGATCACTATTGTTACTGCGGTATTAGAAGGCTTTAAAATCACCTTGTTTGATGCTGTATCCTGTAGAGGCCAGTTCGCCATCAATGCTCTCAATACTGATATTACCAGTAATGCTAATGGCTTGATTATAAAGCTCCCAAGGTATAGTTTGCCCCGCTTTCAGCTCAATATAGATGAGTTGATTGGGTGGTGGTGGTGGAACATGGATACACGCTCCAGCATAAGGTGCAAGTAAAAGTGTCACGATACCTTCTTCGGTAGTCTCTAATGGCACTAGGTAACCACTGATTTGGACATGTTTTCCGTCAAACGCTTTCACCGTTGTTTTTAGGTTGTCATTGAGGCGCTGCGGGGCAACCTCACCGTCTTTGTGAATCATAGGGTTGAGCGTTGGTTTAATTAATGCCATGGTGTCTTCACGCAGCTCAGCAAAGGTTGGCTGATTTATTGATTGCTCAAAAATAGACGAGGTTTATCCTTCTAAGTTTTTAACATCCTAAACAAGATATTGGTTAAATAACAATATCTTGTACGTTTTGTATGAACAAATCACCCGCGAGACTTAGCTCTTCTTCACTCAAATAAATCAATTCTGCAGACCAATAGATCGGCGATGAACCTTCAATCGTTACGCTAGACAATGTTTCATTGGCCAGTTTCTCCTCTACCATAAACTTAGGGACGATTGCCCAACCCATGCCAGCTTCCAGCATCGAAATTGTTTGTTGGATATTATTCGATATGATTTTTCTATCGCTAAAAATGTGCCGTTTTTGGTGATGATAATGATACACAAACTTGGGCACAATCTGAGTCATATGGGCGATATCTTCATCAGATAGCACCGATCCAGGGTTAACTAATTGAGAGGAAGTGGCGTTGACCATTTCGAAGTTAAACGCCATCACTTTGATAACTTCAGCTTCCTCTGAAAATGGGTAGAAGCGCAAGGCTAACTCCACGTCTTTATTAATTAACCATTCAAATACTTCGGTCGTACTGCCAGTGCGGATATCTAATTGCAGTTCTGGAAATTCAGCCAATAGGTTTTGGTAGCAAGCCATCAACTCATTGCAAATCAGCATATTGTCAATGCCTAGGCTGAGTCGTGTTGCGGGCTTTAGCTCAAAACGTTGGATGGTACTGTGTATTTTACCGCTGTCGAATAATGCTCGGTTAATAAAAGGGATGAGCTTGTGAGCAGCGTCAGTTGGTTGTAAATGTCGAGTTTTACGAGTAAACAATTGGACGTTGCAACTCTCTTCCATCGTGCAAACCAATTTAGTGACCACTTGCCGTTGCTTATTCAAGCGTTCAGCCGCCGCTTTGAAGCTGCCATATTCATACGTTGCAGAAAACGCTTCTAACTGCGCGAGAGAAAAATTCAAAACGACGACCTTCTTTAGTTATCTGGCCTCATAGTGCCATAGACAACCAAAAGATGCATCATGTGAGTTTTTGTCTCTGGTTTTTGTAGACATAATAGCTCCATCAAAGACAAGCAAGCGATGAACAAAAAGCGTCGGCTGCACTTACAACAGGACATCAAGATGAAAAAAACACTATTAGCTCTAACAATGGCAGCAACAACTTTTGGCGCTATCCAAGCAGCAAACGCTTGTTCTTACGCAACCTTCGAAATGGATGGCAATGCTTACGTTGCACGTACAATGGAAGCACCTGATTTCATGCAAGAGCATCTCATCACAGTGCCTCAAGGTTACGAAATTAACGGTCAGTCTGGCGATGTTGGTTTCATCGGTATGCGTCACGGTGAGACTGAGTGGATCTCTTCAGGCTTGAATGAGCATGGTGTGAACATTGAGTCTCTTGCTCTGATTGAATCTAAATACGCGGCTGAAGGCGAAGGCGACGTTAACTACCTAGAAGTTGTCGGTCTTGTTCTAGCCAATGCTGAGTCCGTTGATGACGCGGTTGAAATGTTGAAGAAAACGAAAGTGGAAACCACGACTATCAAAGTGGCTCACGACCTAACGGTTGGTATGCACTTCGCAATCCGTGATAACGACCGCGCAATCGTAGTGGAATACGTTGATGGCACTGGCTTCCCAACGATTTACGAAAACGACCTAGGTACAATGACAAACGATCCTGCTTACCCAGTTCAAGCTGAACTTGCCGAAGCCGCTATCAAAGAAGTAAACGCACGTACAAGCGAAACTATTGATACCTTTAACAAACGTAATTCAGGTTCAGACGGCCGTTTCACTCGCATTGCTACGTCACTGTCGGCAATGGACCAAAACAAAAAAGCGGGCGATATGCGCGACAACGGTTTAGCGCGTGCCTTCTCAGTGCTTAACGACATGGAAATTGTTCCAGGAACCATGTACTGGGAGTGGGTTTCTCCAGAGCCACAAATGATTGGTTACGGTAACGTAGTTGACATCGCAAACAAAGATTACTACTTCCGCACGGCTGATAACCAACAGATCCGTAAAGTAGACCTAGACAAAATTGACTTCTCAAAAGTTGAGTACACTTCAACGGCAATTTACGGTGTTGCGCCACAGTTCCAAGACGTAACCGTCACTAAGTAAGCGTTAATCAAGAGACATCAAAGGCGGCCTCAGGGTCGCCTTTTTGTTTCATTTATTTTCTTGTACCGTATGTTTTCTGTACCGCATACTTTTTTTTGCGGTTACTTATGTCTTTTTCGATGGCTTTGAGATGGTTATGGCTAGGTGACAAAACGACGATCTATAATGGTAAGATTGATTTAGCGCTAGCAACTTATAAGGAAATAGTGGGTGAGTATCAAATGGAACCGTAGAGCTTTAAAAGTGGGAGTGACGCTTTTCTTAGTGCTGGGAGTGGGCCTAGCCATATTCATCAATCACTCTTTTTTCGTCCGATCTCAATCCGAGTCAGTCACCATTCATAGAGAACACACTGATTGTGGTTTTGGTATGGATGCAGAACGTCAGAAAATGGAACCCCAAACGGCTTTGTCACGATTCTTGTATTCTACCTACCTTGTTATTACTGATGCAGAAAGTGACGAATCATAATTTATAGTTCAGCCACTCCGAAGCCCTCTGCCTTTTTTCAACCTTTGTCACTATTCACCGTATAAATTGGCGAGTTGCTGATGTTTCTTCAGTACAGAGGTGAGATAAGACGTCTCAATGAAACCTTCATGTCGTGTTTCTGGCATCAGCGAGGTCTTTGTGAGCAGGAGTAAAGTGATACACAGCGAGGGTGCTGGTTAAATATTGCCTAGCGATTGATGAAGTAAACATTCAATTTAGACATATGATTGTAACAAATTGTATTTATTGTCAGCGGGTTAGTTACTCAAGGAGGAAATATGAACCGCACACTAGCCCTAACGACACTCACTGTATCCATCGCTACCTTAGTCGGGTGCGCATCGAAGAATTCAACCCAAGCAGAGACGCCATTTTCGGCCATCGAAGCGTTTGGTATCCAGTGCCAAAATATTCAAACCCCTGAATCGACCGAAATGTCGATTAGCGGATTAAGTCTTGTTGGCACATCAATCGCCGATGCGCCATTCGATACCTCTGCAGCCGAAATTGTCAGTTACGATACCTGTACCGACAAGCTCTATGTCGTCAATGCACAGGGTAAAACTATCGATGTGCTTTCGTTAGATAGTGCAGGCAAACCGCAAGCGTCTGGGCAAATTGATCTTACTTCTGCTGAAGGAAAAGCTGGGATTTCGATTGGCGCAGCAAACAGTGTTTCAGCGCACCAAGGGTTAGTCGCTGTTGCAATAGAGAACGCCAATAAACAAGAAAATGGCATCATCGCGTTGTATCGCTCAGATACGTTAGAACTGATCGCAACGTTTGCAGCAGGCGCTCTGCCAGATATGGTCAGTTTTTCAAAAGATGGTCGCTACATCGCTTCCGCCAATGAAGGTGAACCGAATTCTGATTACTCTGTCGACCCAGAAGGCTCAGTCACTTTAGTTGATCTTTATAACGGTCCTATGAATGCATCCGTGACACAAATTGATTTTAAAGCTTTTAATCGCGGCCAATCTCGCCATTCAGAGCTTAGCGAAGATGTTCGTATTTCTCACCCTAAAGCGAGCGTTGCACAAGACTTAGAGCCGGAATACCTGACGTTCGGTGACAACGGAAAAATCTATGTCGCGCTTCAAGAAAACAATGCGCTAGCGGCGATTGATGTGGCGTCAGCCAGTGTTGATGCGATTTATGGTTTGGGTGGAAAGTCTTGGGAAGATTCTCAGTTAGACGCATCGAATAAAGACAAAATAGTCGGAAATCTACAACGTTACTCAATGCTTGAAGGCCTTTACATGCCAGATAGTATCGTTAGTTATTCTGTGGACGGAAAGACTTATATCCTGACGGCTAACGAAGGTGATGGCCGTGAATATGGATTTGATGCCACGCAAAAACAATGTGATGAACTAGGCTACAAATGGGATGGCGATGAAGAGCAAAGCGCTGCAGATTACGCATCGAATGAAGATTTTTGTATCGCGTATCTGGATGAAGTTCGCGGTAAGAAACTAAAAGTGGATGTGAATCACCCACTCGCCAGCGCGCTAAAGGACAACAAACAACTCGCGCGCTTGAAAGTCATTAAGCCTGCGGGCACGCTAGCCGCTGATGAGAAAGTTCAGGCGTTCGGTGCACGCTCTTTCACGATCTGGAGTGAGTCAGGTGAGCGTGTTTACGACAGTGGTGACGAATTCGCAAGCATTGTACTGATGAAAGAGAAAGACAACTTCAATAGCAGCAATGACAATAACAGCTCTGCTGATGACCGAAGCGATGACAAAGGCGTCGAGCCTGAAGCGATTGAAGTGGCAGAAATTAATGGTCGCCACTACGCATTCATCGGTCTAGAGCGTCATGGTGGCATCATGGTTTACGATGTGTCTGTTCCTTCACAGGCGCTGTTTATCACTTACGTTAACAACCGTCATTTTGATGAACCAGTGTGCACGGTGGTGGATGACGGAGACTGCGATAACGGCACTTACAATCCGAAGGCGGGTGACTTAGGCCCTGAATCGATTAAATATTTCACGCGACAAGGCCAGCACTATATCGCGGTTGGCAATGAAGTGAGTGGCACGACGTCTGTTTTTCGAATTGAGCTTTAGACGTTAACGGATAACGTTGAGTTAAGTAATTTGCGTTAACTGATTTACGTTAACTAATTTGTGTTAGGTAATGGCCCCAATACGACAATCGTGTCTTGGGGCTTTTTTAATGTTGCTATCTATTTATCTACCCAACATTCGGCTAATCGTTCCATCTTTGTCAATTACCTGATGTTTGATGGCCCCCAACACGTGTAAGACAAGAACCGCGATAATGATATTAACCGCTGAGTGGTGGATGAAACCGCCAATCTCTTGTAGCCATTCCACTTTTTCACCTTCACTGATGATCACCATACCAAACACATCAACGGCGCGCCCGCCCGCCGCAGTCATTACCGCGCCAGATATTGGCATGGCTAAGGTAGCCAGTAATAGAAGGCCATGAACAGCATGGGCGATTTTCTCTTGCCATGCTGGACTGGTTCCCAAAGAGGACAAAGTCCCTTCTTTTAAACGCCACGCGATACGAATGATGGCGACGACAAGGATCAATACGCCGATCGATTTGTGGTACCCCATCAGTTCAAATTTGTCTGGGCCACGTTCCATCTCGGTCATGATAAGACCAACAACAAGAACGCCAATGAATGAAAGCCCTGTGAGCCAGTGTAAGAAAATGGTGGGTATGGATAGCTTTTTATAAGTCGTCGTCATGTTAGTTCACCATTAGAAAAGTAAGGATTATACAAGTTTAGTATCTTATTTAACCTATTCAAAGAAAAGTAGGTCGCTTGTAAATTAGTGTAAAGTGTTGATATTCTAGCGATTGATTCAAATCTAAGAAGAAAATAAGTGATCTTGTTTCAGCTATTTTGAAATCATTGACCTTTTATTCACGGTATTAAGTGTGGAGGAGTCAGGTGTTTTTATAGAGGTTGGTCACGTTCTAACCGCTAATTACTTTTATTTGTATCAGATCGACCTTAATATATATTCAAAATAATGAAGATAAAAAGAAATGACCATACAGTACATTAGCAAAGAAGGCTCTGCGATCATGAGCGTGGCTCAATACTTAATGACTGCAGCAGAAGGTGACCGCCTTAGAACGATTGATTCGCTCTCTAGTGAATTTTCTATCTCGGTTGGCTTGATTCAAAAAGCACTGACAACGATTGAGCACCGTGGGGCGGTTAGGCTTTCAAAACAAGGTCGTAACGGAACGTTCATTACAGAGTTGGAATATCGAGAGCTCGTTTCTTGCGCAGGATTAAGTAACGTGGTTTGTGCCATGCCATTGCCGTATACGAGGCACTATGAAGGGCTAGCGAGTGGATTGAAGCAACAAATTGGTGATCTTCCACTCTATTTTGCTCACATGCGAGGCGCGAGTGTTCGCGCAGAATGCTTGAGAAGTGGCACATACGATATCGCCATCATGTCTAAGCTCGCGGCAAAAGAACTCGCTGATGGGCTGGTGACTGCCGTTGATTTAGGGGCGCACTCTTATTCTCACGAACATCGGCTTATTTTTAAAAAAGAACGCTATGACCAGATTCGCCGAGTAGGGGTTGATCCCGACTCGCCTGACCAAAAGATTTTAACCAGCGAAGCGTTTGCTGATAAAGATATCGAGATCGTAGAGATCCACTATGGAGAGAGTTTAACCCACTTAACCAACGGTGATATTGATGCTGTGGTGTGGTTACCTGAAGCCATAGACATGGATAAGTATGGGTTAGACGAGAAATCACTCAGCCATACACCCTCGTGTCGTGATGCGTCAGAAGCGGTCATGCTGGTGAATGGGGCTTCTTCCCATATCACAATTTTGCTGAGAACGTTATTACGCACCAATCAGTTACGAGAACATCAGCTCTCTGTGGTAAAGGGTGATATTACGCCAAGCTACTGACTGTGTTTGGCACGGGCACCGCAGGGGACAACACTGCAAGAGACAAAGAAGGTAAAGGGTAATTATGGAACAACGATTTGCACTATTGCTGCAAGCGGAAGTGATCAGCCAGAAAGCACACGATAACTGTCTACATGCTCTGCGATTGTTAGATAGCGAACTTGGCCTGTCACATGATAACGAACAATACCAAATGGCGTTGACGCACTTATCGCGCGCGGCCGATCGCATTTGGCAGGGCGAAGAGATTGAGGAAGGCCTTGATGCGGATATTCTAAGCGAAATCTACGACGATCCCGAATCAGACACGGTATTGGCGCTGCATCGAAAAACGCTCAATGCGATGGATCTGAATCACGTCTCTACGAACGAGGAAGGTTTTTTGATTGCGAATGCCTATGCCTTATTTCAACTGTCTAAATCACAAGAGATGTCGGTATGAACGAAATAATTGACAGCACAGGCTACACCTACTGCCACGAGCATTTACATATCGACCTGTCACCGCAGAAGAATGACATCGATTGCCGATTGGATCAGTACCAATTTTTGTGCGACGAAATGAAAGCGCTTCAACAACGTGGCGTACGCAACATCGTTGAAGTCACTAATTCTTTTATGGGTAGAAATCCTCATTTTATTGAAAATTTAATTGACGATACGGGTATAAACGTACTTTTATCAACGGGTTACTACATAGAAGGCTTCTTTCCGGATTCGCTCTACACCATGAGTGTTGAAGACATTGCCCACGGCATGATCAAAGAGATTGTGGACGGGATCGATGGCTCACGCCTAAAAGCGTCGGTGATTGGTGAGATTGGCAGCAGCGAAAATGGATTTACGGACACAGAACAAAAGGTATTTAAAGCCGCTTCTATTGCTCATTTAGAGACGGGCCGACCGATTTCTACCCATCAGTCGATGAGCACGATGGGTAAAGCGCAAATAGAGCTTCTGAAAAGCTGTGGTGTTTCAATGCAAAACGTCACTATTGGGCACTGTGATTTGCGCGATAACCTAGACGATATTATCTGGATGCTCGACCAAGGCTGTTATGTGCAATTCGATACCATTGGAAAAAACAGCTATTACCCAGATACCCGTCGCGCAGAGTCATTGAGAATTCTGTGTGAAAGAGGCTACGCCGAGCAGATTATGCTGTCGATGGACATTACCCGCCGCTCTCATTTAAAGGCGAACGGAGGGCTTGGGTTTAGTTACCTGATAGACGAATTTATTCCTTTGCTGAAACAGCATGGGATTACTGACCACCAAATTAGCACCATGTTACAAGCTAACCCTACACGCTTCTTTGGATAAGAGCCGAGCGCTCAATAATGAAAAGGACATAACATGAAAAAGATTGCTATCGCAGGTTTGCAAAGAGAGCAAATCAGAGATCAGATAGAAGAAACGGTGCCTGATACTTTTGAGTGTCATATCTTGACGGATATGGATGCCGCCATGAAAGTGAAATCGGGTGAGATGGATTACTTTATCGGCTGTTGTAACACCGGAGCGGGTGGAGCACTAGCCATGGCCATTGCGATAATCGGCTTTAACCAAAGTTGTACCATTGCGAAACCGGCTATTCAGGCGAAAGAAGCGGAAGTGACTAAGTTTATTGATGACGCTTACGTTGCTTTTGGCCTGTCTGTTGAACACATTGAGCATGCGGTGCCTATGCTTTCCCGTTTACTCGCAGCTAAGTAGGAACACACTATGGATATTATGCATATTGGCTTAGTCGCCACCTTGTGTGCGATGACAGCCTTGATCGCCAACATGAGTGCGGCGGTGTTCCATGATGGAATTCGCCCAATTCTTCCGCAACTTGTGGAAGGCAATATGACTCGTCGTGACGCAGGATCGGTCGCGTTTGGTCTGTCCATTGGTTTCGTAGCGTCAGTGGGTATTTCATTTACGCTATCAACGGGCCTATTGAACCCTTGGTTGCTCTTCTTACCGACCGATATTTTGGGCGTTATGATAGGCAGCCGAATCTTAGCCGCCTTGGCGGGTGGTCTTTGGGGAATACTGGTGGTGACCTCATTGGCAGGAGTTAACGCGGTATTAACTGGCCTTCCAATTGATGCACTAGGCGCGCTTGGTGAACTCGGAACGCCAGTGATGTCGGCATTTGCACTGTTTCCTTTGTTGGCCATTTTCTATCAGTTTGGTTGGAAAGCAGGGGCCGTCGCTGCCGTTGTGATTCTTTTCTCTCGATTGCTGATCATGAAGTTCACAGGCATTTACCCAGAATCCATTCAAATCTTTGTGGGCATGATGATGTTGGTGTTGTTTGCTGTGCGCAAAGATCTTGCTGACCGCAAAGCCGGTATTGAAGCGCCAGATATGTCGGGCCTTCATGGACTGTTTGATGAACGAACCAAACGTATCGTTAAGAATCTTCCTTTCCTAGCGGTCACGGGTGCACTCATTGCGGCTGTATCGAACGGCGGTATTTTTGCAGGCTCAGAAGTGTCGATTTATTCATTGGCTGAAGCGTATAAGATCACCGATCCAGAAGCGCATGACGCCGCAATGAAGCAAGTGGCTTTGTCTGAATTTATGCGAGGGCTTGGTTTTATCCCGCTGATTGCAACAACGGCGCTAGCGACGGGTGTGTATGGCGTAGTGGGTATGACATTTGTCTTCGTTGTGGGTTACTTGTCGCCAAATATGCCGGTCGCTGCGGTATTGGGTGCCATTACCATTTGCGCGGAAGTGTTCTTGCTGCGTGGGATTGGTCGATTCCTTGAGCAGTTTCCATCCATCAGAAATGCCTCAGACAATATACGTAACTCAATGAACACCTTAATGGAGTTTGCGCTATTAATTGGTGGTGTGTTGGCGGTAATGAAAATGGGTGCAACGACAGGCTTTACGATATTCGCGATGCTGTACTTCCTTAACGAAGTATTAGGTCGTCCAATATTGAAAATAGCGGCACCAGCGGTCGCGGCAATATTAACCGGAATCATTTTGAACGTTCTTTATGTATTCGGCTTATTTGCGATGTAATCAATCACAACCACTTTTATTAATTAAAAAGTAATGAAAGAAGCAACCGTGATTAGAAAAGCAACTGTAATTAGAGAAACAACTAGATAAGTCATGAAATAAATAGGTATTGAGCTGAACACTCGCTTATATCGAGCTTAATTTTAAATAACGAAATCACGATTAAGTCAGCGCATCAGAAATGATGTGCTGGGTCAGCTCATGCCTAAAAAAGGGGAGACCATGTTTTTAGACGCATTAGAACAGCAAAATCCCAGTTTAATTGAAGCCACTTTAGCATTATTTAAACAGGGTAAATTATTGCCCGACACCACAGTGATCGACGTCGATCAACTTGTGGCGAATGCACGCTCAATGAAACGAACGGCAGACGAATACGGTATATGCTTATACGCGATGACAAAGCAGATTGGGCGAAATCCAGCTATCGCTAAGTTGTTGGTTGAAGAGTGTGGGTATGAGGGCGTCGTCTGCGTTGACTACAAAGAAGCGCGGGTTATGGCGAAACATGGCCTACCAATTTCAAACATTGGCCATCTGGTTCAGCCGCCCGTTAATATGGTTCAGTCGATAGTAGCGGATATCAAACCGCATGTGATGACGGTTTATAGCCTTGAAAAAGCGCAACAAATATCGGACGCAGCGGTTAATGCAGGGCGCAAACAGGCGCTGCTTTTAAAGTTCTACCATCGACGTGACAAGCTCTATGTGAATCAAGAGTCAGGCTTTGATATTGTTCGGCTAGAAGAGGTGACCCAAGCCATTCAGGCCATGCCAGGCGTTTACATTGAGGGCGTGACGCATTTTCCTTGTTTCCTATTTGACGAGAAAAGGGGAATGGTACAACCCACGCCAAACCTAACAACGTTGTTAGAGGCAAAAAAAGGTTTAAATGCACTGGGCATTCCTTGCCATCAGGTCAATGCGCCTTCGTCGACCAATTCAGAAACCATCCCAATGTTGGCGGAATTTGGCTGTACACACGGAGAGCCTGGGCATGGCTTAACGGGAACAACACCGGCAAATGCGGTGAAAGCACAAACAGAACGCATGGCGATGCTCTACTTGAGTGAAATCTCTCACCAGTATTTGGAAAGCAGTTACTGTTTTGGCGGGGGCTTTTATCGTCGTGGGCTTTTAGAAAGTGCCAATGTCTACTTAGAGAACATCGGCAAGCGGGTTTCCGTCTATAACGACGAGACCGACAGTATTGATTACCACCTTCGAATTCCGGGGCATTATCCCATTGGTGCGCCGCTTATTATGGCTTATCGAACGCAGGTCTTTGTCACTCGAAGTGATGTGGCACTGGTTGAAGGGGTCTCAACGGGGAATCCTCGATTGGTGTCTGTCTACGATCCTCTTGGTAATGAGGTACAACATGTCTAGATTTATTGTGGTGGTATTGGATGGCTTTGGTATTGGTGAAATGCCAGATGTGGCGGAAGTTCGTCCTCAAGATTGCGGTTCAAATACAGCAAGAAAGCTGCTCGACCATTTCCCTCTAAAGCGGTTACCGGTGCTTGAAATGCTTGGGCTGCAGAATGTCGTGAGAAGCCAAGCAACATCGATGTTGGAAAGCCCGTCAGCGAACGTTGGCCTAGCTAATTTGGCTCATGAAGGTGGAGATACCTTTATGGGACATCAAGAAATCATGGGCACACTGCCCAAGCCGCCTCTTACTCAGCCGTTTCAGGTTGCACTACCGAAAATTGAATCTCAGTTATTGGCTAAAGGCTATCAGGTCGTAAGATATACCGTTGATGAATTGTCAGTATTAGTTGTCAATGAAGGCATTGTGATTGGTGATAATTTAGAGGCTGATTTAGGTCAGGTTTATAACTTAACGTGTAATTTCAATCTGATTTCATTCGAAGCGTTGCTTGAAATCGCCGCGGTGGTGAGAGAGTCAAACCCTGTCAGCCGGAACATCGCTTTCGGTGGGAACATTCGAGTAGACGATGCAGCAAAAACCAATTCAGCAAAAACCAATGCAAGCCCACCGCATGATGCCATGACTGAAGAGCCAACGGCGCGTGAAGCGATGTCTCGCGTGTATCGCGCCATAGAAACCAAGCTCAATGAGGACGGCATTCCAACTTACATCGGTGTGAATTCGCCAGACAGCGGTGCGTACGACGAAGGCTTCAAAGTGGCGCATCTAGGCTATGGTGTTGAGGCTAAGACACAAGCACCTTGGAAACTTCAAAGCCGAGATATAAAGACATGGCTGTATGGGAAAGTCGCCGATATTGTTCAAAACCCTGACGGCCAATCGTACACCTCAATTGTTGATACCAATGAAGTGTTTCGCTTGCTCAACCATGATCTGTCGATAGCGCAGACAGGCTTTTTCTGCGCCAATATTCAGGAAACGGATCTCGCTGGACATCAACAGGATCCGAAACAATACTGGAAGGTCCTTGAGAAAGCAGACCGAGGGTTAGGCGAAGTGATTGAACAAATGGGCGACGACGATGTGTTGATTGTGATGGCCGATCACGGGAACGATCCATTCATTGGCCATACAAAACACACCAGAGAACAAGTTCCACTGCTAGCGTATAGAAAGGATCTTAAGGCGGTGAACCTAGGTGAGCGAGCAACCCTATCCGATGTTGGTGCCACTGCGTGTGCGTATTTCAATGCCGAACTGCCTGAAAATGGCCGACCGATAGAGCCTCTTTTACCTTCATAAAAAAGAACCCATTTAAGGTTCTATTTCGAAGAACCTCCTCTTTATCGTTCCCCCTAATAAACGGTAAAGAGGTGTT
>NZ_MCWZ01000157.1:25422-26292 GCF_002877365.1 Vibrio sp. 10N.261.55.A7
AACGGTAAAGAGGTGTTTTTGTGCTTGCGTGACCATTTGAGACTTCTTACTGGTCATCTTCGCTAGCTTCGAACGCTAAAATGTCCCCTGGTTGGCACTCTAACACTTCACACAATTTATCTAGAGTCGATAACCTGACAGCCTTTGCTTTGCCATTCTTGAGTACAGACAGGTTCGCTTCTGTAATACCGACTTCCTGCGCCAGTGTTTTTAAACGCATTTTTCGTTTGGCCATCATAATGTCCAAATTGATACAAATAGTCATGATAAACCCTTAAATCGTATGACTGTTTTCATCGGCAAGAATATACCCTTCCTTCATCACCCACGAAATGATTAAAACAATAAAACCTAGTATCAAAGTAAGGACATCCATCCCCACAAAACTAACCGTGAATATTCGTTCACCAGGAGGATTATTGAACGACAAAATAACCGACATTAATGCACCATAAAGGACAGAACCACCGACCCAGTAAAACAGGCAGTAGCCTAGTCTTTGGTACGATTTTACATTGGCCAAAGAAAAAACTTCGCCATTTTCGTAATTGCGAAATAGACGAATCAATACAGTTAACGCATACATAATGATGCTAGACAATAGCAAGCTAGCAATTACTGCCAACACACGCGTAGACAAGGTGAGAGGTGAGTCTATCTCGTAGCTGAAGTGAATGATGCCAAGTGATGTCAGGAAGTCATAAGGGGTGTTGACGGTCAGCCAGTAGTAGCAAACCATGATAGGCGTAATAACAAGCAGGCTTTGGCAAAGAATACGTACACGACGACTTTGTATTTGGATCTTGGACATAACTTTTATTCCTTTTGAGTTGATGAAAGGAGGTTAAAGCAATTTAAACTATTAAACAA
>NZ_MCWZ01000158.1 GCF_002877365.1 Vibrio sp. 10N.261.55.A7
TCGATAAACGATAATTTATTGTTGTTTAATAGTAATATTATTTTAAGTGTTATTGCCTCATGGTGATATTTATCTGTTCCCTCTTTTGAACTTAAGCAATACCTCATACCCTCTTATTTCGACACTGGTTCATGTGACTGGACATGTTCGTTTAGAAAGAGGTGAGATAAGACAGAGAAGGCGAAAAGGAAAGAATACAAATGAAAAGAGAAACAGCCTTTTGGGTGTAAGGCTAAACAAGGGCTCAAGCAACCAGTGGTGACTAGCCAATAGGGGGAGAGGCTGCTTGAGTTTGTTCAGGATACCTTTAGTTTGTAGAGGAAAGCGCGGTTGTGTTACCGGCGATTGGCCATGCGTTTGAATTGATGGCGACGGCCTCGAATCGTGATTCCCATGCGAATGATGTTCTCAGGAACAGCCAAACCCCCGTAGCCACCGTCGCCAATATGAACGATATCAGCGCCCGATGCCTTAGAAGCCATGGCGACTTGTTCGATGTATTGTTCACTTGCCCCTTCTTGTGAGGTTCCTATCGCCAGAAGACCCAACATATTGTTCTCATGGACGACACTCATCATTTTATGAGTGATCTCCGGTGTGATACCCGGCGTCGTATAAGGGGCAGGGAACATCATGATGTCTGCTCCCGCGTCAGAAAAATCTTTAATGATGTCGAGGTTGTAATCGTTGCCGACACCACCACCGTGCATCTTGCCCGCAATGATAAGAATATCGTCTGACACCTGACGCACGAGTTTAATGGCATCCAAAATCGTTTCCTGAGAAACCTGCATGCCTGGGTTGCCCGTCAGCATGATGTAATTGAGGCCAAGTCGAACCGCTTCTTCAACGGTTTCTCTCGTCACAGAGCGGCCGACATCGATGCCTTTAAAGTCCGCAGGAACAGGCTCAAGGTTACACCCAATAAGCCGACCACTGAGTTCTTTAAGCTCTGCAATAGTGAAGTGATCATTGACTTGATGGTTGGCTGCGCCATTGACGTTCGCTTTCGGGTTAAACACATCAAGACAGTTTAAGGTAATGAAATCGGCCCCTAGGCTTGCGGCAATTTCTGCACCTGAGACCAAATCAAAAGGGGGCTCAGCAGAGACGACATTCTCTACCATCATTGCTCGGCCTTCAGACAGCCTTACACAGTCAACCAAGTCACTGCGCGTCATGGTGGCGATGTCAGCTTTGGTTAAATCAAAAATTCGTTTTTTCATGCGGCGACTCCTTGTAAGTCTTTACGCAGTTCAATGATCTCTTCGGCAATTTCACGGCATAACATGGTTGTCATGATGTGATCTTGTATATGGGTCAGAATAAGGGTCATGCGAACTTTTCCTTCTCCTTCATCAAATCCAATTAACGATGTTTGGCTTTTGTGAACGTTCGCTAGCGCTTCATCACCTTGCTTTAGCAACTCAATCGACTCAGTAAAGTTGTGATTTCGAGCTTCCAACATGGCTTGCATGAAGGTGGACTTGGCTTGCCCGACTTCGCACAGCAAAGTCATTAGAAACTCTTCGCTGATGTCACTTTGTTGTTCAATTAAATGATCCATGATGACTCCTATACGCTTGGCTGTGGTGATGCTTGAGGTTCAGAGGCTTCTTCAACGTTCTTACTTTCTTCTTCAAGCAACTGTTTTTCGTGCGCTTTAAAGAATGGATAGAAGATTGCCATGCTGACAAAGACACAGACAACCACGACGACGGCAGCAAGGGATGAGTTTGTCGCCATCACTGCGCCAATAGGGGCTGGCATTGTCCATGGTGGTAGAGCGACAACTTTCGAAATAAGCTCTGTTTTAAACGCCATCCAGACGATGCAGGTATTCACGATTGGCGATAGCATCCATGGGATGAAATAGTTAACGTTCATCACGATTGGCGTGCCGAAGATAACGGGCTCATTGATGTTGAACGTGCCTGGAATGATTGACATACGGCCGATGGTTTTGAGGTGAGTCGCCTTTGAGCGCATCATCAGCACAACCAGACCCAATGTCCCGCCTGCGCCCCCAACGAAGATAAAGAAGTCGAGTACTGGGTTAACGAAAATCTTAGGCAGCTCTAGACCAGCAGCTAAGGCATCTTGGTTAAGGCCAAGGTTGACGATCAAAATAGGGTAGAGGATACCCACAACCACAACCTGAGAACCGTGAATCCCCGCAAACCACAATAGCTGAATCAAAATAACCGCCAGTAGACAGGCGAAGAATGAATCAGAGGCAGCAACAATCGGTTTAAACAGCTCCATGACCGCCGTTGGAATATTGAGCTCGTTATAGCCGAGCGTGACATTCAAAGAGACGACAATAATGGTCAGAAGAACAATTGGAATCAGTAGGTCAAACGAGGCTGAAATCTTTGGTGGTACGGCTTCTGGGAGTTTTAAACGAATATTGTATTTGAGAAGGAAGCGTTGAAACTCAGGAACGAACAAACCACAAATGATGGCGGTGAATGCACCGGCGCCACCGAGGTGAGCAATGGGCATGATGCCGCCATGATCCGCAATGAACTGCACAGGGGCAACGGCCAGCAAAAACGTAAACATGGAGAGCAAACCAGAGTTAAGTGCTCGAATCTTGTAATGTTCGGCCAAGTTAAAACCGATCGAGAATGCCGCATACAGGGCAAAAATACCCATGCTGACTTGGAAAGCCGCTAAAATATTCCCTTGTCCAATGGCATCGACAACAGACTGCCAGCCGGCGAGAAAAGTGTTGCTCGTGCCTGGAGGAAACGCCAGTACAAGCAGCAGTGAACCCACAATCAGAAAAGGCATCGTGGCAACGAAGCCATCTTTTACCGCATTCACGTGAGGTTGCGTGGATACTTTATAGGCGATTGGGGTGATCACCTTCTCAATGGTGTTCGTGATGGTATTCATGACACTCATGACTCATTCCTTTTATCAAAGTGATTTATAAAGGCCAACTGCCTGATCTAAGATGACGTCGCCTTTCATCATTCCGTAATTGAGCATGTCGATGAGGTCACATGCTTTACCTTCTTCTTCTGCTCGCTGCTTGAAGTGATCAAGTTTGAACTTAACTTGTGGCGCGACGAGGCATACATCGTTCTCACTTAAACGCTGTTCAAACTCAGTAATTGAATAGGCATTGATTTCGCAATCTAAGCCTTTTTCGTCCGCGGCATTTTTCATTTTGCTGACGAGCATGCTGGTGGACATGCCCGCGGAACAACATAAAAATATTTTCATTATAGGTACTCTTCTTCACTAGATAATTCGTGAAGATT
>NZ_MCWZ01000159.1 GCF_002877365.1 Vibrio sp. 10N.261.55.A7
GGATATGTATTTCACTTATTGTTATTAAATATAAATACACCAGAACGTTTATTCTGCACTTTCCCTTTATAATAGGAGAGTTCACCATTTACAAAAACATATTCTATACCTTGTGAAGCCGATATAGGATTTTCAAAAGTTGCGGTGTCTTTAACCGTATTAGGATCAAAGATAACCAGATCGGCGTAAGCGCCTTCTTTTATCACGCCGCGCTGATCCAGGTTGTAACGTTTCGCGGAAAGGCCCGTCATTTTGTGAATCGCCACTTCCATTGAAAATAATTTTTCTTCTCGGCTGTAGTGGCCTAGCACTTTCGGGAACGTGCCCCACAAACGTGGATGCGGGTGTGGATCATTCGGTAGTCCGTCAGAGCCAACCATCGTGAGTTTGTACTTCAGTACACGCTTCACATCGTTTTCGTCCATACAGTGATAGACCGCGCCTGCTGGCTGCAATGCCTTGGCCGCATCCATCAACGGTAATGCCATGTCGACCGCGATCTCTTTCAACATTTTGCCCGCGTATTGTGGCAATGCTTTAGACCACGTAATAAAGATATCGATCTCATCGGTGACTTGTTTTAGGTCTAAGGTAGAAGAGCTCGCTGAATACGGATAACAGTCACACGATACGTCTTGGTGCTTTGACGCTGTTTCTAGGTGATTGATCACTTCGACGGTTCTGCCCCAATTTCCCGCGCCTGCGCACTTCAAATGCGAAATAACCACAGGAACTCTCGCGTGTTTGCCCGTTTCAAAGGCTTCATCCATCGCGCTAATAATTTCTTCAAATTCAGTACGCATATGCGTGGTATAAATGCCGCCATGCTCAGCAAGAACTTCTGAAAGCTGCATAACCTCATTCGCGGTGGCTTGCTTCGCACTCGCATAAGCCAATCCAGAGCTCAGACCCAACGCCCCCTGCTCCATCGCCTTAGTAAGTGAAGACTGCATTTGTGCTATTTCTTGGTCGGTTGCGGTGCGATCCAAACGATCCATCACTTGATTACGAAGCGTGGTATGGCCAACTAACGCGGCAACATTCACCGCAGGTTTCGCTTCTTCCACCGCTTCGGCATAAGCCAAGAACGATGGGTATTTGAAATCTTTTTGTTCGCCTAGCAGGTTCATGGGATCAGGCGGTGCCGTTTCGAGAACAGCTGGAGAAGCACTAATCCCACAGTTACCAACAATAACCGTCGTCACACCTTGGCTTATTTTCGGTAAGCAGTCTGGGTAACGAATAACATTCGTATCATCGTGGGTATGCACATCAATAAAGCCAGGTGCCAACGCAAGCCCATACCCTTCAATAACCTGCTCGCAGTCTTCAATATCGAGCTTGCCAATCTTCTCAATGCGATTGTTTCGGATTGCGACATCAGCAAAGAACGCTGCTTCGCCTGAGCCATCGAACACCTCTATATTTTTTATGATGGTATCGAATAACATTGTTCTCTCTCTCAATCCTCATTTCTATGTTGCCTATCTTAATATTTACCGAAAAAAAATCAGTGATAACACACACAAAAAACATGACTTAGTTTGATACTTTCTAACACGAAGAGCATAATAGAACGCAGGAAATAAATAAAAACAATAACTTAACCCAAGTTAGTTTGCTCGCACTGTCGGAGAGTTACAACGAATGAAAGATAGAAACTACCAAAGCGCTCTACTCGGAAGAACCGCGTATGGCCATAAAGGTCGCGCAATCGCGCTAGAAGAGCAGGTGCAATACAGTCTGATAAATGAAGAGATTACATTGCCAGTCGCGGTCGTTAAACAGTCATCATTGCAGAACAATCTACAATGGATGCAGCGTTTTGCTGACCACCACCATGTTCATCTTGCACCTCATAGCAAGACGTCCATGACCCCAGACTTTATCCAACAACAGTTAGAAAATGGAGCATGGGGTATCACCGTTGCAACCCCTGCACAAGCAGAAGTTGCGGCATTAGCGGGCGCCAAAAACATCATTATGGCCAATCAGCTTGTTGGCAAAGCCAATATGTTCCTAATTGCGAGTTTGATCGAGCAGTTCGATGTCGATTTTTATTGTTGCGCCGACTCCATGGTCAACCTAGATCAGCTCGATAGCTATTTCAGCCAAGCCAAGTTCAGCCAAGCCAAGGTTACGCTCAATGTACTACTAGAGCGTGGAGTAGAAGGGGGTCGCTGTGGTTGTCGTTCGGGTGAGGAGCTTCTGGAACTGGCTGATGCAATGCAAGGGATGCCTGCGCTCAAATTGGCGGGTATTGAAGTGTATGAAGGTGTCATACAGGGCAACAACCAAGAGCAGTTGATTCGTGATTTCCTCAATGAAACACTCACATTGGTGCAAACCCTTTCCGCTGACAAGCTCGTTGAAGGCAAACCGATTATTACCGGCGCTGGCTCAGCATGGTACGACGTGGTATCAGAGTGTTTTGCTAACCTCACCCACTCCACCGCCATTATTCGTCCCGGCTGTTACGCTATTCACGATACGGGAATATACCTTGATGCACAAAGTGGTGTGATGGCACGCGCTGAAGAAAATGGCGGCTACGCCTGTGAGTTGGGGGGAGATCTTGAGTCATCTCTCGAGGTTTGGGCTTATGTTATTTCTAGGCCAGAGCCGACTAAAGCCATCGTGGGACTCGGCAAACGAGACGTCGCATTCGACGCAGGTTTACCGATACCAGAACATGGCTACAGTAATGGTAAACCGATCAGTGTTTCTGGAATCAAGGCCACTGCGGTTATGGACCAACACACCTTTATTGAGTTAGACGCAGACAACGACATTCAAGTAGGTGATATGATTGCTTTCTCCACATCACACCCTTGCCTAACCTTCGACAAATGGCGTCATATCGCGATCTGTGATGATGAATACATGGTTACACACTGGGTTGAAACTTGCTTTTAAATGGGACCTTATTCATCATAATATCAATAAAATAAATTCGTTGAGTTAGAGCGCTTACGACGATGATTTTAGTCATATCAATTTTGGCTTAAACCATCGATAGCTTAACCGTATGTAGGAAAATTTTTTGACACTTGAAGTAGACATTATATCGCAGATCACAGAACGCTTTGGGGCGCTACGTGACGCTGAGAAGAAAGTCGCAAAGTTGATCATGGATGACATCAACCTAGCCGCTAATGCAAGTATTACTGAGCTTGCTGAAAATGCCAATGTAAGCGAAGCGACAATCACACGCTTTGCTAAAGCCATCGGCTGCACCAACGTGCGTGATATGAAAATAAAGCTCGCGCAGTCACTGACCATTGGGCAAAGATTCATCCTTGAGCCGCCCGATCAATCCGGTTACCAAGGGGTTTACGAATCCATTAAGCAGTCATTGGACATCAACCGTAGCTTGGTTAATGAACAAGACATAGAAACAGCCATAGATTGGCTTCATAAAGCCAGGCAAATCGTATCAATAGGCATGGGCGGTGGTTCAACAATCGCCTCTCAAGAGCTTCAGCATCGACTGTTTCGATTTGGCTACGCCATTGTCGCTTACAATGATGGCATGCTTGCTCAGATGGTGGCAGCGACGGCAGACAAAAGCGATGTATTTGTTATCATTTCCGCAACGGGTTACACGCCTGTTCTGGTCGAGACCGCGCAGCTTGCCAAAAAATACGGGATGAAAGTCATCGCCATTACACCAGTGGATACGCCACTGGCAAACAATGTCGATCTCCTGCTGCCTATTCAACATGATGAGACGGATTTCATCTACAAGCCATCCGCTTCTCGCTACGCCATGCTGGCGCTCGTTGATGTCATTTCACTCGAACTTGCTGTCGCCCACAAACGACAATCTAGAGACAAGCTAAGACGTTTAAAAATGGCCCTTGATTCACATCGTGGTGGGAATGAGCGTCAACCTTTGGGTGACTAAACGGCGTTCAACAGCCTCCACATCAAGCCCAGAACACAGCTCTTGCCGAACTTGTTTTCTGGGCTTTTTATCCTACTTATTCTCTTGTTTTCTAAACCCACTCGGAGTCACTCCCGTTATTCGCAAAAACTCTCGGTTGAAATTGGATTTGGTCTGGAAACCAGAGTGCATAAAGATTTGCGTGATAGTCTGATCCGTTGTCAGCAAAAGCTGTTTCGCGTGATCGATTCGATATTCATTGATGTACCTTGAAATGTTTTGCTGATGTACTTGGTTTACCGCGATAGAAATATGTTTCGCAGGGATACCCAATTTGCGAGTAAGCTTAGACAGCGTCAATTCTGGGTCTAAATACAAAGAATCTTGACGAATTTTCAACGCTAACGAAGAAGAGATTTCCTGAGCTCGATCCATAGACATGAATGGATCATTCGCATTCTCATCGCTTTTTTCCTTTCCTTTTACGTTGTCTACCTCTTCTGGAATAGGTGTATTAATACCGGCTACCACAACAGTCATCGATAAAACAGGGACAAGAATCAAGTGTGCCGTCGCGATGATATAGCGTGACCACTCACCTTGGTTCAAAGCAAAGTCCAAAGACATAAACAGATCGATAAACGCTGAAAACATCAGCATCCAACCGGCTGTTCCTTCCGCTCTCTTTACACCATCCCAATTTCCTAGCGAGACATTCACCAATGCCGTATCTGTCGAGGAGTAGCGTATAAGAGCGATACCGTAGCACACATACATTAGGGTAAGAATTTCATCAAGTGGCAGCGCCAACCACGGTTGAGTCACGGCACTCACAACCACAAATAGAGGCGCGGCCAGATGGTAAGTCGGAAGAGAGCCCTCCTCACGATTAACATGCACGAATGTATACCAAGCTGCGATAGGAATAGTGGACGCTAAGATTGGCTGAGCAAGGCTAAAAAAGGCGCATTCAAATGTCCAACGTAAGCCAACCATTGCCGTCGTCGTCATGCACAGGCTCAAAAATAGGCAGGTAGCTTTCGCCTGTTGGGTAAACCTTACGTAGAGGGTTATCGCTAGTAGTCCAAGCAACATGGAAACAATAAATGGTACAGGAATAGCCAACATGAGTAGTCCTAGAT
>NZ_MCWZ01000160.1 GCF_002877365.1 Vibrio sp. 10N.261.55.A7
GTATGCTCGGTAAAGTTAATGGTTACAGCCACTTAGTAAAGCGTTAGGCTCTAATTATAAATAGGAGGATTAATTGGTTACAGAAACAATGATTTATTTCGTCGGTATTCCGGCAATGATTGCTTATCTGCTATTGATGTTGGCATATGCCGATAAAAAGAAAAATGAAGATAAAGTAATAAAGTTTCCTTTAAGGGATGCTGTGGTCGCTACGTTAGCATTAGACTTTTCGGTAATGATTCCACAGATCTTTGAACAGGAAACACTAGGTATGTTTGATGGAGGTGTAAATTTGCTATCTGTAACGATAGTACTATTTTGCTTTCACCTGTCAATGCTGTTTTACTCGCGAAGATTAGAAAACCTAATGGTACATAATTCGAGTTCTTCATACAAAAAGCGAGTAATGGCTTTGGTGCTTCCTATGTATGCTGGGTTGCTGTGTTTAATGACAAACGGAGTATCTATTGAGGCAGTTTTGGCGGCAAAAGGAGGCTTTTAATGGGTTTAAAAGACTACTTAGGCAAGTTTGCATGGGGTTTTATTCCAGGTATCGTTTTAGTTATATCTTATTGGTTTGCAGGTTTTATGACTGCTGATATGGCAAGTCTGTCTTACTCAATAGAGAAACGAAGTGTAAATGGATTAAGTTCATTTTACATGCAGATCTATAACAATGAAGACGATATCGCTATAGATGAAGTTGTCATTAGCAACCTCCCTAGTAACCATCTATTGTCAGCTATATCTGAAGGTGCAGCGAATACTAAATTAAAGCAATGGTCAGGCACAATTAAGTCTGGAGGTGCAGTTGAATTATTAATTATTTCCGATAAGCCACTCCCTTCAGATAAATCAGCTATTAGCGATATCCTCAAAGCTCGTTATCAGGTACGTGATTCTGAATCCGGAAGGCTAATCTGGAAAGATATTGAAATATCAGAACAAGGCATAATAAGTTGGAACAAAGGTACAGCCTACATTGTATGGTATGCGGCTCCTATAGTATTGATATTGCTATTGGGTGTTGTGATATTTCAGTTCTTTTTTACGAATGGAAATGAGGAATCTCAACCCCAAGCCTAACAAACTGTTTAAGAGTGATTCGCAACGCGTGGCATTTTCACTATGCGTTGCGTTTAGTGTTTAAGGTGGTATGCGGTAGCATCGGTATTGCGTTGCTCACACCTTAACAGGGCGTTAGTCGTTTAATGCTTTGAAAGGTTTTAAGGCTAAAGTTGCTTCAGTAATCTTCGCCGCATTGTTTAACTGGCAACGTTTTTTGGCGCTACTGGATCGCATGATGTTGATGTTCAATTTAGGGCGTTTTGTTTGGCCGAGTCAAATGCATATCCTTGCCCTAAGTAAGTTCTACAAAAGTCGTGCATTGTTTTTAATAACAAAACCTCGTACTAATAATCAGCATTCAATGGCAAAGCCACCGACTAACAAGTTAATTAAGTGGACTTATCAACGCTGGGCATTTTCGGCTTGAAGTTTGATAGGCTCGGTAAAATCAGTGGTAACAGCCACTTATTAAAGCGTTAGTCGTTTAATGCTTTGAAAGGTTTTAAGGTTAAAGTTGGTTCAGTAACTTTCGCCGTATTGTTTTCTTGGCAACGTTTTTTGGCGCTACTGGATCGCATGATGTTAATGCTCCATTTAGGGCGCTTTGTTTGGCCGAGTCAAATGCATAACCTTGCCCTAAGTAAGTTCTACAAATGTCGTGCATTGATTTTAATAACAAAACCTTGTACCAATAATCAGTCATCAATGGCAAAGCCACCGGCTAACAAATTACTAAAGTGGACTTATCAACGCTCGGCACTCTCGGCTTGAAGT
>NZ_MCWZ01000161.1 GCF_002877365.1 Vibrio sp. 10N.261.55.A7
TTTAGGCAACAACGCCTTTTGAAGGCAGTTAATGATTTCTTCAACTTGTTTTTCTTAGAATGGTGTAAGTTGGATACAAATACAGTTTGTGGCCTGCTCTTACAGAATGAAAAAGTCAGTATTCCTTTTAATGCGTCCGTCGCGATAGATGGCATGGGTGGCCTAGATAAAGCGGTAAAAGATTGGGGAATAGACTTTAGGTTTATTGGCAAAAAGTTATAACAAGGCACTAAACCCGACACTCCAACGCTTGGCAATTTTGCTTCGCAAAAGTCTATGCCAAGGTTTCGGGCGGGTTAGTTTAGCGTTAGGCTTCAGGAGGTCATATGAACCCAAGTATGGTAGCTTTGCATTCAAATTGGCTGAATGCTGATGCTGTAAAGGTCGTAATCAATACAGCTTTACCAGTCGATGAAAGTTATTCAAGTGAGTTGCAAACCCTATCTCAGTTGCACTCATCGTTTCGACGGATTTCGGTTTTTTACTCATTGTTATACGTTGTAGTCGAAGGTTATCGTGAACTTGGCAGTACCGATGAAAAAGTGGACTCATTATTGGAACAACACGATTTTGTAGATGCCTTGAGGCTTTTTAGGAACGCCACATTTCATTATCAAAAATCGCCAATACCCGAAAAAGCTATGAAGTTTCTTGAAACCGAAAATAGTGAAAACTGGATTCAAGATCTTCATGTTGGCTTTCGTCGGTATTTCGAGCAGCAGTTGCCGATAAAGGAAACAATGGAGAAACTAAAAGCCTAACAAACGCTTCAAGTGGGATTGCCAACGCTCGGCATTTTTGGTTTGGCTTTTGTGATTAAGGTGGTAAAGGTAAAGTTTGGGGTTTGAAGTTGGCAACCCCTTAAGCGGGCGTTATGTGCTCTCGCTTGTAATTAACATTGGAGAATTGATGGATAATCTAATTGCATTAACTTTAGGGATCGTTGCTAGTTTAATAGCAACATTTTTGTTTATTGGTATTAGTGAGTTATCACGGAGAGTACTCATACCAAAATTTAGGGATTTAGTGTATTCCGGCGTTCGTTTAGATGGGCGTTGGGAGTTAAATACCACCGTGACAGCTATGCAAAAAGAGGCAATAGCTACACTGGAATTAAATCAAAAAGGGGATCAGGTCACAGGTTTATACCGTCACAAAGATCTGGAGACTCAAGGTATGTCTGAATATGACTTTAAGGGTGAAATAAAGGATATGTATCTGGTCGCCTCTATTTCACCTAAAAGTAAGCAACAAGTTGATTCTGCTGCTTTGATGTTTATGGTAAAACCGACCTCAGGAGGATTGCTTCTTCAAGGGGGGATGATAATGAGAAGTGACCCATATATGAAATACCAAGGTGATTTAGAGTTTAACTTACGCACATAACAAGTTAATTAAGTGGACTTATCAACGCTGGGCACTCTCGGCTTGAAGTCTGATATGCTCGGTAAAGTCAGTGGTTACAGCCACTTATTAAAGCGTTAACTGGCTAGGATTAGATATGCGCAAATTTCATATTTATGGTTTGGATGTTGAGGTAGGTAATAAAACCTATACGACTAGATATCGATTGATCGCTTTACTACTAGCTCTTTTGTTTCTACTAACGAACTCTGGTCAAGCTGGCTATATTGAAGCATTGTTCGTCGCTCCCCCATTTATACTATTGCTTCATGAGATTTATAGGCTAGTCAATAAACCTACAATATTAGTAGTTGGATATAATGGAATTTACCACCACAAGTTAGGACTCATTCCTTGGTCCAATATCGAGCAAGTTGAATTCCACCGTTCTATGACTACTTTGTTCGTTAAATCACTAATAGTTTTTATAAAAGAGCCACAAGTGTCATACAACTACTGGTTCATAAAGCCAATTAAAATGGAAAACAAGCGTATCTATATAAGTATGTCGTTTACAGACTGCGACGTAGAAAGTGCATGCCAACATGCTAAAGTAATGAAATCTTGGTATGAGGCAACCAATGGGAATGCCAGTTAACAAGGCGCTAAACCAGACACTGCACGCTTGGCATTTTTGCTCTGCAAAAGTATATGCAAAGGTGCTGTGCAGGTTAGCTAAGCGTTAGTGGTCTAAGGCTTTGAAAGGTTTTAGGGCTAATGTTTGTTCTGCACTCGTCGCAATATTGTTTTACGGGTGTAGCTTTTTGGCGGTTCGGGATCGCATGATGTAAATATTCGATTTAGGGCGTTTTGTTTGGCCGAGGCAAACGCCGAGTTGCTGCCTAAGTAAGTTCTACAAATATCGGGCATTGGTTCAACTAATAAACGCTTGCACCAATAATCAGTATTCAATGGCGAAGCCGCCCACTAACAAGTTAATTAAGTGGACTTATCAACACTGGGCACTCTCGGCTTGAAGTCAGATAGGCTTGGTAAAATCAGTGGTTACAGCCACTTATTAAAGCGTTAGTGGTCTAAGGCTTTGAAATGTTTGAGGTTAAATTTTATTCAGTATTCGTAGCAATATTGTTTTACTGGCAACGTTTTTGGGCGCTACTGGATCGCATGATGTTAATGTTCCATTTAGGGCGCTTCGGTTGGCCTAGTCAATTGCTGAATTGCTACCTAAGTAAGTTCTACAAATATCGTGCATTAGCCCAAATAATAAAGGCTTGTGCCAATAATCAGCATTCAATGGCGAAGCCAACCACTAACAAATTACTAAAGTGGACTTATCAACGCTCGGCACTCTCGGCTTGAAGTCTGGTATGCTCGTTAAAGTCAGTGGTAACAGCCACTTAGTAAAGCGTTATGTTTTTAGCGGACATTCAAGCTAATGCTTGTCCTTAACTTCTCTCAAACGTATCGAGATAATAGTGACCAGTAAAATCGATATGATAGAGGTATACATGAGAAATGAAGTACAACGTTGGCATACGACACCTTGGGGTATTCTATTGCTAAATACCATAGCGGGATTTATCGTAGTATTGATTACAACGTACGTATTTTAGAGATAATGAGTATGGCTAAATTTGATAACTCCAAAGAGAGTACTAGTGAGCTTGAAGAAGCGTGGCAACTCATCAATGATACGTATTATGAAGGACTTGATCTTGATGCGGATCGACCAATAGTAAGTGAAGACCCCCTTGGTAAGCTGGCATTTTTCATGGAGTTTGACTTATATCCTCCTCCAGAGTTGTTAATGCAAATTGTGAATGTTTATCAGAGTTATATTGCGCAAGAAGGGTCTGTGAATCTAGAAGAATCATTTTACGGAAAGCCCATAAAAGGTTTAGGTAACTATTCTGGTCGGAAGTCGAAATCCGAAGATGTTAAGTTTCTAGATGTGATGCTTCAAATTGAAAGTGTTACTCAAAATGTTAAAACCAAAAGTCAGATTGAAATCGCAGAAGAATATTTGCTAAACAAGGGCTCTGACGAAGACCCTGAACATTTACTAAGAAAGTTAAGAAGGCATAAAGCTAAATCAAAGAAACAAACATAACAAACTGCTCAACTGGATTAACAAACGCTTGGCATTTTTGGTCTAATCAGCTTTGGTGTTTCAGGCGGTAATTTTTAGCTAAGTGGTTTTGTTTGTTAACCAATTAGCAGAGCGTTAGTGCTATTAAATAGGAATTAAATATGAGCTTAAATTGCCCTGATTGTAAAGCACCACTTAATGCTAAAGAGTTGTTTCTAAACTCGATTACAACTTGTAAAGTATGTGAGAAAAATTGTTGTATGGGGAACCTTATTCAGTATCTAACAATTGCTTTAGTTGGACTAATTAGCCTGTTTGGTTTGCTGTTTATTTCAACAACATTCGAAAAATCAGTCCAATTATTTTTATCTTTGGGTGGAAGTTTGATTTGTATTTCTATAACTGGGTTAATTGTTCTTAGGCCGGTTAAATATTTTGGTGATTCAGCCAAGGTAATAAAAAAGCACTAACAAGTTACTCAAACGGACGCTAAACAGTTGGCTAGCACTCGTTCCTCGTACATTTTAGCCAACTATTTCGCGCCGCTTAGTAAGGCGTTAGTTTGCTTCAAAGAATAGGTAAGTATCGTGGAAGAAAAACGAGTAAGTATTAGACCAGCAAAACCGAATGAATTGGAACCCGTTCATACTTTGGTAACTGAAAACGACTCATGGACTCAGTTTAATGGTCCGTATTTTCCTTATTCTCACCCTTCGTTAAAGCAGTTCGAAAAGTCATCGTTTCAACGGTTGCTAAGTGGCTCAGATTTACAGTTAATCACTGTCGATGACAACCCAATAGGAACAGTCAGCAGTTACTGGGAATGTGAAGAAACTCATTGGCTTGAAGCTGGTGTGGTGATCTACGATTCAAACTTCTGGGGTCAAGGTATCGCTGCTTTGGCTCTTCCTCAATGGGTATCTTACTTGTTCAAAAATAACAGAATCGAAAGGGTCGGTTTGACAACATGGTCAGGTAACCCTTGCATGATGTCTTTGGCGTTGAAGTTGGGCTTTCGGCAAGAAGCGAGGCTAAGAAAAGTACGTTATTATGAAGGCGAGTATTACGATTCAGTGAAATATGGGGTGTTGCGTTCGGAGTGGCAAGAACGCAACTAACAAGTTAATTAAGTGGACTTATCAACGCTGGGCACTCTCGGCTTGAAGTCTGATAGGCTCGGTAAAGTCAGTGGTAACAGCCAC
>NZ_MCWZ01000162.1 GCF_002877365.1 Vibrio sp. 10N.261.55.A7
ATGCTCGGTAAAGTTAGTGGTTACAGCCACTTAGTAAAGCGTTAGTCGGCTAAAGCTTTGAAAGGTTTTAAGGTTAAAGTTGGTTCAGTAATCTTCGCCGTATTGTTTTACTGGCAACGTCTTTTGGCGCTACTGGATCGCATGATGTTAATGTTCAATTTAGGGCGCTTTGTTTGGCCGAGTCAAATGCATATCCTTGCC
>NZ_MCWZ01000163.1 GCF_002877365.1 Vibrio sp. 10N.261.55.A7
AGTCTGATATGCTCGGTAAAGTCAGTGGTTACAGCCACTTATTAAAGCGTTAGTCGTTTAATGCTTTGAAAGGTTTTACGGTTAAAGTTGGTTCAGTAAGTTTAACCGTATTGTTTTACTGGCAACGTTTTTTGGCGCTACTGGATCGCATGATGTTAATGTTCAATTTAGGGCGCTTTGTTTGGCCGAGTCAAATGCATATCCTTGCCCTAAGTAAGTTCTACAAATGTCGTGCATTGGTTTTAATAACAAAACCTTGTGCCAATAATCAGTCATCAATGGCAAAGCCACCGGCTAACAAATTACTAAAGTGGACTTATCAACGCTCGGCACTCTCGGCTTGAAGTCTGGTATGCTCGGTAAAGTTAGTGGTAACAGCCACTTAGTAAAGCGTTATGTGTCTTCGAGAATTAGTGATATATGAATAAATTGGAATTACTAAAAGAGCTGAAGCAAAGGAATGTCCCAACGAGGGAGTATTCACTTAAAGGCTCGTACAAAGAGGATGCTGTTTGCTTGCTTGAAGAGGAAGGTAAATTCGAGGTTGTTTATTTTGAGCGCGGGCAAAAAAATATCCTAAGCACGCACAAATCAGAATCTAGTGCTTGTGAGGCATTTTTTAAAGAGATGCTAAGTTAATGACTTCGCCTGCACTTAGAAAACACATAACTAGTCAAGGCAGTATCCGCTACTTCGTGGACGCGCGACGCTGCTTAAGGCGTTATGTGCCACAGCATTTAAGCGTGAAAATATATGTTTATCGTGTCTTTGACTTATCAAGTGCCTCTAGAGGAAGTTGATGTTCTTATTCCTGAGCATGTGGAATATCTCAATTAACAAAATGCAAAATGCAAAATGCAAAATGCAAAATGTAAAATGTAAAATGTAAAATGTAACTTTATTTTATCTGGGAGCAGAGAGCCAAGGACTGGTAGTGTTATCATTTCTACGCTTGGGTGCCGAAATAAACTGAGTGAAGTATTGGCTCAAGATCCTTTTCATCGAGAAGGGTTGGCAAGCCATGAAGTAATAGAAATAGTGCCAACAAAGGCGTCAGAAAAGCTAAAATTCCTAGTCTAATATTTGGCACATAACAAACGCTTCAAGTGGGATTGCCAACGCTCGGCATTTTTGGTTCGACTTTTGTGTTTAAGGTGCCGTTGGTAAGATTTGGGGTTTGAAGTTGGCAACCCCTTAAGCGGGCGTTAGTGGTCTAAAGCTTTGAAAGGTTTTAGGGTTAATGTTTGTTCTGCACTCGTCGCAATATTGTTTTACTGGTGTAGCTTTTTGGCGGTTCGGGATCGCATGATGTAAATATTCCATTTAGGGCGCTTCATTTGGCCGAGTTGCTGCCTAAGTAAGTTCTACAAATATTGCGCATTGGTTCAAATAATAAAGGCTTGCACCAATAATCAGCATTCAATGGCGAAGCCGCCCACTAACAAGTTAATTAAGTGGACTTATCAACGCTGGGCACTCTCGGTTTGGTGTCTGGCAGGCTCGGTAAAGGTAGTGGTTACAGCCACTTATTAAAGCGTTATATGATTAGGAGTGACACATTGAGTAAATGGGATAATGTCGCAGAGATTGTTGATTTCAACCTTGAAATTTCAACAGAATATTTCACAGCATCAGTACCTAAAAATGCCAAAGTTCTTGATTTCGGTTGTGGTTATGGGCGTATTACAAATCAGCTATATGAACTAGGGTATCATCACTTAGTTGGAGTAGATTCCTCACTTGAAATGATTAAAAGAGGTAACAGTGATTATTCAACGCTAGATTTACGTCACCTTTCAGGGAGTATTCTACCCTTTTCTGATGACGAGTTTGACTCAATTGTTACCTGTGCTGTGTTCACTTGTATTACGACTCAAACTGAACGTAAATACGTCATAGAAGAGCTTCATAGGGTTTTAAGACCAAACGGCATTCTCTATTTAGCTGAGTTTTGTTCAAAAAACAGCCTACGTTTCGAGTCATCTACAGGCGTTCCAATGTGGCATAGCCAACAAGAAGAGCTCGAGCTCATACTTGAGGGGTTCAATATTGAGTTATCTAATGTAGTTGAAAGCGCAACAATGTCAGGGCATGCAAGTAAAGCTAGCCATATTATTGCACGCAAAATCATATAACAAATTGTTCAACTGGATTCCAAAACGCTTGGCAATTTTATAATGGTCAATATTTGTGATTACGGTGGTCATATTAGGTTTGGTGGAATTGTTTTGTCACTAGTTAACAAGGCGTTAGGTTTTATTTCAATTTCTTCATGTCATAGGTAAGGAAGCTCAAATGTCATATGAATCTCAACTAGAAGCTGCACATAAAGAACTTGAAAGCAAAGGTGTTTGGAAATCCAACTTTAACCCTCCTCTCATGAAGTTATTTAGGTTGATTGGTATACAAATTCCACCACCGTATTATCAAAAGTTCACTATCAACCTTGTTTTTAATAGCTTTTTGTTCGGCTTAATATTTAGCATTTTGAATTGGTTCAATGACACTATGCCTTTTCCCCAACTTCTGCTTAAAAACATATTTGGTGGTTTATTTTTTGGGTTATTAATGTCAGTTTTCTATTTGGTTCGTAAAAAACAGCTAGGTTTGACCAATTGGACAGATCTTGTGTAAATATTAAAACCTAACAAGGCACTAAACCCGACACTTCACGCTTGGCATTTTCGCTTCGCGAAAGTCTATGCCAAGGTTTTGTGCGGGTTAGTTTGGCGTTATACGATTAAGAGGAAAATATGGAACAACATTACTTAAATTCTTCCTTTCGAGAGAAGCTAATCGAGCACTCATTGATTAGTGAACTACTTAAAATGTCATGGAAAAATGGCAGTTGTTCCATCGAAATTTCCAAACCAGAGGTAGACAATCAAGGCTATGATCTAATCATGGAAGACCTTGGTGCTTTTCGTCATGTTCAACTTAAAACCTCTCATATTGGTTCGAGCACAGCACGTCAAAAAATCCATGTCGCTTTAGCTAATAAACCATCAGGTTGTGTCGTTTGGGTTTACTTTAACGAAACAACGATGGAGCTCGGTCCATTCTTGTTCTTTGGTGGTGAGCCAAGCAAAAAGTTGCCTGACATCAGTGATTTTCCTATTGCGAAACATACAAAAGGAAATGCGGAAGGTACTAAAAATGAAAGGCCATCAATCAGGGTTGTGTCAAAGTCAAAATTCGCAATTTTGAACACAATAGAAGAATTGTATGAGGCGTTGTTCAAAATCGTATAACAAAGCGTTTAAGACAGATTCGCAACGCTCGGCATTTTCGGTTTACTTTGAATTAAGTGGCTACGGCACAATGGTTTAAGTTTGGTGCCAGCGTCGCTCACTACTTAACGCTGCGTTAGTGGTCTAAGGCTTTGAAATGTTTTGAGGTTAAAGTTTATTCAGTATTCGTCGCAATATTGATTTACTGGCAAAGTTTTTATTCATTCGGGATCGCATGATTTTAATGCTCGATTTAGGGCGCTTCGTTTGGCCTAGTCAATTGCGGAGTTGCTACCTAAGTAAGTTCTACAAATCTCGAGTATAGGGCTTAATAATAAAGGCTTGTGCCAATAATTAGCATTCAATGGCGAAGCCGCCCACTAACAAATTACTAAAGTGGACTTATCAACGCTCGGCATTTTCGGCTTGGAGTCTGATAGGCTCGGTAAAGTCAGTGGTAACAGCCACTTAGTAAAGCGTTATGTTTTAAAGGGGAAAATTTGAAGTACTTTAAGTTAATATCGTGCATAGCGATTGTGATTTTGTTAGCTGCCCCTATAGTCATCTATACAAAGTCTTTTGGTATAGGTGTGTGGTCAAATCACAATGACTGGGGAGTAATGGGTAGTGCTATTGGTGGAATATACACAGCATTGTTTGCATTCCTAACCTTATTAGTACTTATTGGCCAAAGTTCATTTCAATTACGTTCGCACAAGTATGTAGTAGACATGGAGTTTATTCGAGATAACCGTTCTGACTACAACGAATTGTTCCACAAGCTGACTGAGCTACTTGTGGCTAACTCAAGTGCAGCTCAGAATGACCTATTAATAATTATTGAATCAATACCTGACGAAGACATTTTAAAACCTGAAACCTTTAAGTTGATAAGAGATTACGTAACTCATCACGTTCAAGTACTATCAATATGGCGAGCGTTACAGCCAATTCTTATTGGGCTTTCCTACAATCAGCGTTTTCCATATCAGAATAGTTTCGAGGCGATTAGACTGAAAACATCTTCAATATTAGGTTTAAGAGTTTGTATTGCATTAGACAAAGCCCTATTTATTCTTGATAGAGGAAAGTCAACAAAGTTGTATTTTTGGCAGAAAAAAACATAACAAATTGTTCAACTGGATTCCAAAACGCTTGGCACTTTTGTTTCAGTTGGCTTCAGTGTTTTAAGTGGTAATTTATAGTCTAGTGGTATTGTTTTGTCACAAGTTAACAAGGCGTTAAGTGTATGTAGGAAAATTAAGCATGCTAGATAAATTACCAAAAATGTATAGCCTAGTGTTATTGGCTGGTGGAGTCTTTTACATTGCACAATTTGCTCAACATTATGAAACGATTTATAACGAATGGGTAAACTGGGCTCACCCAACATATGATATATCTACATATTCTTTGCTGATTATGTCTTACGCGCTTGCCGTATTGCCTCCTCTATTAATGGTCGTGTCGGCAATGGTTCTATATCAATCCAATGGCTTAAAAATATATCTGATAGTGCCCCTTGCTTTGCTTCTTCTGCTTTCAGGGCTAATTGGTAAATTGATTTTCTTTATTGGAGCAGTAATCTTGGTTTGTAAGCAACGCCTGAAGGTGGCAAACACTTAACAAGACGCTAAACCAGACACTTTAACGCTTGGCATTTTTGCTTCGCAAAATTTTACGCCAAGATTACGTGCAGGTTAGCTTGGCGTTATGCATAATCGCTTAATTTCTTTAGTTACTCATCGATTGGTACAACTATGAAAACATTGGTATTAAAAAACAGTGAAAAACTAATTTATCGCAGACTTAAAAATGGTGACCAAGTAAAGCTTAAGACTTTTTTAAAAGATATCTCTGAATACGCCCATGGATATTTTACACCGCATGCGGATGATGACGAGACAATTGATAAGGTTATATATCGTTCAATTGCAGATACAGATCGTGTTTATATAGTTCTTGATAGACAAGGTGTAATAGTCGCGTATTTTTTCCTTTGGTGGTATTCATCTGAATTTCCAGTATTAGGTGTTGGGATTGCAGAGAAATATCAAGGGCAAGGGTTAGGTGGGAAATTTATTGAGGTCCTAATTGAGGATGCTAAGGAAAACCATTGCAAAGCAATTGAGCTTACAACAGTACTAAACAATAAGAGGGCTTTTACATTATATCAAAAGCTTGGTTTTCTGTACTTAGGTAAAGTCAATAACTTGGCCGGTGACGGTAGTATGGTTGAAGAGTCTCACATGTATTTTCCAATTGAACCTAGAGTAAAAATACCTAGAAGGAATCATGTAACTCCGTTCTAAAAATATGCATAACAAGGCCTTCAAGTCGGAACAAAAACAGTTGGCTTTGTTTCGTGCCTCAACAAGTTTAGCCAACTACTTTTATCCGCTTAAGGCGGCGTTAGTCGTTTAATGCTTTGAAAGGTTTTAAGGTTAAAGTTGGTTCAGTATCTTTCGCCGTTTTGTTTTACTGGCAACGTTTTGGGCGCTACTGGATCGCATGATGTTAATGTTCAATTTAGGGCGCTTCGGTTGGCCGAGTTAAATGCATAGCCTCGCCCTAAGTAAATTCTACAAATGTCGTACATTGGTTTTAATAACAAAAGCTAGTGCCAATAATCAGCATTCAATGGCAAAGCCACCGACTAACAAGTTAATTAAGTGGACTTATCAACGCTGGGCACTCTCGGCTTGGAGTCTGATAGGCTCGGTAAAGTCAGTGGTAACAGCCACTTATTAAAGCGTTAGTGGTCTAAGGC
>NZ_MCWZ01000164.1 GCF_002877365.1 Vibrio sp. 10N.261.55.A7
GGATAATGCCCAAAGGAACCATGAACATGTTTGCTACACAGTGCTCGAAACCGCTAGAAATAAACATTGCAACGGGCAACATGGTCAACAGCGCTTTGGTCATTGCGTTGTCTGAACTGAATGTAAGCCAAATGGCTAAGCACACAAGTAGGTTACAGAGAATGCCTAGCGAAAAGGCTTGTAACGGTGTGTGGTGTAATTTGTGTTGAGCAATATTCAACGCGTTTAACCCCCACTGTCCACCATCAAGCTGATAGAGCCCTGCTGCGGTAACGAGAAGTAGAAGTAACATGGCGCCTAAAAAGTTGCCAATGTACACTTTCCCCCAAATACCTAGCATCGTTCTTAAGCTGATTTGCTTGTTAGCCCAGGATATACAGGACAGAACCGAACTCGTGAAAAGCTCGCCACCACAAAGAACGATAAGAATGAGCCCCATACTGAAGGCAAGTCCGCCAATAAACCTGTTTAACCCCCAGCTAGTGGCCTCACTCCCTGTCGTGACGGTAATGTAAAATATGAACGCGAGCCCAATGAATGTGCCAGCCATTGTTGATAGGCCCAAAATGGTGCCATTCGATTTCTGGGACTTGCTCAACGCAAATTTCTCAGCCTGATTCATCATTTCATTGGGTGTGAATAGCTGTCGACTTGGTTGCGCACCTACCGTCGCACTCTCTGCTTTATTCGTATTAAGTTGCTGACACATGCTTAAATCCTTTTTAGCCATGACCAGTAGAGGTCGCCGCTATAATCTAGCAGAAAATATGATTCGTAAATTGAATTCAATCAATTAAAGTGATGGATTGTCTGCTTATTTCACAAATCTTCTAAATCATTAGTAAGAAATTATGTTGTTTAATCGATTGCCTACAGTAATCTATGAAATACATTGTAT
>NZ_MCWZ01000165.1 GCF_002877365.1 Vibrio sp. 10N.261.55.A7
AGTATATACTGTTTCTTTATACAGTAAAGTTACACAGGCAAGTTATTTTTGAGTGATGGCTACTTTGTGAACAAGATCAATTCAACAGTGACAGTTACTCAGTACAGCTTAAAACAGCTTACTCGACCAACCCAGTTTGTTTCTTAATACATGATAATAGCTGTAGTCTTTTGGATGTATGAGTTTTAAAGAGTTAGGACTTTGATAGATATGTATCTCATCGCCGGGTGAGACAGGCAGTGATATTTGGCCATCACAGCCCACTTCTTGCGTCCCCCTGTTATCTGGTGATACCAGCAACTTGATGCGACTGTCGCCGTCAACAACTAAAGGTCGACTCGACAAGGTATGAGGGAACATTGGCACTAAGCTGATGGCATTTAGACTTGGTGATAAAATTGGGCCACCACCGGATAGTGAATACGCGGTCGATCCGGTAGGAGTTGAGATTATCAGGCCATCTGAGCGCTGTGAAAACGCAAATGTTTCGTCGATGTAGACCTCAAATTCAATCATGTGCGCAACTTGGCCTGGGTGCAAGACGGCCTCATTGAGCGCTGTATTGTGGCTTTTTATCTGCCCATGACGGTGTATTTCGGTCTCGAGTAAGAAACGGTTCTCGATTCGATATTCTCCGTTTAATACTGCTTTTAAGTCTGATTCAAAATTATCTGGGTCGAGATCGGTCAGAAAACCAAGATTACCTCTGTTAACACCAATGACGCAGATATCAAATCGTGAAAGCACACGTGCTGCGCCTAGCATGTTGCCATCACCGCCAACAACAATGGCAAGATCAGCCTTCTTACCTAGCTCTATAAGACTAGAGAAACGCTCTGCAGGAATATCATCAAGAATGTCAGATAGGCGGTCGTCGATAAATACACTATAGCCTTGTGTGGTAAGCCAAAGGTAGAGCTCTTTATGTGTCTGTATTGCTTGCTGATCTCTCGGTTTTCCGATGATGGCTATCACTTCAAAGCATTTTTTCATAGGTTTTCCAGACTAATTAGACTTGAATCAAGAATCTTCATCCCCATAATAATGGCAAGTCACCCCTTTATGCGAATTTTTGTGCCCCTCATTGAGTAACAATGAGTAGAGGAGCACGTTGGATTGAATTCTGGAGATATCATGAGCAACGAAGAAAACAAATTGAACGAAGAAGAACTAAAGCAAACAGCAAACACAGAGCAAGAAGCCGATGTGGTTGGAAGCGATGCTGATATCGAATGGAATGAAGAGCAACAAGTTGATGAGCAAGAGTCTAAAATTGCTCAACTAGAAGCGGCTTTATTAACGAGTGAAGCGAAAGTTCAAGAACAACAAGACTCTGTATTGCGTGCTAAGGCGGAAGTAGAGAACATGCGCCGCCGTACTGAGCAAGAAATTGATAAAGCGCGTAAGTACGCATTGAACAAGTTTGCTGAAGAGCTACTGCCAGTTATTGATAACCTAGAGCGCGCTATTCAAGCCGCAGACCAAGAAAATGACGCGGTTAAGCCTGTGCTTGAAGGCGTAGAGATGACGCATAAGTCGTTTGTTGACGTGGTTGCTAAGTTCGGATTAAAAGAGATCAACCCAGAAGGTGAAACTTTTAACCCTGAAAAACACCAAGCGATGTCCATTCAAGAAAGTGCCGATCACGAGCCAAATTCAGTGATGTTCGTAATGCAAAAAGGTTACGAGCTCAATGGCCGAGTGATTCGCCCTGCGATGGTGATGGTGTCTAAGTAACGCATCAAACCGTTACAGTAAACGAATAATGAAACACCCATTGTGAAAACAATGGGTGTTTTTGTATCTGTGGCTCTTAATATCCGTTTGTTTGTTTCCTTACCATAAATAGCTCCAACCTCCTGATTTATAGCGTGTCCGGTTTTTTGTTTCCTAATTCAGCGGGAAATTGAGTGCAAAAACTGTGAAATGGATTGTGATAAAAGTGTTAATAAGTTCTTTAATTTGTTTCCTTGATGTGTATTATTCGTGCCAATTGTGCTCAGGTGCACAAGAAAAGACTAATTAACTAATATTTATAAGCATAATAATCTGGAGTGGAACGATGGATAAATCGCTCTCAACAAAAATATTCGTCGGCTTGTTTGCTGGCTTGATTATCGGGACTGCTATTCAATACCTATTTACGGGTATTACATTGATGGACACTTACC
>NZ_MCWZ01000166.1:0-1883 GCF_002877365.1 Vibrio sp. 10N.261.55.A7
AGTGGAAAAGCGTTTAGCAAAGCTACATAAATAGGCGGCCAGTAATAATGATGTACTGCATAAATAAAAATTGGTGGCGTAATTATTTATTCCACCCATCTTTGAACTAATGGTCAGAGCCTGGGCTTTATCTAGTACGTTGGCACCAATAAATGCATATAAACCCATGGTGGTTTCTTATAAAACTAACGTCTGACCAAGAGGCAGCTACCACTCACTTTGCCGAGCATGTTAAGAATTCAACAAAAAATTGCTGAACGTTAAAAGACCACTTCAGTCACTCGTTAGCTTTGTGCTCCAACATTTCGCGCAATCATTAGTACTTCATCAGCTGAATATAAATTTGAGATCGTTGCCTCAACTTCCGCGCCTAATGTGTCTCTATACAGTTTTTGAGCGTGATTATCAGCCCTTGTTGTAACCAAAATATGTTTTAACACCGAATTTTTGAGAGCAAGTTGAGCTCTTACTAATGGTAATGAATCGAGAATTAACTTTCGACCAATACCTTTACCCTGAAAGTTTGGTTTAACCGCTAATTGCTCTAATTCCAAAACAACTTCAAGACGGAACCCACTCTTTTGAACCCAAATGATATAACCAACGATTACATTATCGATTTCAGCGACAAAAATCATATAACGAGGAAAGGCATTGAGATTACATTGTAACCATTCATGAGAGTAATTTTGCCTAACAAAAACCGACTGATGAACGAGTGCTGTATCTGATAAATCATTACTTTTCATTAACCTGATAATCAAACTATACCCCCGAACTTAAATGACAAACCTAAAGTACCGCACCGACTGCACCTAAACTAACTTGAGCTGAAAAACAGCCACGTGTTGGCTGTTAGCTTAAACAGTTTATTCTGCGTGTTAGCCTGCTCTTGCACCATTAGGCATTTCAGTTTCTGGACAAGCTAGACATGGTTGCAATTTATCTTCGTAACCGATGTCGAACAGCATACCTTGAGACACTTCACCCGCCATTTTTCTTTCGGGCAAGTTGACCACGAACAAGGCTTGTTTCCCCACAATTTCTTTTGGGTTCTCACGCTCTTGTTTTATACCAGCCAAGATTGAACGCTTATGATCACCAAAATCTACTGTCAACTTCATGAGTTTATCCGATTTTGCCACTTCAGAAACTTCGACAATTAGACCGATACGAATATCAATTTTGGCGAAGTCATCAAACGTGATTTCATCTTTAATTGGAGCATATTTCATACTTCTATCCCAAATTTATCTAGAGCGTATAACCCTGCCAAGGGGTGAGCAACGTAATACCGATGCCGCCGCAAACTACCTTAATCACTTAAACCAATACATAGTAAAAATACACGCGTTGCGAGTCACTCATAAACAGATTGTTAGCAGACAGCCTACAACGCAAGTTTAAACCCTTCATGTGTTACTTTAAATCCAAGTTTTTCATAGAACCCAATTGCATCTGGGCGCTGCTTGTCACTTGTTAACTGAACGATTGTACAGCCTTTACTTTTTGCCAGTTCGATGGCGTGTGCGAACAATTGCTCACCGAAACCTTGTCCACGATAGTCACTATGGATTCGTACACCTTCGATAAGACAACGCCAACTACCAATATGCGTTAGGTAAGGAATAAAGGTAATTTGAAGCATCCCGACTAGAGAGTTTTCTTGCTCAACAACAAGTAATTCGTTGTTTGGGTCTCGTACAATTGCTTCGAACGCTTCAAGATATGCACTATTCAACGGAACAGACGCATCTTCTCTTTTACTACCGAGTGGGTCATTTGAAAGCAAAGCAACGAGACTCTCCAAATCTTCAAATTCAGCTGAACGATACTTTAATTCCATCTATAGGTCCTTATTACTTCTAACTGCTAACTGCTAA
>NZ_MCWZ01000166.1:2639-4095 GCF_002877365.1 Vibrio sp. 10N.261.55.A7
ACCTTGGCATAGACTTTTTCGAAGCGAAAGTGCCAAGCGTTACGGGTCACTGTTGAGCTCTTGTTCGGGTGCTGTGTCATTTATTCTGCGGGTCTTGTAATAGAACTCTTTGTCATGTTCGCTGATTTCCCTGAGAACACGGCATGGATTACCAACGGCTACAACATTCGCTGGTATATCTTTAGTCACAATACTACCCGCACCAATCACCGTATTCTCTCCAACAGTTACACCCGGTAAAATTACAGAGTTAGCACCTAACCAAACATTATTACCAATAGTCACGGGGATATTAAATTGCGCAGCTTTCTTTCTTAAACTTGGTTCGATTGGGTGTCCCGCTGTGGCGATGGTCACATTGGGGCCTATCATTACGTAGTCACCAATATAAATATGAGTATCATCGACCAACGTTAAATTAAAGTTCGCATAAACGTTTTTACCTAAATGAGTGTGGATACCCCAGTTGGCATGTAAGGGAGGTTCGATATAACAGTCCTCGCCAACTTCTGCGAATATCTGCTTCATTATTCCTTGGCGTTTCGCCATTTTCGATGGGCGAGTATGATTAAAATCATACAGAATATCTAAACACTCTAGTTGCTTAGCCTCTAGTTCTTCATCATCACAAAAGTAGATTTTTTTGCTATGTATTTGAGCCTTAATATCCATAATTTACCTTTAAATAAGTGCTGAATTTTGTCTCACCCTACGAAATGATATGGACTCCCTCTACCCAAGCCGCAGCGTGCCATAGTTAACTATGAATACTCTTAGAAACTGGAGGTTACTATGTCCACCATTCAAACCATTGGCGTTGATCTCGCCAAGAATGTATTCAGTATTCATGGCGTGGATGCATATGGCAAGTGCGTGTTACGCAAAACAGTTAAAAGAAACAAACTCTTAGACACATTCGCCAATTTACCACCGTGCATAATTGGGATGGAATCCTGTTCGGGAGCTCATCATTGGTCACGGGAACTAAAGAAGCTAGGTCATACGCCTAAAATTATGGCGTCTAAGTTTGTCATTCCTCATCGACAAAGTGAGAAGAATGACCCGAATGATACTGAAGCAATTTGTGAGGCGGTTTCAAGACCTAAAACCCGTTTTGTTTCGGTTAAAAGCGAAGAGCAACAAGCGGTACTCTGCTTGCATCGTATTCGTCATGCCCTAGTAAAAAATCGTACCGCGACCATTAACCAACTTCGGGCCTTGTTATCTGAGTTTGGCGTCATCATTCCTCAGGGCCGCTACCCACTTCAAAAGATGGTGCCCGATATCCTCGAAGATGCCGAAAATGGCATTCCATTTCTCGCTCGGGAATTACTGTGCGATTTAGTAAATAACATCCACCACCTTAATGAGGAGATCCTCCGCTATGATAGAAAAGTCTATCGTCTGAGCAAGGAAATGAAGCAAGCTGCCAAGCTCATGGCTTTGCCATTGAATG
>NZ_MCWZ01000167.1 GCF_002877365.1 Vibrio sp. 10N.261.55.A7
ACCAATGAACCCGATTCAAGGCACGCCTAGCCTACCAATCGAAGACGAAGTCACACCTGAAGCCGACAATGGCCGCAGCGTAGACAAAGCCGCTGAGAACATGTGGATCGTGTCGACACACGGTGAAGTCGACGGTTACATAATCTACGAATCAGGCGAGTTCACTATCCGTGATAGCGACAAGAACATTGTTGGTACATGGAAGCCATCACCAATGAACCCGATTCAGGGCACGCCTAGCCTACCAATCGAAGACGAGGCAACACCTGAAGCCGACAACGGCCGCAGCGTAGACAAAGCCGCTGAGAACATGTGGATTGTATCGACACACGGTGAAATCGACGGTTACATCATCTACGAATCAGGCGAGTTCACTATCCGTGATAGCGACATGAACATTGTTGGTACATGGAAGCCATCACCAATGAATCCAATTCAAGGTACGCCTAGCCTACCAATTGAAGACGAAGTCACTCCTGAAGCGGACAATGGCCGCAGCGTAGACAAAGCCGCTGAGAACATGTGGATCGTGTCGACACACGGTGAAATCGACGGTTACATCATCTACGAA
>NZ_MCWZ01000168.1 GCF_002877365.1 Vibrio sp. 10N.261.55.A7
AAATATAAGTAGACATGTAAATTTGATTTTGTATACAAATTCAATCGGTATTGTTTAAGGAGACGAACAATGAATTCAAATAACGTAGTGGACCGCACTGAGCCGTCTAGTAAAGAGATTTCCAATAAAGGAAGTTCGACACTAGAAATTAAAGGCGCTCTTTATAATCCAGAATACAAAGCGATCTTTTCCAAGCCTGCTATCGAGTTTCTACATCAGCTAGTAGACAATTTCCAAGAACGACGTAACGCCCTGCTCAATGCTCGTGACACTGCCCAAGCCGAGTTTGACAATGGTGCGCTGCCTGACTTTCGACAAGATACACGCCATATTAGAGAAGATAAGAACTGGCGCGTCGCGAGTATTCCCAAGCCACTATTAGACAGAAGAGTTGAAATTACCGGCCCGATTGATCGAAAGATGGTGATCAATGCCATGAACTCTGGCGCCAAGGTATTCATGTGCTGCTTTGAAGATGCCTCGGCTCCGACGTGGGAAAATATGGTGGATGGCCAAATTAACCTGCGTGATGCCAACCTAGGCACAATCAGCTATACCGATGAAGCAAAAAACAAACACTATCAGCTCAATCAAGAGCACACACAACTCATTGCTCGCCCTCGTGGTATTCACCTTCCAGAGCAGGGAATCGTATTCAATGGTCATGCGATTGCCGGCTGCTTGATGGATTTCGCGCTGTATTTCTTCCACAACTACCAAAGTCGAGCCCAAAATGGACTGGGGGTTTATTACTACATTCCTAAGCTTGAAAGCATGGAAGAAGCCCAATGGTGGGATGATATTTTCCGCTTTACTGAAGATTATTTTAAGGTTGATCGAGGCACGATTCGAGCGACCGTTCTCATCGAAACTCTGCCTGCGGTTTTCCAAATGGAAGAGATTCTGCATGCCATGAAAGATCATATCGTAGCGATGAACTGTGGCCGATGGGACTATATATTCAGCTACATCAAAACGCTCAAGAATCACGCTGACCGAATTCTGCCCGACAGACACGGAATAGGCATGAACCAAGACTTCCTCAATGCTTATAGCCAGTTACTGGTGCGAACCTGTCATGCACGTGGCGCACTGGCGATGGGCGGAATGTCGGCCTTCATACCCAACAAAGACCCACAGAAAATGTCTGGCGTAACCGCGAAGGTGATTGAAGACAAACAACGTGAAGTAACGAACGGCCATGATGGTACCTGGGTGGCTCACCCTGCCCTTGTGGATCTTGCGATGTCGACCTTTAACAAATACCTGAACGGTAAAACCAATCAACTCGATTTTGATAGCCCAACACACACCATTGACGCAGCTTTACTTCTTAAACCATGCACTGGTAGACGTGATGAACAAGGCGTGCGCAAAAATATTCGAATCGCCCTGTATTACATGGAATCTTGGATTCAAGGATTGGGGTGTGTGCCTATCTATGGCTTGATGGAAGACGCGGCGACGGCCGAGATCTCACGAGCGAATATTTGGCAATGGATTCATCATGGCATCACGCTCGACGATGGCCAGCCTTTTACTAAAGAGAGCTTACAAAAATGGCTCTACGAAGAGCTAGATACGATTTCACAAGAAGTTGGCGAAGCGCGTTACGCGGCAGGAAGATTCCAAGAAACGGCGGATCTTTTCTACGAACTTTCGACTGCGAAACAATTTGCCAATTTCCTAACTTTACCAAGCTATCCGCTTCTTACAAGAAGCTAACACTCTATCGGTATTGGCGTTGACACTTAGAGACTCAGAAACCGTGGGCACTGACGCCCTTGGTATTAACCTCTCTAAGGTAAACGGCTCTCATCAGGACACGTGTCTGATCGAAGTTTGATCAACGATGCACGAGCGAGCTGTACTGATGCCCAATAGTGTGGATGGCAATCACAGACTTAGGAGATTACATGGGAAGTTTAACTCTTCAGCAAGCGCTAACCATTATTGATGGAACGCTACAAGCTGGGCAACAAACCAATAGTGCACCACTGACTGTCGCCGTTCTGGACAGCGGTGGGAAGCTCATCTCACTACAGCGTCAAGATGGGTCGAGCATGATGCGTCCTGACATTGCCGTCGCAAAAGCTTGGGGAGCACTCGCCTTGGGTTGCTCGTCTAGAAAACTGGCACAAGATGCCGATACTCGACCTGCGTTTATTTCTGCTGTGAACGTTCTCGCTCATGGAAACATGGTGCCCGTTCCTGGTGGGCTATTAATTCGTGATGCCGATAAGACGGTTCTAGGTGCTATTGGCGTCAGTGGGGATCTTTCGGACGTGGACGAAAGTTGCGCATTCAATGGCATTGATTACGCAAAACTGTTTTGTGATGAAATGGTGGCCTAGCCACACCACTTGAACGACAAGATGACCAACGGTTTGTCTTATTCCGTTGGTCATTTACATCAAAATCAATAGGAGCAAACACCTCAAGGCTGATATTTTCGGCCAACTGGCCCACCTCATTAGTTGCCTACTCACCTCAATCATAGAAAGCCCAACCTAAGAATAGCAATCTTCCGACAATGGAACCCTAAAGCGAGATTCAGCGATACCATTCGGGCAACACAACTCGACATCTGGTCTCTCATCTTCGGGTTTCACTGTAAATCGCCGCAACACCTCAGCTCTGTCAGTATTGGACACACGATAAAACGCCTGTTGATAATGAACCGAAACCGAACCATCACAATGCCGTAAGAACACCTGATTGTCTGAGCCTACCGTCCCATCGCCTTGCCTGATTTGGAGGCAGTAGCCAATAGTGTTAGTGAAGTTATCGCCACAACTGCTGTGGGCCGCAATCAATAAATCGTACTGATTGACCCCATTTAACGACAGATCAATCTTCTCTCGGTTGTTCTGAACCCTTTGATACAACGCGTGAATATCCATTGTATTCTCCTTTGCTAATAGCTGACCCTTTGTTGGAACTATCGAGACAGATCGCTAATCACTTCTTCACAACTAGAAATTTTAGCTATGGTCGCGATTTCAGCCAGCGCTGTGTGATGAACGGTATCAGCAGGTATCTTTTTGCCTAACACCTCTAAATCGCAGGTTGCACAAGCATCATGCACCACGGTTGTTTTTATGCCATGTTCTAATGATGCTCTGATTGTGCTGCTTACGCACATGTGGGTCATCATTCCAGCCACAACAATGTCGGTAATATTGAGCCTAGTGAGTACGTCGCTCAGCTCGGTTTTAGCGAATGCATTGGGGAAATGCTTGATGAGCACCACCTCTCCTGCAATCGGTTCAACACTGGAATGAATCTCTTGCCCCTTTGTTCCCTCTAACATGAAACCGAGATCGTCACTGGCCGCAAGATGCTGAATATGAATAACGGGCAGGCCAGATGTTCTATAACGCTCGATCAATTCTGCAGCCTTTTTCGCCGCTTCAACGGGTTCATGCAGAGGCAGTGTACCTCCAGAAAAATAATCGTTCTGTATATCGATAATTACCAACGCTTGATTCGTCATAACAACTCTCCTTTAAGTATTTTTTGTTTGGATTCCGTTTAACGTTAAAGAGACTTTACAAGCATCAATGCTTTTATATAATGACTAAAATAGACTTTTAAAAGTCACAAATGGACAAGCTTATTAAGGCGCTCATACGTATGGACACACAGCTCATTAAAGTCGGGGTTTTAGTCACGGAACACGCCATGCTTTCTGCGGTTACAGGCGTTGAAGATATCCTAGCTATCGCAAACCATGTTCGCGTGCAGCCTGCCTTTGAGGTTCAAAGGATCAGCATTGAGCAGGATGTGCCAGATCTGGATCTTCTGTTTATTCCACCCGCCAAACTCGGAATCAAACCAGACTTTTCCGACGACGCTATGATTAGTCAATTGATTAAAGTGAGCCAGCAAGGCACCACGATTGCCGCCAATTGTGCAAGTGTGTTTTGGTTAGCTAATGCCGGATTACTGGAGCGCCGTTCCGCCACAACGCACTGGAAGTTATGTGATAAGTTGGCTGCCGAACACCCGACGATTGAGCACGTAAAGAAGCACCAAATGGTTGTTGACGAAGGATCCATCGTAACGGGATCGGGGTTGTTTGCCTTTCAAGATGTTACTCTTCATCTTATTGCACGATTCTGCGGGTTTGAGTTAGCCCATGAAGTTGCAGATATGTGCCTACTGGATTTTAGTGGCCGCCTTCAAGCGCATTATGAACGCTTCATCCCTGACTATAACCATGGTGACGAACGAGTCCTTAAGGCGCAGAAGTACTGCGAGGATACGCCTTTAAACGAGCAGTCCAATCAAGATATGGCGCGAATCTGCAACGTCAGTGAGAAGACGTTAACTCGCTCATTTAAACGTTCGTTGCAGTTAACCCCTCAGCAATATCGGTTGCGCTATAAAATGGATCTCGCAAAAAAAGAGATCACGATTAATCGTTGCACGGTCGAGCAAGCCGCGTACTTAGTTGGGTACAACGATGTCAGCAATTTCTCTAGAGTGTTTAAAAAAGTGGTCGGTATTAGCCCTGCGGAATACCGTTCACGCTAATAACCCCATTGAGGTCAAACTTTCAAGGGTTCGGCTAGCCATATCAATGAGATAACCTATAGTTAGATTGCAGCAAACTTTTATGCACCATGTCGCTTATTGAGTAATAGGAGTAACACCTTGGAGCCTTCGTTATACATGAAGTATGGTGGCTTTGGTCAGATACATAAGATCGTTGAAGCGTTTTACGATGAGGTTTTAGAATCAGAAACATTAGGCCCGTACTTCGAAAATACAAACTTTCATGTTCTGATTGATCATCAGGTTAACTTCATTAGCTCCTTGATGGGCGGGCCTCAGTGCTTTGATGATTCGCAACTTTCAAAAGCCCATGCACATCTATCAATAACCGACGCAGCATGGAATGAAATAGTGACGACACTCCAATCTGTGCTCACTCAATTTGGTGTGGAACATCCAGATATTGAACATTTAATCACTGTGATTACTACCAAAAAAAACATGATTCTCAATCAATGTGAGTAATGACATGGCCAACCATTTTGATCTACTGCATGCAATTGATTCGCCCATCCTATTGTTTGACTCTCGCACTCTCCAAATCGTTTTTATCAATCAATATAGCCAACAGTTGTTCTATCCCGTTTCCAAACAAACATGGCCAATCGACGAAAAACAGGTCAAAGAAAACCGTGCAGTGCGCTCGATACACTCAGCGGTTCTAAACCAATCTGAGCGTAAGGAAAAAAAGTCAACATTCAGATTGGAAATCAAAGAAAAACGACGCTTACTCTATGATTTTAAGATCAATCATGACGAAGATAACCATGTATTCGTCGCCCACGGCCAAGACGTCACTGAACTAGAGAAATCTCAACAGCTGCTTCATAGTTCCTCTCATATGCTAGAGAAGTACAGCCAAGAAATGTACATGCTTGCTCACGTTGACCAACTCACGAGTATTGCTAATCGACGAGCCCTTTTTTCTAAGTATCAACAACTAAAGCAAAACAGCCCTAACATTCATTGCGCCGTTGCCATCATTGATATTGACCATTTTAAACATTGCAACGATACCTATGGGCACAGCTTTGGCGACGAAATACTCAAGTCGTTGACACAACATATTAAAGAGATGCTGCCAGAAACAAGTATGTTAGCGCGGCTTGGTGGCGAGGAGTTCTGTATCCTTCATAGCAACGATAGCGCCGAGTTGCTTACCGAGATCGTCAATGAGATTTTAGTGTCAGTAAAAGCCTTATCACTGACGACCCCAAAGAATACAATCACTAACATCAGTTTTTCTGCAGGGGTGTCGGATTGCTTAGGCAACCATGAACCTTTGGATGAGCTGTTAAGAAAAGCCGACAAAGCCCTCTACTACGCAAAGCAAAACGGTCGTTCTCGGGTGACTCGTTATTCCGCCAACTTGTTGAAACAATAGGCATAGGAAATAACCTCCAAGCGGGCAATCTTTTTTACGTGTTTAGAACCGAGCAGCCATCGCGTTAATGACCAACGACACCAATAGAAAACGACCTTTAGCTCGCACTAAACGTTACTCAGGCATTCCCATTCGGTCAGCAATTGCATGATGTTGTAAGAGTCTTGCCAAGATGCACAGGGACTGACTAATTGCTTCTGCCCCGCTTCGACCGCTTTACGCACCTGTCTCGCTTGATAGAAAAATGCATCGCCCTCTGCGTCAACCGATACTTTTCTCTTAGATGTCTCATAGAGTTCAACGCTAAAGCTATTTTCTTGTGTCGGTAACCATGGGTTTGACTCCATCGTGATACAACCCTTGCTGCCAAGAATAGTAAACTGATGTTTGAGTCCATGATCTTCTGCAGTATGAACAGACGCACTGCATTGCTCGCCAAAACTCATAAGTAAGCTAGATTCACATACATTATTGTCTTCACCTCGTCTTCCTATGGCTTGCAACGAACGGTTCTCAAATGCCTGTTCGCCAAGCATCGTTTTTGCAACAAGGTAAACTAAGGAAATGGGGTAGCAGCCAAGATTGTAAAGTGCACCTTTACTCGCTGGGTTTACAAACTGCGCAATTGACGCAATGTAGGATGTGTGGATTGAGCGTAACTCTCCAATTTCACCCGACTCAAGCACAGCCATAAGTGCTGTAATTAGAGGATGATGCAAATACATCAATCCTTCGGCAAAGAATACTTGATGCTGTTTAACGGCCTGAAGCGCCAGCTCAGTCTTTTCCATATCGATAGAGAGTGATTTTTCACACAAGATCGCCTTGCCCTTTTTAGCGGCCCGAATGATGTAGTCGTGATGAAGGTGATTTGGCAATGCGATATAGATGATATCCACCGCATCATCATTGAGTAACGCATCGTAATCTAGATAAACGTGTTCAATAGAATACTGTTCAGCAAAGGCGTTTAGATTCGTCTTTGAACGCCCAGCTACCGCGTATAGCTCACTTTGCTCATCCGCTTTGATTGCTTCCGCCATCACGCCTGAAATAAAGCTTGTTCCAACAATTCCCCATTTCATTCTGACTCTTCTCCATACGCTTGTGTTTCAAAAAACTGAACCAGTTCCGCTGTCTCTGAGGCGATAAAGGCTTGAGTGTGTTTCATGGCGAAATGCGCTTCAATTGCAGCCCTATTTTCATATTGCTCCCATAAAATAACACGCCTCGGTTCTTGCTCATCGAACGTCGCAGCTGCATGCAAGCACCCCGCTTCACTTTGCATATCAAGGCAAAACTGCTCGATCATTTTAACAACGTGCTCTCTCGGTTTCTCAGCGCTCATTTTTAGTTCAGCAGTAACAAATATCGCTTCGCTCATAGTGACTCTCTTTGCTTTTTATATTGCTATTGATATTGATGATGTGTCACTGTAATTAAAGCCTTCAAATTGATAAACTCGTCATTAGTTGATTCTTTATAAACTCAGAGTACCCAATGGACAAACTCACCAGCATGAAGGTGTTCGCGTACGTCGTAGAGCACGGCAGTTTCCGCGGCGCAGCGCATCATTTTGATATCTCTCCCACCATGGCAGGGAAGCACATTCGATCGCTAGAGCAGTGCTTGGGCACACAGTTGATTCACCGTACGACCCGAAAACAGTCGCTAACGGAAGCGGGTAAAATCTACTACCAAGAGTGTCATCGAATTATAGAAGATATTGCTAACGCGGAAGGCATGATCCAAACACTGACCAATCAACCACAAGGTACTGTGAAAGTGAATTGCCCTGTCACTTACGGAAAGAAAGTACTGGCCCCGATTGTCGCCGAGTTCCTAGCCCACTACCCCGACATTAATATTGAATTAATGCTCGATAACAACCTCATTGATCCGTTTCGATTTGATGCGGATATCATTATTCGAATCGGTGAACTGGTTGACTCTTCTCTGGTGGCCCGTCACCTTGGACACTATCAAATGATCTATTGCGCCTCCCCTCGCTATCTCGAAGCCAAAGGCCAGATTGAATCATTAGAAGATCTCAAACGTCACAGCTGCCTTGGTTTTCAGTACCAACAGGGAGAGAGCCAACAGGTACAGAATCTGCCGTCGAGTACGTTTAGACAGCACAACACAAGGCTCACATCTAACAATGGTGATGTCTTAAAGTTTGCTGCTATTCAAGGTGCAGGGGTGCTCTTACAACCCAATATTTTGGTTCAGGAAGAAGTGGAATCAGGGAAACTGGTTGAAATACTGGAAGACTCTGCTCCTAAAGCGAAACCGATAAACCTTTTGTATCGCTCAAAGCATCTTTCCTTAAAGAACAGAACTTTTATCAACTTTGTTCTGGATGGGATCAACGCTGGTCAATAGACAGGAAGATAGAGAGAGCGGGTCAAGAAACAGATGCGGATTCATCACCAAAAGCAGGGGGTGCAAAACGGGAAGGAACAAATAAAATAAAGAAGGTTGGATTCAAAACTCATCGAGCTTAGGCAACAAACGACCTAAGCTCGAATTCACAGGCAAACATTAAGTGCGATATAGAACCTTCACCACGTGCCAACCAAATTTTGTTTTCACTAGGTGCGGCGTCAGCACTTCACCAGAAAAACAGACCTTATCAAATTGAGGAACCATCTGGCCTTTACGAAACTCACCTAAATCTCCACCCTTTTTACCAGACGGGCAGTTAGAGTGTTTCTTCGCTAGTGTTTGAAACTTAGCGCCTTTCTTCAGTTGCTTAATAATGTCTTCTGCTTGTTCTTTATGCTTCACCAGAATATGAAGCGCTGCTGCCGTACTTGCCATGTTAATCTCGCGTCTATTGACCTAATCACTCGTTGCCGCGATTCTACCTCAACCTACCAAGATCTTCACCTAGCACTTTCCTGCGCGAATTATGGTACGAGATCAATAAACGCTTCACTGTTACAGCATTCAAGTCCCATTGGCATTGCTCACTTCACAAATTTGAGTACTATAATTAGTAGTCGACACAATTTTGAGACAAACCATGGCAAAGACACCCAGTAAAGCAAACCAGTCACAAGGTATGCTTATGTTTACCCTTAACGCTCAACAGCAGTTGTTCGCTATTGGTACCTTAAAAGTAAGGGAAATTGTCCCTTATATGCCTACGACTCAAATCCCTTACTCTCACCACCATGTAGTGGGTACCGTCACCATTCGCGATCTCACGGTTCCAGTGATCGACATGGCGGCCGCAATTGGCTTTAGACCGATACAACCTGAAGAGTACGACAACTGTTATTTGATTGTGACCGATTGCTTGCGAACGATTGTTGCGTTTATGGTTCGCTCGATAGAAAAGATCATTGAATGTAACTGGCGGTCCATTGAATCGGCTCCTGAATCGACAGGCAAAGATGTTTTTGTCACCGGGATCACTCGCCACAATGAGCAAATCGTACAGATGCTCGATGTAGAGCTGCTGCTGTCTAAGATCTATCCTCAGTACGAGTCGGCTAACATTCCAATGTTAACGGACATCGAGCGAGAGAGACTCAAAGCCCTCAATATTCTGTTAGTGGACGACTCTTCCATTGCAAGGAAACAGCTGGCTGACGCTCTAGATAGAATCAATATTCCATACCAGATCTGTAAAAATGGGCTCGATGCGCTTGAGCTGATGAAGGTTCAGTCCTCTTCAGATGAAGCCATCGACTTATTGGTGAGTGATATCGAAATGCCAGGGCTAGATGGCTATGAGTTGGCGTTTGAAGTGCAGAACTCGCCTGAGCTTGATCGAGCTTACTGTATCTTGCACACCTCATTGTCCAGTGAGATTTGTATAGAGAGAGCGCATCAGGTGGGTGCCCATGAAGCGCTGGAAAAATTTAATGCCGGCGAGCTTATACAAGCGATGCTTAAGGGTGCGAAACACATAGAAGAGAGCAAACAAACCGCTTAGGTGTCTATTTTATCCTTAGCGCCAATTTCATCCATAGTATCAGTTTGATCCTTGGAATTTGTTCATACTTCGTAAAAAAAGCCATGCTATTGCGTGGCTTTCTTATTTCAAGTTCTGAAGCGCTTCTCGGTCTGATTTCTTCATTTTGCTCACAACAAGTTGGTAAGAGCGTTCACTAAGATCCAATATCATTGAGTCTTCTACATCGTCATTAAGATCAACGGTTATCCAGTGGCGCTTGTTCATATGATAGCCAGGTTTGATACCCGTAAATTGACTGACCAACACTTCACCATCGACCGGATTTACTTTTAAGTTCGCGCTCTGACGCCCATCTCGTTCAGCAATAAGCGCAAACATCTTTCCCTTCACTTTGAAGACCTGTACTTCATCACCAAAAGGGAAATCAATCTCAGCGCCTAAATAGCTCAAGAGATGTTGTTCAAGGGTTTTACTGTCCATAACCTTACCTATTTTTTGACGATCAAAACGGCTCTTACTTTAGGATTCAAACTGCGCAAGCCATACCGTTAGCAACTGGTTCAGTTGCTTCTTTTGCGGCGCTGACAGCGATTCAACAAGTTGAGTTTGAACATCCACATGCTTGCCCATCATTTCATCAATCAACACTAAGCCATCTTTCGTCAGTTTTACAAATACACTGCGGCGGTCTTCTTTACTGTGCGTTCTCTCAATCAGGCCTTTCTTTTCTAGCTTATCCAATCGATTCGTCATAGCGCCGGAAGTCAGCATCATTGAATCAATAAGCTCAGACGGCGTTAGGTTATACGGTTTGCCACTGCGACGTAGAGTCGCTAGCACATCAAACTCTCCAAGCTTCAAATCATATTCTTTATGCGTTTCTGCCACTTGCGTCTCTAAATGTTTAGACACTCTTAGCAAGCGACCAAGCATCGCCATTGGTTGTGTGTCCAGTTCTGGTTTTTCAATCGCCCACTGCTCTACAACTCGTTCAATTGCGTCCATAATTGCTGTATTCCCTAATAAAAAAATAGATCACTTGCAAATATCTTAACATAAAGATACTTTACAAATCGTGATTTTAGGCGTAAATTCAAACAAAACTATCTTAACGTGAAGATATTTAATTATGAACATACTTTTAGCCATGATCCCTGCCTTTTTTTGGGGAACAACCTATGCAGTGACTCAATTTACGCTGCCCGACTGGCCACCGCTATTGCTGGGTGCACTGCGTGCCTTACCTGCAGGCTTATTGTTGCTATTAGTAAAACCAACATTACCTAAGAAAGGGGAATGGCAAGTACTGTTTAGCTTGGGTTTAATTAATATTGCGACCTTCTTCGGTCTTATTTTCGTCATGGCGTTAACCTTACCCTCGGCAATATCTGGCGTGGGAATGGTGTCGGTGCCCGTCTTTGCCATGCTATTTCACTGGGTGGTTGAAAATAAACGACCAAACCTATTGCAAGCCGTTTCTGGAATCATGCTGATTGTATTGGCTTGGTTATTGTTTGATCCTCGTTCAATCAGCCTCAACCCTCTCGGCCTCGCGGCGATGTTGGCCGCTATTATGTGTATCGTCGTCGGAAGCAGCATTACAAAGTCTTTGGGTAATAAGATGGACTGGTGGAGTGTACTGACCTGGCAGCTATTGATTGGCGGTACTATTTTGTCTTTGGCGTCAGGGTTCCACTTTGTCATTGACTCAGCACCTTATGTGAGTGTTTATCAAAACTTCACTATGCATAACTTCTTGGGGCTTCTTTGGGTTATTGGCTTTAATACGGCGCTTGGGTACGGAATGTACGTCTGGCTGCTGCAAAGAATGTCGGTGGTTGATTTCACTTTTGGTGGTATAGCGAACCCTATTGCGGGGATTCTCAGTGGCTTTGTTTTGATCGGTGATTCCTTTACTTCTTACCAATACATATTGATGATTTGCATGATAGCAGCATCGCTATTACCCCAAATTATCGTTGCAGTGCGACAAGTCAAATCTCCAAGTGCGGTAAAAATTCGTAATACCTGACGTTTTTATTGATTTAGCTTAGAGTTTTTATATTAAAATAGGCCAAGATTATTAAAGCAAAAATCCGATTAATCAGCTAATCTTAGGCTTATAAGTATTTGTTAGTTATGGCAGCAAAAATAGAAATGACGAGCGACGACTTCAAAAAATCGACAGCTAATTTAAAAAAAGCGGTTCCATTGATGATGAAAAACCACGTTGCCGCCACTCCAGCAAATTATGCGGTGTGGTATACGTACGTCGATGAGAGTAACCCAGAATTAAACCAAGAACTCGACATGGTTGTCGAGAATTTTGGTGTATGTCCTCCTGCAGCAGGAAAAGACTTATACAACAACTATGTAGCGGAACAGGCAGAAACCGATCTAACCAGCCTTCGAGAGAATATCGAAGTACTGGTCAACGAAGTAGCCAGTTCTATGACAGATACCCTATCGGATACGTCCTCTTTTTCTGAGTTCATTGATAAGAGTTTCACGGATCTCAGCCGAGTAGAAAGTGAAGGTTTATCCATTGATGAAGTGATGGGCGTCATCCGTCAGCTAGTGTCTGAATCCCGAGAAATTCGTAGCTCTACCGATTTCCTCAATGGGCAACTCAATACCGCCACTCAAGAGATTTCTCGATTGAAATCTCAACTTGCTCAAGTGCAACAAGACGTTCTTTTTGATAGCTTATCTAGCCTGTATAACCGCAGAGCGTTTGACGCTGATTTATTCTCACTGTGTCGCGCTGGTCAACACATGTCACTGATATTGCTTGATATTGATCACTTCAAAAAGTTTAACGACAATTACGGACACCTCTTTGGTGATACTGTTATTCGTGCACTCGCGAAACGTTTACAAACGAGTTGTAGAGATGGCATTACCGCTTATCGATTTGGTGGCGAAGAATTTGCTCTTATTGTGCCAAACAAGTCAATACGTATCGCAAGGCAATTCGCCGAGACACTGAGGCGAGCAATTGAAAAACTGTCGATTAAAGATCGTCGTTCGGGAAAACAGATCGCCAATATTACTGCTTCTTTTGGTGTGACTGAATTTCAGCCAGGGGACACGGTCGAGTCTCTTGTCGATAGAACCGATGCACTGCTCTATGAAGCAAAGCAACTTGGTCGAAATCGTGTAATGCCTATTTAAGCCGTCATTGTTCGTTAAAAAATTAGGTGTATAGATTAAAGGCTCAATATCTTAAAGATAGTGAGCCTTTCTTTTTAATTCATGAGGTTAACGAATCGAAGTCAGCCGTCAGTCGTTATTTTTTCAATGAGCGCTTGCTGTACTTCTTCCGCTTTCTCAACACTGATTTGGCATGTTCCAGCGGCTTTATGTCCCCCACCTCCGTACTTGAGCATTAACTCTCCAACATTGGTTTTAGAGCCTTTATCAAAGATCGATTTGCCCGTTGCAAAAACAATGTTCTGCTTTTGAAAACCCCACATCTTATGAATGGAAATATTGCATTGCGGGAACACTGCATAAATCATGAAGCGATTACCGGCATAGATAGTCTCTTCCTTGGTCAAATCCAGCAGCACCAAATTACTGTGGACTTGGGCGCAGCGCACTATTTGTTCTTTAAACAGGTTTTCATGCTCGCGATACAAAGACACACGCTCCATCACATCCGGGAGCTGCAAAATTTCTTCTATCGGGTGGTTCTTACAAAAATCAATCAGATCCATCATGAGTGCATAGTTTGAGATTCTAAACTCTCGAAAACGACCTAAACCCGTTCGCGCATCCATTAGGAAGTTAAGCAAATTCCACCCTGTCGAATCTAGGACTTCATCGCGAGTAAAGTCGGCGGAATCCCCTTTGTCTACGGCCTCCATCATCTCTTCCCACTCACTTGGAAAGGTAGACACTCCACCATAGTGATTCCACACAACACGAGCTGCGGAGGGCGTATCAGGCTCAATAATATGGTTAGGGTGCTCACCTGGATTGCGAATTTTCTCTGAAAGGTGGTGATCAAAAACAAGGTGGGCATGGGCAACATAAGGAAGGTTAGTCACGATGTCATTTTCAGTGATAGAGACGATGCCATCTTGCATATCTTTAGGGTGTACGAACTTAATTTCTTCTATTAAATCAAGTTGCTTCAATAACACTGCGCAAACTAATCCATCAAAATCACTACGAGTAACAAGCCTAAATTTATTCCCTGACATACCGAGATCCTTACGTGGTATTTGCATTACTTTGAAAAACATCGTCAATTGGATCAATGTGTAATTAATGCGTTGTTTGTATTAATTCTAGACATCTTCAATTTTTTGACAAACTTAACACAATATTTTTTAGAGGTTCTCGTATACTGACTAAAGACATAACGATATTTACTTGGAGATTTTAATGAAAAAAACCACTATTTTTGCGGGCTTAGCTGTTGTTGCTGTACTGGCTGGCTGTTCGAGCGAACCCGATGAATACGAAGTAAAAGAGTACACTTCAATTTCAAATCCAGCTTCTGTTTATTGCGTTCAACAGGGTGGCAAACTTGAAACCGTGTCTGAAAATGAACAACGCGTCACTTACTGTGCTGTCTCTGAAGAAGAACGCACAGAGCAGTGGGAATACTACCGTAACGCTCAAGAAAAAGAGAAAAGCGAAGGCTAATTCAACGCCACCAGCGAGTCTCTAACTGACTCTCAGGGTCTAAATATCGGTTCAATAAGGTAAGGTTAGTATCAAGAACAGCAAGATACTCCCTTACTTTTTTTATAGGCAAATCCGGTACTGTCTCTGTAATTGATTTTTCTAGAACGTCCATCAGTCCAACGAGTAATTCATAGTCACTGCTCTGTTTAAGTAAATCTTCGATCCCTGTTAACGCTTGCGTGGCAATACGCAATGGCGCTTCTCGAACACTCGACAATTCTCTTTTAAATGCGCCCGCGACAACCCCTTCCAAATACACGCGATACGTTGTTAATGCTTCAACTTTTAGAAAGAGTTCTGACTGAAAACCCGAATGCGGATAATCGACACAAACATGATCGCTTAGCTGATACGAAATTTTCAGATTAACCCCTTGCTCTAGGCAACGAGCACGAAGCACACCAAGTAGGCCTTGTTCATCCATTAACGTCTGAATCTCAAAGATTCTCTCAAGGTGATAGTCATTCGATACAAAGACCACTTCCAACGGCCCTCTTTCTGATAACAAGCCGCTTTCCAGCAATGCGGCTGATCCATGTTGTATGTTCTCAACAGTGCTGGTCGAGTTTTGTTCTAAAAGAATATGGCTTTCGGGGAAGTCCGTCGATTTTTCGTTCAATAGAAAGTAGTCATACATTGCCTGAGATTCAGATATGTTCTGACCTTTAGTCAGACCTCCACAGAACAAGAGTGCCGTATTCGAGACGTTTTGCTTAGGCAGAAAATCCAATAATGCATCTACTCGACTTTTCCCTTCCAAAGTCAGCGCATTATTCTGCAAACGCTTACCAAGCAAAATGACAACTCTATCAATAATCATACTAATGTCTCAATTCTCTTCTCTGCTCAATTAACATTCAAGTTTTTAGGTTAGATTAACCTTGAAAACAGGCGAACGCTCATTCACTTAGGGGCTAAACTTAATAAGTTGGTTCAGTTTAACAGACACACTCAAGGTAGGACGAAGTTATGCTATCGATTTTTGACATTTATAAAATTGGCGTTGGACCCTCCAGCTCCCACACAAATGGCCCTATGATTGCAGGATATCGATTCACTCGTCTCATTAACGAACAAGTATCGCGAGTGGCGCGTATTCAGGTAGATTTGTACGGGTCTTTATCTTTAACAGGGATTGGCCACCACACTGACAGAGCAACAATACTTGGGTTGCTAGGCTACCGACCAGACACCATCAAGGTATCTACTGCCAATAAAGAAATGCAAGCCGCCATCGACGATCATTCACTGTGTATCGCCGGTGATCACGCCATCAATTTCGTCTACGAACGCGATATTCTTTTTCACAAAACAAACTTACCCTTGCATGAAAATGGAATGAACATCAGTGCTTATGATGATCAAGGGAACCAACTTGCGATTGAAACCTATTACTCTACCGGAGGGGGCTTTATTGCCACCGCCTCTGAGCTAGAGAACAAAGATGAAGTGAGTGAAACATCGGTCAAATACCCATTTAGCTCCGCGCAAGAGATGTTAGAACAGGCAGAAACGGTTGGGTTGAGCCTAGGTGGCATGATCTTACAAAATGAACAAAGCTTCTTCAATCAGGATGATATAGACGCGAAAGCGGACCAAATTTGGAAGGTGATGTCTCTTTGTATGCAACGGGGTTTCGATACCGAAGGCATTTTAGACGGTGGATTGAACGTCACCAGACGAGCGCCAAACCTGCTAAAAAAACTCGAAGCCAATGCAGTGATTGAGAATGACCCGATGGAAATCCTCGATTGGATTAACCTGTTTGCTTTTGCCGTGAGCGAAGAAAATGCCGCAGGGGGCCAGGTAGTCACCTCACCGACAAATGGCGCTGCGGGCGTGATTCCTGCTGTTCTTATGTACTACCACCGTTTCATTAAAGAACTAGATACCAAACAACTGAAGGATTTTCTTGCTGTGTCTGGGGCCATTGGTATTTTGTACAAAACCAATGCTTCCATATCAGGCGCTGAGGTCGGTTGCCAAGGCGAAGTGGGGGTATCCTCATCCATGGCTGCAGCGGGGCTGACTGCGTTGCGAGGGGGCAGTAACGAGCAAATGTGTATTGCCGCAGAGATAGCGATGGAGCATTCATTGGGGATGACCTGTGACCCTATTGGTGGACTCGTTCAGGTGCCTTGTATTGAACGTAATGCGATGGGTGCGATGAAAGCGATCAATGCTTCTCGCATGGCTTTAAAGCGAACCAGTAAGTGCCTTATCTCACTCGACAAGGTAATCGAGACGATGTACGAGACCGGTAAGGATATGAATAAGAAGTACAGGGAAACTTCATTAGGTGGTCTAGCGACGATCTATCAAGCCCCTCCGTGCGAGTGATGATTTGAAACAAGAGGTGAACCCGCACTGGCTCTTTTAGCTATTTCGACGCTTTCTGTTATATAAGAGCCAAACCAACCCCCTTGTTTCATCAAGACACGCCATAGATTCATTTTCACTGAATCATGAACAATAAGATTGAGCCCCAAACCATCAGGGGCTCAATAGACGCTCAAGCTCACTAATCAAGTTCACTAATCAAGTTCACTAAGATGCTTAGTCACCCTTATCTTTTGGCCAATCCCTTATCATTGAGATAGCTCAGCATATGAGGACGAGACTCCCCCGTAAGCTTTGAGCTTGTTTGCTCAGACCAACCTGCTAATTTTTTATGAGTCGTGCGCGTCGCATAATAGTCTTTCATCGTCTCATCATAACGTTCAACCTCAGCAAGATTGAGCGGCTCATACTGGTTTTCATGCATGATAACCGTCGACGGAAGACGAGGCTTAACTTCAGGATCTTGGGCAGGATGACCAAGGCACATCCCAAACAGCACAGCGGCGTGTTTAGGTAGCCCCAGCAGTTCGTCAACTTTTGCCGCGTTATTACGCAGCCCCCCAATGTATACGCCACCTAGCCCCAAAGACTCTGCAGCCAATAGGCAATTTTGAGCCATAATTCCAGAATCCACGGCGCCAATTAAGGTTAGCTCGGTAAAGTCAGCTTGAACATCAGGCTGGATGGTGCAGTGCCGTTGGTAGTCAATACAGAAAACCAAGAATTCCGCTGCACTCTCAACGTACCCTTGGTTTCCTGCGTATTCTGCCAATAACTGACGCTTGTCTTTATCAGTGACTCGAATGATTGAAACCACTTGAAGCAAGCTTGACGATGACGCCGCGATACCCGACTGAATAATGGTATCGAGCTGAGCGCTGTCTATGGCTTGTCCTGTAAACTTACGAATGGAGCGGTGGCCAAGAATGGTGTCTATCGTTTGGTTCATCGTTATTCCTTTCAATCCAATGGTGGTTCAATGTGTCATTTACCATAGCGGCAAACAAGAAAAGGGTAAACCAATAGAAGCGGCACACTTGCTGCAAATGTAAGATCGGATGATTCCCAGCATTGAGCCAGTAATCTTTCTAAAGTTATGTAAACTAAGTTATTGTAACGGTAGCGTTAACTCTGCCCTGTCGATTTTCATTGATGCTTTGGTTTCAATAGAGACGCTTATTTTGCCTCTATTGAATGAACCGTTGTTTTGCTTAGGATGATTAATCGGTCTGCTTTTTCGCTAAATCGTTTTTTCATAGAAACCAGTGCAAGATAACGAGCCACCCAATTGACTCGCGATTACTTAAGGACGCTTTGTGGATATTCCAAATGACACCCAACTATACAGCTCATTGAACACCGCCTACTTCGCCGATCGCTTTTCTACTGTGATTCAATACCACGGACAATCTGCATTGGCCGTCTATTCCGAAGTTGCTAAAAACACACCCAATTGGGTAATCAAGTTGATGGCATTAAGAAACTGGATTGTGTCTAAACTTGGATTAAAACATTTAGGCCAAATGCATGAGTTTGACCACGATAAACCCAGCCAAGATTATAAACCTGGAGATCCCATTGGAATTTTTAAGGTCGTGTCCAATACCGAACGTGAGATGATTGTTGAGGATAGAGATAAACACCTGGATGTGCGCATTTCTTTTCTCATTGAGCCCAATGGCAACGAAGCGACGGTACACGCGACAACCGTGGTTCATGTAAACAATTTTCTTGGCAAAATTTACATGTTTTTCGTTGGCCCAGTGCATAAAATCATTGTACCGAGCTCTCTAAAACAGCTTAAAGCTTCCTATCAATAGGCCTGTAAAGTTTAACAAGCTATACCAGAACACAAGAAGTAACATAGCGAAAACGTCACTATCGGTTGAAAGGCATCCCATTATGAATCACGAAGAATTTAATCAATTTTGTCAGGCGTTTCCTGCCACGACCCATGTCGTGCAGTGGGGTAATTCAGATGTTTGGAAAATTGGAGGTAAGGTCTTTGCCATCGGATTCCAAGGAAAGAACAATCAGCCAGCCTTTACGTTCAAAACCTCAGACCAAAATTTTTCATTTCTTAGCGATCATGAAGGGTATATTCCCGCGCCTTACTTCGCCAACAGAGGAATGAAATGGATTCAACAAATAGAAACAAACGGCTCACTTGATGATGAATTAGAGTACTACTTGTCTGAATCTTATCGGCTCGTTGCCTCTGGGCTAAGCAAACGCAAGAGAAAAGAACTGGGTATCATGACTGAATGAACGTTACCCATAGACAAACACTAAACGCCCACTAAATTCTGATTCAATGGGCGTTTACGGGTTCGTTTTATAATTTATACGATCCGGCTCATGATACGGAAAGTTGCAAAGCACTTATCCACTCATGCAGTGTTTTCTCTCCTTCTGGAGTGAACGTCCAAGCGTACACTGAGATGTTGATAGCCACTGAAATCCAAAAGCCCCACTGATAGCTAAATGACGAAGGTTCTCGACGTAACGTTCCTTGAGCAATCGTCGCACCAATCCATCCCCCCATAATGGCAAGCAAATGAAGCAGTAACTCTGGCACTCGTGTCTGCCCGTCAACCATTGCAGAACTATCATAAAGATAAAAGACATACGTAACCGTACTCACCAACGCGTAGTAAAGTAGAGACACCGCTGGATATTCAATAAGCCACACACTTGACGCGAGAATCGTCACAAACCAAACCATGACGGCTATTGGAAATCCAAAAACCATTGGACGCTCTATATGTTTCGCGACAAAAGAACCATGCGCATCTTTCGCTAACGTAAAGTGGACTCTTTCATTTAAGCGGGGTTTTTGACTGTAGCCAGAGAGATCTGAAAGATGAAAGAGTATTCTAGGCGCTTGCCTATCAACAGAAATAAAGCCATAACCTTTGCGTTCATCCCACTGTTCAATTTTACCTACTATCGACATAATTTTTTCCGCACAAGGGCAGTTAACTCACCCTTGCTCCTTTCTAAGCCAATGACGTATCCAATAGCAAAACGCTACTCTATGGTAGCTACTCAACTTATTTATATGCATCAGATACCTTTAGCTTAGATTGCATATTCAACAATAGGCAAGCAGTGGCACTCATTTTTCTATCACCGTAACCTCGTCATCTTGCCCAATCACTACTGACACGTTCTGACACTGACGGCTTGTACTATATATTCGAACCCAAAAACATGTTATCAAACAAGGAAATACTATGAGTCAGGTAATTGAGATCGTTAAATTTTCACTAGTAGAAGCAACAAGCGAAAGCGCGCTTATTGAGGCAAGTGAGCAAAGCCAGCAGTTTGTTGAAAGTCTGCCTGGATTTCTCTATCGCTCGTTAAGCCACAATGAAGGAAACAACAGTTGGACAGACACTGTGTATTGGAATTCAATGGAAGAAGCAAAATCAGCAGGAGAACAATTCATGGCGAGCCCTCACTGTAAACCCTTAGTATCATTAATTGACCCTACATCTGTAGATATTAGTCACCAAGTCATTAAAATGGACAGTGGTTGCCAAGCGTAGCCTTTCACTGGCGAATTTAGGGATTGAAATGAGTAAGTCTGAACGATTGTTTGAGCTATTGACCCTTCTACGCTCTCGGCGCTACGCAATCACTGCCGCGCAGTTGGCTGAGAGGATGGAAGTCAGTGAGCGAACCATTTATCGAGACATTCAATCCCTTATTAGCTCCGGTGTTCCAATACACGGAGAGGCGGGAATCGGCTATATTCTTCAAGCGGGTTCCCACCTACCACCGCTTATGTTTACAGAAAAAGAGATGATGGCGCTCGAACTAGGAATGAGAATGGTGCGAGCCTGGTCAGATGAAGAACTTGCCAATGCGTCACGAAGTGCTTCCACTAAGATTTTGTCGGTACTGCCCGATAAGTTAAAGCAGCAAGTCGAGTCGTTCCCTATATTGGTACCGGATTATCATATTCAGTCCAACAGCGCCAAGCGAGGCCAACTCCTTCGCCATGCGACTGATGAAAAACACAAAGTCTCACTTCACTATACCGCAGAAGATGGTTCGACAACTGAACGTATCTTACAACCGCTTGGACAGATATTCTGGGGCAAGAATTGGACACTCGTTGCTTGGTGTGAACTGAGAGACGATTACAGACACTTCCGGTTAGACAGAATTCAATCCATGTCTATATTGGAAGACGAATTTGAAACCAGCGAAACCAAATCACTCCCCCACTACATCACCTTATACGCACCTAAAGACTAGTCACTGACAAACCACGTTCGCTAACCGGACTCAGCAAATGGTTCTTTCGCGTCTATTTCTTGATTCACTCTATAAATGATTGATAAGTGTTGCAGATAACGGGAATTAACCCAACAGTACTGATTGTAGCTGACTTAAAGAACTGACCGTATAATGAGGCTGAATATCGGCATGCGCTTCAGCCCCGTTAGAATTTAGCCAGCACGTTTCAATACCAAAGTTTAGACCGCCAAGAATGTCTGAGTGCAGGTTGTCACCCACCATCAGAACTTTGCTTTTACATGGCTGATTCATACGTTCTAACGCATGAGCAAAAATCCCCTGATCAGGCTTAGCAATACCCACTTCTTCAGAAATCACCACCTGTTCAAAGTATTCGGTCATCCCTGTTCTGTCCAAACGAATCGCTTGTAGCTCGGTAAAGCCGTTGGTAATGATGCCCAGTTTCGCTTTCCCAGACAGTGAGTCCATCAGTTCTTTAGCACCAGGTAGTAGCGTACAAATATCCGCCATCGCTTCCAAAAAGGCTGAATTTAACTCGGCAGTCGTCGTATTCAAACGCTCTGCCCATGATTCAAAACGAGTATGCTTTAACTGGTGCGCCGTAATGTCACCATTTTGATAATCAACCCAAAGTGGCTTATTCACTTGCTGATAAACATCGAAATCTTGCTCAGTAAAATCGACACCCTTGCGAGAGAACATCAGCTGCATCCCTTTGAACGCATCAAAATGAAATAGAGTTTCATCAGCATCAAACAATATCCAATCGTACTTCATTTTCTCTCATAACTCCGTCGCAGTTTAGATTCGAATAGCAGTTTAATCCTTTTCTTGGCAGAAGCAACGGATAGAATGCTACTCAGTTGGGTGATCGTTAGCTCAATCTCAGCATGTTGTCGATTATTGGTAACCTTTTATGCGCCAGCTCAACTTCTTATACGTGAATAAAATCTATAAAGGAGTTATGTAGTTTTACCGAGATATCGACATGAAACATTTCCTACCTTCAAGCGTCATGCTCACGCCTTTTGTTGTTAAGTACTATGAAGATTCAGAAGAGAATGACGTCGAAGAAGAGACCCTGGATAAAAAACAAAATTACACAAACCTGAACCGTGATGAAAGCCTAGAGTAAAACCGATTCATAAAGAACTATTGAGTTATTGAGTTATTGAGTTATTGAGTTATTGAGTTAGGTATTTTGAGCCTATATTCTCAATGTTCAAATTACATTAATGGCACTTCACTCAATAAGAAAAAAGGAAGAACGCCCCCTTTTAAAGCGCTCTCATTGATGCTCCCTATACTTACAAATATAAAAACACTTCAAGAAGAGAACTACAAATGCAGTTCTCTTATCAAATTTACAATGTAAACCCTATATAGATTAAGTGCTAACCCCTTGCTAAGGTGCAGTGTCTATTTCAACGGGAAGATAATGCTTAGGCTCTAAAGCCAACCACTCAGGCAAAACCGTACCAATTGAGATTGAAGACCAAGTGCCAGACAAAATGCCAATGAACATGGCAGTAGAAAATCCTTCAAGCGCACTGCCCCCCATGAGCCACAGCGCCGACACTGTAATCAACGTTGTTCCAGATGTGACGAGCGTTCTAGAGAACGTTGCAATCACGGCATTGTCGGTGATTTCTGCTGTGGGTGCGTCTTGCTTAGCAATCAGAAACTCTCGAATCCGATCCGCGATAATAATGGAGTCATTCAGTGAGTAACCTAATATCGCCAGCACCGCTGCAAATACCGTGAGGTTGAATTCCATTTGCGTCGCAGCGAAAAAGCCGAGTACCAGTACCACGTCATGCAACAAGGCAAGTAACGAACCGCTGGCCAGTCTCCATTCAAAGCGAATACAAAGATAGGCTAGAATGGTCATCATCGAAACCAGCAATGCCAATCCGCCTTGATTGAGCAAGTCATCCCCGACTTGAGAGCCGACCATACTATTGCTCAGCACATCCACCTGATTAGACGCTGCCGACAGTACCTCTTCTAGGTGCACGGTTTGCTCGCCAGATTCGGGGATCGGATAGCGAATGACCCAACGACCTTCTTCTCCGGCATTGGTGACGGTCGCTAACTCCCCAAGGTTTGGGCTTAATGCCTCAACAACTTCGGTTCGGCTAACGTCTTTATCAAGTTGAACCTCTGTCACCATGCCACCCGTAAAATCGAGCCCCATGTTCAAGCCTTTCATGCCTAGCGCTGCCATAGAGACAAGCATTAAAAATAACGAGACATAACTGGTGAAGTAGCGAATCTTTCTGATGTTTTTCTTAAATGGGTTAATGTTCATTGTATTGGTCGTTTTCATGATTACACCTTAACTTCACGACGAGCGTCGCGACCCCAAATGAGATTGATAATTGAGCGAGAAACAAAGACACCCGTGAACATACTGGTTAATAAACCTAGCCCTAGTGTCAATGCAAAGCCCTGTATTGGGCCGTTACCAATAGAATAAAGAATGACAGCGGTGATCATGGTTGTGACATTCGCGTCAAGAATGGTGCTCAGCGCACTACTAAAGCCAAGGTCAATGGATTGAGCGAACGTACGACCTTCGGCAATCTTGTCTCGAATGCGTTCAAATATGAGTACGTTTGTATCAACAGCCATGCCGACCGTGAGAACTAGGCCAGCAATGCCTGGTAGGGTTAATACCGCGCCGGGCAACAAAGCGATAAGCCCAAGTAAACAGGCAATATTGGCCAGCAAGGCGGTGTTCGCAACCCAACCTAATCGGCGATACCAGAGCGCCATGAATGTCAGGGTTAATCCCATTCCCAATGCCAATGCCGCAAAGCCATTTTGAATGTTTTCAGCTCCCAGTGACGCCCCAATGGTACGCTCTTCAACAATCGTCACTGGGGCAGTCAACGATCCTGCTCTTAGCAGTAAGGCAAGCTCTTGCGCTTCAGCCATGCTACCTGCACCAGTAATTCGGAACTGACTTCCTAGCTGGGACTGAATCGTCGCGACAGAAATAACCTTTTCGCTGCGCTGAGACTCACCCTGTGCGTTCGTCGTATATTCTCGATAGACCGTTGCCATCGGCTTTCCAATATTAGCACTGGAAAAATCACTCATCTTTTTGCCACCAGCATGATCAAGAGAGATGTTGACCTCCGACATTCCCATCTGATCCACGCCTGCTCTGGCATTAACGATGTGCTCCCCCGTCAATACAGGGCGCTTTGAAACCATGACTGGTTGTCCATTTTCATCACTCAACACCCTATCCGATGGTGTCATACCGTCTGACGTTGACTTTGCTTGATGAAATGACAAGCTTGCCGTTGCACCGATAACATTTTTCGCTTGTGTTGGGTCTTGAACGCCAGGCAGTTCAATACGAATCCCACTTTCACCCTGTCGTTGAACCAAAGCTTCGGTGATGCCGAGTTCTTCAATACGATCACGCATAATTTTCAAGTTTTGCTGAAGAGTAATCGTTTGAAATTCGGTTCTATTTTGCTCAGTCGGTGTCACCGTAATCGAATCGGATTGACGTTGTACTTGCCAACCCGAGTAGTTGTTTTGAATCAAACTCGCTACGGTGTTCAGTGCTTGAGGAGACTGAGCGGCCACGACAAAACCATCTACACCAACCTTATTGAAACGAGCACCTCGAATGCGTTCTTGACGCAATGCATCACGAGACTCATCAAGCATTGCGTCTCTTTGCTCTTCAAAGGCTTTATCTACATCAACATTCAGCAGAAATTGAACACCACCGCGCAAATCTAGACCAAGTTTGATTGGACTGAATCCAAAATCGGTAAACCACTTTGGCGCCGCCGACATATAGGAGAAGCTAATGCTGTCCTTTTCGCCTATAACACCATCAAGTATCGTACGAGCTTTGCTTTGGTCTGCTTCCGAATCAAACGTTAAGGTAAAATCACTGCCGAGCTGTTCGATTTGACTTGCCAATACGCCTTGATTGGTTAAAAGGCTATTCAGTTCAACGACCGAATAAGGCGATGACTTCTCAGGGTTATGCTGGGATCCGGCTGTGGATGCTTGGCCAGCCAATGGTTGGTCAAATGAGAGCTGAATAGAAGGCTGCTCTCCGTACCAAGTTGGAATGGCGCTTAACGTTAAGATAAGAATGGTGGTAATGAGCACCACGTATTTCCACATTGGGTAGCGATTCATAACACGTGCAGACGCCGCCTGCTTAGAATGGCTGAGTTTCGATCTGTTTTTCATAGATAAACCGTCCCTTGATCAGAAGATCAAGCTAAATGCATTGATAAGACCCTCTAAGTTCTTATCAAGATGAATAAAAGTAATGTTTAGCGGTGAGGATTTATCGAATTAGAACTGACTATTTAACGCGACATAGAGTGCGTTGGACTCTTTCCAACCAGAAATTCGGTGTTCTGACGCAAATGCGTCACCAAAGGATGAATAGGAAAGTTGAAAAACTTGTTTGTAATGAGGAAGGTGTGTGAGCGCATCAAAGAACTCACTGTCTCGATCATTGGTCTCTTCGATTGTAGAAGAAGAGCTCAGCCAGCGGTTTGAATTAACGATAGCAATGGCGCTATCACTGACTTCAGATTGAGAAACAGGCTTTGGAACTGGTGAATCTGGAATGCTTTGCTCAGAAGGCAGTGAGGCCTCAAGTGTGAGAAAGCTTACATCACCTTGGCTGACTGTCGCTGGCGTAGTTTGAACGCCATTTAAAGCTTGATCACTTTTTGCTAGGTATGCGAACGCTTGCGACGGCATAAGCAATGCAAGTATTGTCAACCAGAACAATTTTATTAAGTGAGCAGACATCTAATCAGCCATAAGCGTAACCAACAGATTGTCATAATAGAGGTGAATAGGTTCAGCCACAACTAAAAAGAACTAAAACAACATTGAGCGCTCTTGCTCTACCTACTTTGGACGCGTCGGCACGAGCTTAAGGTAAGAGTGAAGTTCACCATTCTTATATTCTATGGCTGAATAGAGGCTATTCTCACTTTGCCCTATGACTGCGAACTCGTACTGATTCTCTCCTTTAATGATTCGAACAATCAGCAAGCCATCTTCCAATTTCCATTGGCCAGTCGTATGCAATCGGTCAAACAGTTTATATTCGTCTAGGGTACCGTCAGAGTAAAAGGTAAGCTCTGTGATATAGCCCTCTGTGCACGTTTTAATCCACGGTGACTGTAGCACTTCATTGTCCATGATATCGGCTTTACCACGCCGCCACTGTTCGTACTCATCACTTGCGCGGAATTTAGGGTCGATCGTTTCTGGCTCAACGGCAGGCGCACTGATGCACTCTCGGTGAAACAGTTGCAATAGAACGTCCGCTTTCGCCTGTTGTCTCATATTATTCTTACTCTATGTCGATGGTGAGCCCATTACTTGCCTGCGTCTATTTGAAACAGGCACAGTGCCATAATGATAATCTATTGATGACAATGGCCAATGTAAATGACTAGTTTGAGCAGTGAGATCCTTGCTATAATTTGCCTCGTATTTTATTTCTTTTCTACACAGGCAACCCATGATCCCCACCTCTGCTAAGTCCATTATTATCCTCGATTTTGAAACCACAGGTTTGTCCCCCAACATGGGCGACAGAGCAATTGAGATTGGTGCCGTAAAAGTAGCCGATGGTGAAGTCATTGATAGCTTTCAACAGCTCATGAATCCGGGCTTTCGTGTCAGTAGTTTTATAGAGAGCTATACTGGGATCACTAATAATATGCTGGCAGGGGCACCCAGCAATGAGCAAGTGATGAGTGAGTTTTCTGAATTCATTCAAGACAGTCACTTGGTGGCGCATAACGCTTCATTTGATCAACGGTTTCTAGACGCCGAGCTCGATCTGATTGATCGTGATTACAGTGGCCAGTTCGTCTGTTCACTTTTGGTGGCACGACGCCTTATTCAGGATGCACCCAGCCATAAGCTCGGAGAACTGGTTAAATTCAGGCAAATTGAGAACGACGGAGTATTTCACCGAGCATTAGCCGATTCTGAGGTCACTGCAAAATTATGGCTTTCGATGGTGAATGATGTTGAAAGTAGGATTAACAGCGACGTCAGCTTTGATTTTATGAAAAAAATCAGTAAAACCAAGAAAACAGCCGTCGAAGCGCTTCTGAACAAAGAGGCGCTATAATTAGAACCATTGAAAGCGCTTGGAATGCCATATTGGCATGTTACACTGCGCGCCTTAGCTGCATTGCGGTGTGTAAGGTTGGGTTGATTAGAAATACGTATTCAATCTGAATTATGCAATCTTTACTCATCGCTCAGCCTGTTATTTATACCCATTACTATTACCGAGACCGTCAATGCCATTTTCTAAATTAGGATTAAGCGCCCCACTTCTTCAAGCCATCAATGAACTTGGTTACGATAAACCAACCGAGATTCAACAAAAGGCCATTCCGCTTGTTTTGTCAGGGCAGAACCTAATTGCTGCGGCTCAGACGGGGACAGGTAAAACAGCCAGTTTTGTCTTACCAATCCTTGAGATGCTAAGCAGAGGTGAAACTAAACGTAAAAAACGTATTCGTGCTCTCATCCTGACTCCAACTCGCGAGCTCGCGATTCAGGTCGAAAAAAGCATCAATGCTTACGGTAAACACCTCAACCTTACTTCAACGGCCGTTTACGGTGGCGTTAGTGAAAAACCGCAGAAGCAACTTCTTATTGATGGTATTGACGTGCTGGTTGCTACACCAGGCCGACTTCTAGACTTATACGGCCAACATGCTGTTCACTTCGAAGAAGTTGAAACCTTCGTTCTAGATGAAGCGGACCGCATGCTCGACATGGGCTTTATTGAAGACATCAATAAAATCATTGCTCGCCTGCCGCAAAACATTCAAAACTTACTGTTTTCAGCAACCCTTTCTAACCCTGTTCGTGAACTGGCGAGAACGGCCATTGACGAGCCTGCTGAAATTTCCATTGCCAAGCATAGCGCGTCTAAAGACAGCATCGAACAATGGCTTGTAACGGTCGACAAAGATAAGAAATCAGCACTACTCAGCCATATGATCCAAGAAAATGATTGGGATCAAGCGCTTATTTTCATTGAAACGAAGAAAGGGGCGGCAAAACTGGCTTCTCAATTAGAGAAACGTGGCATTGAGGCAGAACCCTTCCACAGTGGCCGAAGCCAAGAAGTCCGCTCTAAACTATTGACCGATTTTAAAGACGGCAAGATTAAATACCTGATTTCAACAGGCGTCGCGGCGCGTGGTATCGACATCCAAAACCTAACTCGCGTCCTTAATTACGATCTACCTTACCCAGCGGATGAGTATGTTCACCGTATTGGTCGTACTGGACGTGCAGGTGCAAAAGGCGAAGCGATATCGTTTGTCTCTAAAGACAACTTTAAGAACCTGTGCATGATTGAAAGCCGCTTAGGCCACTTAATTGAACGTCGAGAAATTGAAGGGTTCAAGCCAACTAAGGAAGTACCTATTTCTATTTTGAATTACGTACCGAAGCATAAGCGCCCAATCGAGTAACCGCACTCGAAAGACACGTAGCAATCAAAAAGAGAGCGAATTATCGCTCTCTTTTTATTTAGGTTCAGTGCAAGAATGCCGAGTACTGATTTCAATTTACTATCTCGAATAACAAGCTCGATTTACTATCTTGAATAACTAGCTCAATTGGCTAACACAAACAGGTGCATTGGCTTCCAATGAGTGCCCTGTAAAGCTCAGAAGTCCCGTTTCTATATTGCGTTTATAGCTAACAAGCACATTGGAGTTTTGATTGGCGACCACACACCATAAGCCATCTTCACTGATAGCAAAGTCTCTTGGAAACTCCCCTTCACTGCCGACTGATTCAATAAACTTCGGCAACGCGCCATCAACAGAAAAAATAGCGATCTGGTTTTGATGGCGGCACGATACGTACAAAAACTGTTCATCAGGAGACAGTTTAACGGCCGATGCCGCTTCTCCCTTTTTCTGGCCAGGCAATAGATCCGTTTCATCCACGACTAACCATTCATCATCAATATCTTTCAGCGTAATCAGCGTTTCAGACAGCTCACACACCACATAAGCGGTTTGTTCAAGCGCATCAAACACCAGATGACGAGGGCCGTTCCCAGCAGGAATAGATACGGTCTGCACAGGTGTCTTATCAAAGGTGAGCAAAGCGCGGTCATACTGAAAAAAATGAATGGCATCAGAGCCAAGATCAACAACCGCTAGCTGGTCGCGCGTGGATAAAAACAGAGCTTGGTGCGCATGAGGCGATGCCTGCCTATCTACGTTCACACTACTGCCATCAACAAAGAGATCGGCAATGAGCTCTATCGGTTGGCCCGTTGAACGCAGCGTACAAACATTCACGTTTCCAGATCCATAATGAGAAATAGCAATAAACTGATGGTGTTTATCAATCGAAATATGGCATGGAGAATCGCCATTTAAGTCCAACGTATCACTAGAGGAATCGATCAGCGTATGTAATCGAGGTGGGGTCTCTTTCGCTACTTCGTTTGCTGTGTATTTGGCTTGAGGAGTAGAAGCCACATAAGACGGATTTTCAGTTTGAAGCATCACATGCTTTTGTGTCAATTTACCAGAGTGTCCGTTTAACTCTACACAAAGCACACCCTCGTCTGTCTTAAGACCATCGCTATAGCATCCGATAATAAAATCCATTCATTCCCTTAATTTTTTATCTAGTTTGAAGAGCCGTTTATCCTCAGTCTACTATAAATCCAAAATTCGATAAGGTGAGCTAGATTCAATATCCTATGAAATAACGGTGATTTGAAATGAAACTTTCGTGCAGTAGCAACACTGAGAGATAAACCTCAGAGAAACGATGCTTTTCAGCGACTGAAAAAGAAAAAACCCACTAAGCGTTAACTTAGTGGGTTTTCTATTCTTACTCGCAGCAATCCGGCTACAATATGATGCTCCCTGCATCGAATCCTTGATAGTATGCTGATTCCTTCAGCTCTTCCTTATCATCGCCTTCCTAGCGGTGTCCTCGGCTATCCTGCCCGTTAGCTATCCTCGCTAACTCACATCACCCAATCCATGAGTAGTGTCCTGACTTCATCATCCTAATAAAGATTTTTCTTATTCCTTTAAGCGTCCATTAATCGGTCTTGTAACCATCCTAGCTACTAGCGTCCGGCTAATGTCCTTTGCAATCCTTGCTGACTATTCTTCCTGAATAACCATATCTTCGTCCTGAAGATGACCAATCCTTGGGTCTTTCCTGTTCCGTGTCCGCTCCTTGCTGACAACATGGTTAGAATACGTTTTCGCTCGGCAGCGAACAATGACCGTGTTGTGAATGAATCTATAACCCAACCGTTCAAGATTCAAACAAGCCATTTAATATCAAATGGTTAAGGCTTGCATATTCTTGTTTTCTTCAAGAGAGAAACCAATAGTCTCACAGGTTTGTAAGAGATATCTCACAAGCTATCGTGGTAAATAAGGAAGCTTTTATTGAACTGTTTTTACGAATTGGTCGTTTTAGCGACAATAGGACACCAAATTACCGCCAATTCCAGTCAATTACTGGGTGCTAAGCAACAGTAAGTCGATATAATAACCAGATACCTCTTTCATCATTCAATATTAGTTAAGGAACTCCAATGATCTCTAAATGGTCACAACGTTTTTTTCAAATGGCTGAGCTTGTCGGCTCTTGGAGTAAAGATCCTTCCACTCAAGTTGGCGCGGTCATTACCAAAAACAATCGCATCGTTTCTGTTGGCTTCAATGGATACCCACATGGCATCTCAGACAGCGCCGATACCGATGAGCGAGACATGAAATATCTGAAAACACTTCATGCGGAAGAAAATGCCATCCTTTTTGCTAAACGCGATTTAGACAGCTGTGAGATTTGGGTGACGCATTTCCCTTGTCCGAATTGTGCGGCAAAGATCATTCAAACGGGCATTTCTGCGGTTCACTGCCCAGAGCAGACGGAAGATTTTCTATCGCGTTGGGGCGACAAGATTAAGATCAGCCAAGATATGTTCCTGCAAGCCGGTGTGAAAGTAAACTGGTTACCGTTAGACACACTGAAATAAAACGTCTATCCATCCATTGCGTGAATTACGCGAGTTTCAACTGATTAAAAATATCGAATAGCTGCTGTGATTTATAAGGCTTGGGCAAATAGGCGTCCATCCCTGCATCAAAGCAGCTAGCCACTTCTTCATCGAGCACACTTGCGGTTAAGGCAATAATGGGTATTTTCGGTTTGCCATTTTCCACTTCCCACTCTCTGATCTTTCTCGTGGCAGTCAGCCCATCCATGACGGGCATCATGCAATCCATGAGTACCGCGGTAAAAGGTTGACCATTGGTTATCGCTTGAAGCGCTTCCAACCCATTACTCGCAATGCTGTAATCCATACCGATTTTGTCTAGGAAGAAACTGGCGATCTTTTGGTTCATCAAATTATCTTCAACGATCAAAACACGCTTGGTTGAATAGATAGGCTGAGACGAAAGGACAATATCAACCAGAGCACTTTGCCCACTGTGTTCATCGACACATTTCGCCAGTACTTTTTCAAAACGGCGTCCGAGTATCGGCAACGTAATGGTCGCTGATACTCGACTCGCGAGATCTGGAGAGATGGTTAAATGGTGCTGACAGCCAATGACCTCTGCTGCTGGAAACTGCTGTCTTAACGCTGACACCTCTTGATGAGCACTTGCCTCTGTCGATTTACAATAGAGAATCAAATCGTACTTGCTGATGTCGTTTAGAGAGTGTTCAGCTTTTTCGTAATGCGTCACCGCCACTCCGTAGAGTCGGCATTCTTTGATAAGCATTTCCGTGTAGTTAGAGTGATTGGAAATAAAGAGCGCTTTGAGTGGGAAGGTAGCGCGAGCAGGCTGAGATTCTGCAGCCTCAACAGGAATCGTACACTGAAAGCTACTGCCTAACCCTTTGGTGGATTCAACATTCAAACTTCCCTTCATTAACTCAACGAGCTGACAACAAATAGCAAGCCCCAGCCCAGTGCCGCCATATTTCCTTGTGATACTGCCATCTTCTTGAGTAAAAGGATTGAAAATAGAATCAAGCTTCGACTTCTCGATGCCAACACCCGTATCGATAATGGTCAATTTCAGGCAGGTTTGTTCACCATCATCAACGTACTCTACTTTGGTCGTCACGACTCCATGCTTGGTAAACTTCACGGCATTCGAGAGTAAGTTCATCAATACTTGCTTCAACCTAAACTCATCAATCTTCAGTCGAGTCGGTATGTCGTCTGCGATCTCAATCGCTAGCTCTACCAACTGGCTCACTGACTTCGAGGTCATCATATTCACGGACTCGTAAACCAGCTCCTTCACATCGACATCATTAGGTGCAAGCACTAAGTTGCCTGATTCAATCTTAGACAGATCGAGAATATCATTGAGCAACACCAACAGCGACTGAGACGATGTATCAATATCAGCAAGGACGTCTCGTTGACTCGAATTCAAGTGACTTTCTGACAGGATTTCCGTCATGCCAATAATGCCATTTAATGGTGTGCGTATTTCGTGTGACATATTGGCGAGAAAGGCACTTTTCGCTTTATTTGCGGCAACCGCGGCTTCTTTGGCTTGGATTAAGCTGCGTTCATGCTCTTTCTGTTCAGTGATAATGCGATTGAGCCCTGAAGCGAAACGCGTAAATTCATCATTACCGTCGTTCTCGATAAGCGCCACTTCCGTCTGACCAATATGGCCCATTGTGGTGAGGATTTTCTTCAACTTCGTATTAATGCGGTAAAGCGTGCTTGCCCCCCAGTAAAAGATAAACAAGACAAGCACAAGCCCCGCAATAGAGATAGCTAATATTTGAGTCTTAGCTGTTTGCATACTTTGGGCTAAGTTTGTAGTCAGCAAATCGTTAAAAATGGTGATCTGTTGGTTTACCAAACTGTATCTTTGCTCAATATTACCAATGTACCCCTTAAGTTCTTTCGCGGACATCTGCGCACTCAGTGCCTTTTCCTTCACCATGTTGCCTTGAGTGAACTCTTTACGCGCAAACAGCGACACCAATGATTTTAACTGTTCATTGTTGGCACCAGTAATAAACTTATCAAGATAGAATTGTTGACGTTCGGACGTCATGAAATACTCAGATCGATATTCAACATAGGGTAGGTTTTGTTCTGCGATCACTTGTGCAAGCCAGGCCTCTCTCTGCATCCAGAAAAGAAACCAATTCAAATCACTAAAGACTAACTCTAGCTCGTGAATTTCCAGAGAGGAGTCATGACTGGTGACTTTATGCAGCTCACTGTTCAGCTCATGGACCACCTCAAAGACGAGATTTCCTAAATCGATGATCTCACTGGGGCTCGCTTCTTTAATGTCTTGAACTAAGTACTTCAAATCCTCAATCTGCAGTGAAACAAGGTTATCGCTCTCGATGCCATGGTGGGAATGTTCACTCGTATGAGCAACAGCAGCCAGGGCATCTAACTTGCTGCTAAGTGCTTGGAGTTTCGTATCAAGATTCGATTCACCTTGCTGAATTTTTTCCGTAAGTAACTGATATAAATTATTGTTTATTTCCGTGAGTAACTCTAAGGCGTCCACCTTCTCGGTAGTGACCGTATGACTATGAAGCCGAACTTGAATCATCCCAATATACGAATAGGAGAATCCAACAATTATCATCAGTGGGACAAGGCAGAGAACAATCAGCCTTAGTTTAATTGATAATTTTGTGAGCAGCATTAAGTCCTTTCCCTTGAAACTATCTCGTCCTAACCTACTTTTAATAGTAGTAAAGATTCAGTTTCATATGAAAATTTTCACCATAACCATCAGACTCAAAGTCAAAGGAGTGTACTTGAGCCGTCTGAATTACCTATGCTTGCTCTGTTTGTTCTCATTCCAAGTCACCGCTTACGACTACGCTATTGTCTCGCTTAATCACGACTTTCCTTCCCTTCGTTCCAGCCAAGTAAAAATGCTGTATAGAGGACGGCTTACCTCTATAAGCGGCACTCGAACGCGACTCGTTGATTTACCAGCCGTATCGAATCAACGAGAAGAGTTCTACTTAAAAATACTGGGAAAGAATCCATCACAAATGAATGCGATTTGGGCCAGACAAAGCTTCTCAGGCAAGGCAAAGGCGCCCTTTGAATTGAAAACTGAAAACCCGCTAGATGTCATCCAATGGCTTAATAAACATCAAAATGGCATTGCTTATTTACCAATTAACAACGTCACAATCGATATGAATATTCTCTATAAAACAGATAATTAAGGCTAGAATATGAAGGTATGGTTTACATTGCTACTCATTGTTTATGCGCCCTGGTGCGCAGCTCAAATCAATGTTTCAGAATCCATTCGGCTCAGCGGTTTTGCCACTTTTTCCGCCGCTAAAACAGATGCCAACACACCACTGATCATAAATAGAGAGATATCCGACGAATGGTGCTTTGATTGTGATACCGCCGTTGGGCTTCAATTGGATGCCGACATTAACGATCACTGGCGCGCTTCAGCTCAAGTGGTAAAGCGGCCTCAAGACCACTTTTCTTCGCCTGAATTAGAGCAAGCCTTCATCGAATTTGCCAACCGAAACTACCAAGTCAAGGTGGGAAGGTTAAGAGTTCCACTCTACATGCTATCCGAAGTCTATTATGTCTCTTCTGCGTACCCTTGGTTGCGTTTGCCAATCAGTGTCTATTCATTCGACTTAGGGCTAACCCATTTTGATGGAGGGCGGCTAGACTGGAACTTTGAGTTAACGGACAACACCCAATTGATCGTCTCGCCCTTTGTGACTTCATCATCGGACATTGATCAAAATCTGTATGGCGTAGCCAGCCGATTTGAAACCAAAGCAAGCCCGGGCATCAGTTCTCAAATACTTTATAACGACAATGAATTCAGATTTAGCTACCTTCGATCCAATGTCACCATTACTAGCCCACTGGTCAGCAATGGCAGAACGAATAACAATGTAGATTTAGTGACTTTAGGGGCCAGCTACTACTTTGACGAGCTGCACTTTCAATCTGAAATACTGTTCTCAAACGACTTTGATCCAGATTGGTACGCTGGGTTTGACTACACACTCGGGAAATGGATTCCCTATATTCAATATGGGCAACAGCGCAATCGTGTCAAAAATGAGTCTTACCTCATTGGGACTCGTTACAACATAACTCGTCAACTGAATCTGAATCTCGAATGGCAATACATTGAAGGGCGAGAAGAGCCAGCCAATGGGTACTTTACACAAATTCAACTGCCACCCTCAATAGAGTCAACCGTTCACCTTTATTCGGTCGGTCTGTCGTTAACCTTTTAAGTTGTATATTTTAGTTGTTTCACACTTTTTTTGTCTTCAATGAAACGACTCATAAATATTCGTGCTACTGATCGTTATCATCAAAAATTAAGTCTATTCATCTAAAAAAGTCAATCCGCAATTTGTCGGTAAAAACCAACACCAAGAACTATAATT
>NZ_MCWZ01000169.1 GCF_002877365.1 Vibrio sp. 10N.261.55.A7
CGACAAGAACATTGTTGGAACATGGAAGCCATCACCAATGAACCCGATTCAAGGCACGCCTAGCCTCCCAATCGAAGACGAAGCAACACCTGAAGCGGATAACGGCCGCAGCGTAGACAAAGCCGCTGAGAACATGTGGATTGTTTCTACACACGGTGAAGTCGATGGTTACATCATCTACGAATCAGGTGAGTTCACTATCCGTGAT
>NZ_MCWZ01000170.1 GCF_002877365.1 Vibrio sp. 10N.261.55.A7
CCCGATAGTTGAGATGGATATTGATCACCGTAGCCTTTGAGCCCGACAGTTTCAATCCATTCATTTGCTTTAGCGACGCGCTTTTCTTTCGCAATTCCCTGAATCTCTAGACCATATGCGACGTTGTCCAGTACTTTTCGGTGAGGCAATAGACCAAAGCGTTGAAAAACCATCGACATTTTATGACGACGGAATACCTCAAGATCCTTTTGAGCTAACGTCATGACATCCGTGCCTTCAACATCAATCTGGCCAAGCGTTGGGTCGATCAATCGGTTGAAGTGGCGAATTAGGGTAGATTTTCCTGAGCCAGAAAGCCCCATGATAACGAAGATTTCACCTTTATTGATGCTAAGGTTAATGTCTTTCAAGCCAACGGTGTGGCCTGTTTCTTCTAGAATTTGGTCTTTGCTTACCCCCTCTTTCACTCGGTCGATAACACTGTTAGGTTTTGGGCCGAAAACTTTGTATAAGCCACGGATTTCAATAAGTGGTTTAGTCATGTTTTAGATCTCCAAGGTGTGCTTGGGTTCGCTTGGCATACGCTTGAGAGGCACGGTCAAACAAGATTGCGAGAGCAACGATGGCAAAACCATTGAGAAGCCCGAGAGTAAAGTACTGGTTGGTGATTGATTTTAGAACTGGTTGACCCAGTCCTTTGACACCAATCATTGAGGCAATCACCACCATTGAAAGCGCCATCATAATCGTCTGGTTGATGCCCGCCATAATCGTTGGCATTGCGAGTGGAAGCTGAACACCAAATAAGCGCTGCTTGCTGCTAGCACCAAAGGCTGTAGCGGCTTCAAGCACTTCTTTGTCGACAAGACGGATCCCTAAGTTGGTTAACCGAATGACAGGCGGAATGGCATAAATAACTACTGCGATTAAGCCAGGGATTTTACCAATACCGAGTAGCATAACAACAGGTATCAAATAGACGAATGCAGGCATTGTTTGCATTACATCCAGCATTGGCGTTACAACCGATTGGACTCGGTTTGAACGTGCCATAGCGATGCCTATGGGGATTCCGAGAACAATCGCGAGCATTGTACAGACAGTAATGATACTGAGCGTGCGCATTGTGTCTTCCCACATACCAAAGTAGCCAATCAGTATGAAAGAAAATAATCCTCCTACAGCCAATTTCCAAGAACGGCTGGCGGCATAAACTAAACCCGTGGTAAGAATGAGTACAATCAGCCAAGGCGTAGATATTAAGAGTTGTTCAAACCAAACTAGGAAAGAAAGCAGAGGATCAAAGAAAGATTCTATCATGTCGCCGTATTCACGAGAAAAGTCTCGGTAGGCGCCGTCGAGGGTTTTACGAATAGCTCTAAGGTCAGAGCGATCCATTTCAGGGAAACTGTTCAGCCAATTACTGTCAGCCATTATTTAGTCCTTTTTAATCCAAGGCAAGCCGAGTAGCTTGCCTTGGTTTTTTAACTTAATACGACGCATCCTACGCCGTTACAACAAGTGGTACGGTTTAACGTTGCAGTACTATTAACGTATTCTTTGTTATTTTTAGTTTAGCAATCCTGAACTATAGCGCTTGCTCAACTTTTTTAGCGATCTCTTCAGAAACCCACGGGTGCCATACTTCAGGGTATTCGCTAAGGAAGTGGAACATAGCTTCTTCGCCATCTGCTTGGTTATCTTCCATCCAAGCCAATAATTGGTTCATGCTCTCGTTAGTGAAACCACGAGAACCTAGGTATGCGTAAGCTTGAGGTGCACGAGAAGCGAAGTCTTCAGTTGTCACGGTGTGGACAGGTGAAGGTGGGTACATTGTTGGCTTAGGTGCATCACACTCTTCTTGTGTTGTACAACCTACAAATTCTTCTAGGTCAACGCCGCTACCGAAATCAACTTTCACCATGTTGTATTTACCCAATACCGCCGTTGGTGCCCAGTAATAACCAAACCAAGCTTGCTCACGCTCGTAAGCTTTTGCGATTGAGCCTGATAGTCCGGCACTTGAACCAGGGTCAACAATTTCAAACCCAGCATCTTCAAGTTTTAATGCGTTAAACAGATTACCGGCACTGATTTGACAGTTCCAACCCGCTGGGCAGCTATAGAATGCTGAAACATCGTCTCGTTCTGGGTGAGTAAACAGATCAGCGTGCTTGATAACACCTTCAATGGTTGCCATTTCTGGGTGCTTGTCGACAAGGTATTTTGGTACCCAAAAGCCTTCTTCACCACCGTTTACTAGAGATTTCCCTGCAAAACGTAGACGCTTTTCTGCGACACCTTTATCTAATGCAGTTTTTAGTGCGTTGCTCCACAGTTCTGGTGCGATATCAGGCTGGCCTTTTTCAATCATTGAAGTACCAGTTGGCATTGTATCGCCAGGAATTAACTCTGCTTCACAGCCGTAACCATTTTCTAGTATGAATTTATCGATATTAGCGATGAGGCTTGCTGATGACCAGTTCATATCTGCAATCGTGACTGAGCCACATTCATCTGCATTTGCAGTCGTAGAAGTAGCTAATAACAGCAACGCTGCCAGTTTCATATTCATAGAGGTTCCTTTCTCTTTATTCTTCGTCGTTAAAAAAACAACTATTCATTTCATTAAATGACACATCACCTAAAGTGATGATCTAATTTAACACATATTTCAGTAAATCGTCGAAAATGCTTATTTTTATCTTAGGTGATTCGATGATAGCTTGTTGTATATTTTGCTTTTTCTGTTAAAACAGCGTTTTTTATTTGGATACTGAACTTATCATTTGCAAGCGAGCTAATTGGGGAGTAGGTAAGTCATATTTTTATGGTTATTTTATGAAATATCCATGATATTCAGTTGGTTAGTGTGCGATTATGCCAATAAGTATTTGAACTTATTCTCGATAAGTCCCAAAAATTAAATGGTTATCTAAGTCGCTGGATTTGTTACTGGAATTAGGCTGTTCGAGTTAATGACAGTGAGGCATATCGCTGATTCAGCGGTGAGAATTGTCTCAGTGATTGATGTCTTTTGATTAGCCCTATATGAAGATTGTGGAAACCACGGCACATCTTTAGCCCATGGTAATATGTTCATTTTAGAGAAATATTTCATACGAAATAAAGTATGCAGAGTTCACTTTTCTGCAAAGGATATTTATGAAGTTCGCTGGGTATGACGAGTCAATTATTATAGAAATGCAGAAAAACAATTAGAATATAAATAGGTGTGATAAGACTGTTAAATAACAGAAATAGCGGCGGTGATTTTGGTGAATATTGAGCTGTATATCCGATATGCTTTAGACACTGAAATAGAGGACAGGTTTCACTTATTCC
>NZ_MCWZ01000171.1 GCF_002877365.1 Vibrio sp. 10N.261.55.A7
AGCAAAAGTTTACAATCAAAAAAGAAGCTGGCTTACTGCCAGCTTTAACATTTCTAGAACCCTGTAAAACTTTCATTCGACAATCACGCCGCTACAACTCTGCCACGGCTTCATCGCCCATCATCGAAACACAATCAATCTTGTACTGATTAAACGTGAATACACTCGGGCCATGGCTGCGTTTTGTTGTCACTTTCTCATCACCAAATTGAACGGTCACATGGGAATAGACTTTACTCTTCACTTCAATAGAATTGGTGGCCAGCAGTGCATCAAACTCCTCTTTGAAAGCGTCCACCGCAAGCTTTGCTTTCTCTAGCTTGCTGTTTGCCTGTTCTTTGAATGTCTTTAATTCATCTTCTTGTTCTTGAGTACGCTCGGATTTGGGTGTTTTCTTAAAGCTCAGTTCACGCCTTACTACTTCCATTGTCGATTCTTGAGCAAGCTTATAACGTGCCTTTAGCTTCGCCATGCGTTCTTTATACATTGAGTACTTAGCGAAACCTTCAATATGCGTTGGCGTGTCACCTTCAACACCTAGGTTAATACAAGAGACCTTGCCACCCACTCTTGCTTCACCACCGCTCAATGTCCCTTGGCGACCTGAGGCGTCACTAACATTCAAATTCTTACCGCAGCGCAATATGTTGCCCATGCAGTGCACAGACAAATTAATATCATCTGCCGCTTGAAGCTCAGAAAATTGGGCGTAGTTGGCTTTAATCTGCCCACCCGATTTCACGACACAACTCTTCGAGTCTCCTTCGGAGCTTGTGTGGCCAATGATGCCTTTCGCCACTTCTATATCACCTTGAGCCTGAACATCGGCACTTTCTATGAAGCCGCCCACGGTGATGGATCCTGTGGCACGCACCACCATGTCTGACTCGATATTGCCCGTGACAACGATTGACCCTTTGAATTTGACATGGCCTGTCGCCACACCAATATTGCCCAAGCAAAGTGCGTTATCGACATCAACAGTTCGTTCTTTCAAGATAGGCATGCCCGATACACTGGCAAGCAATAAGTTGGGATTACTCGGGGAGATATGAGAGCCTTTCCCAGCGGAAAGAGGTTTGTCATTACCGGGTTTAGGTGGGATGATTTTCCCTTGAACGGTGATGCCTGGTGTTCCTTTCGTGGCAGGAACACGTTTCATAAGCGGCTGATCAATATCAACCGTAATCGTCTCGCCTAGATCAAGCATATCGACTTTGTCATCTTCACTTTGAGACTGCGGTGCTAATACCTGGCTTGACACATCTTCAACCAACGCCGTGAACTTGGCGTCTTTCCCTTGAATCTGGTTCACCCCTTTCGCGACAGGTTGCGTAAAGGTTTCTCCGGCTTTGAGCTGATTGCTCATCACGAGCACTTTTTTTAATGCGAGTTTGTTAATGCCTTTGGTGATGTGCGACTGAGACAAACAATGCACAATTTCATTGCCTCTAAGGCCGCGGCCACCATACGCCCCCGTGACAGTAATACTTGCGAGCATGTCATGATCGGAAAGTTCGACTTTCGCTTCCGCATTTCTGATCTCAGCCACCACAATTCCGTCGTAAGCGTCTTTCTTCATCTCTTTGGCACGCGTGACAAAACGCAACACATTCTCTTCAATCACGTAGAAGTGCGATGCTTCTACATTCGATAGCACCTCTTCAAGGCCTCTTGAATCAAAATTACTGTCGACTGTAATGTCTGCTGTTAATCGAGCAATGACTTGCTGTCCATCATCTGTTAACGAGATGAAGTTTTTCCACATACAACGTACCTGCCAAAAGAGCTAAACTATTAACCTCAGTTTATACAAATTATTTTAGGTGAAAAATATGTCATTCTCAAAACTAAGGCACATGTCACCAAAGGTGATGTGTATTCCAAAATATTTTGATCATTATGTACAGTATAGCCAAGTATCAAAACGTTAGCGATGCCATACAATTTACGTTATCTGGAGAGCGAGTCTAGAAAAAGCCCGTTACTCATTTCAATCAGTAACGGGCTTATATTTAGACGAAGAGTTTCATTACATGAAATGGAAAACTAACCATATAAGGTTTGGTAGAGTCCATCTTCCTGCACCAGATCATGGTGTTGACCCGATTGGATTACTTTTCCATCTTCCAGCACATAAATGACATCCGCTTGCTTAACAGCAGACAATCTGTGCGCGACAATCAGCGTGGTCTTGCCCACCAAGAACTCACTCATTGCTTGGTGCAATAGAGCTTCTGTTGCGGTATCAAGCGCAGAGGTTGCTTCATCAAGAATCACGAAATCAGGATTCGTCAGCACCATTCGAGCAATGGCTAAGCGCTGTCGTTGTCCACCCGATAAACGAACGCCCTGACGACCAAGCTGCGAATTAAGCCCATCCGGCATATCGGCAACAACCTCTGTCAGTTGAGCAACCGCCAATG
>NZ_MCWZ01000172.1 GCF_002877365.1 Vibrio sp. 10N.261.55.A7
AGATTAATATTTAAAATAACCGTGTCAGTAATTATATCCAAATAATAAATGAATATTCTAATTCATATATTGGAGATCTGCATAATGGATAGTACATTATTTCTTACAGGTTTTGGCCTATATGTCTGCTTTTTAATTTGGCTTGGTTGGTTCGTATCGCGTAACCAAAAATCAGGTGAAGATTTTCTACTAGGTGGCCGCGGTTTACCTATGTTTCTTGTATTAGGTACCACGGTGGCAACCATGGTGGGTACGGGTTCAAGTATGGGCGCCGTTGGCTTTGGATATGCTAATGGCTGGGCGGGTGCTTTATACGGTATCGGTGGCGCAATCGGTATCCTTTTATTAGCACTTTGGTTTGCGCCAGTTCGTAAGCTCAATTTCATGACCATGAGTGAAGAGCTTGCCTATTATGTCGGTGCTAACAAAATCGTGAAAAACGTGGTTGGTCTGCTTATTTTTATCGCCTCTATCGGCTGGTTGGGCGCACACATTTTGGGTGGCGGCATGTACCTAGCGTGGATAGCGGATATCGATCTAAATCTAGCGAAAATCATTATTGCTGCTGCATTCACGATTTACGTTGTGATTGGTGGTTACACGGCCGTTGTGTGGACGGACACTATTCAAGCCGTTATTCTTTTTGCTGGCTTTATCTTAATGGCTGTCATGTCAGTTGATCACATCGGCGGTTTAGACAACCTATATGATGCGATGGACCCAGCAGCGACGAGTTTCTTAGCGATTGAAAAACTCGGCATCATCCCAGCGGTTTCACTAGCTGTAGTTATCGGTGTGGGTGTGCTTGCAACACCGTCATTCCGTCAGCGCATCTACTCGGGTAAAGACGTGAAAACAATTCGTCGTTCATTCGTGGCGTCTGGAGTGTTGTATCTTTTCTTCTCAATCATTCCTGCTGTCATTGGTATGGCGGCACATGCGATTGACCCAACACTGGATAACCCGAACTTCTCATTCCCTTATATTGCCGCAACGGTATTGCCTGTCGGCGTGGGTATGATTGTTCTTATCGCGGGTCTATCTGCAACAATGTCGAGCGCAAGTTCTGATGCGATTGCGGGTGTCTCTATCTTGCTTCGTGATGTTTACGTCATGTTCACTGGCCGCGTACCAAACAAAGAATCGATGCTGAACTACTCTCGCTTGGCACTGGTTGTGGTCATTGGCTTTGCTCTGCTATTTGCTTTGACCTCTAATGACATCATTGGCTACATCACTAAGATGATTTCAACGGTCATGTCAGGCATGTTTGTTTGTGGAATGCTGGGTAAATTCTGGAGCCGTTACAATTGGCAGGGTGCCATCGCGACTTTAGCAGGTGCGTCTATCGCTTCATTTGCCGTGATGATGAGCCCTGATCTAACAGCCTTCTGGGGCAACCCAGTCATCCCATCATGTTTAACCGCACTAGTGGCAGGCGTTGTTGTCGCGCTCGTGACTCCTGAAAACAAGGTATCACCTGAAATGGCTCAAGCAATTTTAGATGATGAGCGTGCGTTGATGGAGATGGAAACCTCTGATAAAGGACAGCTAGCGGAAGATGATCCATCTTCAAATCGCCCAGCAGTACAGAGCTAGTTCCGCTTCCAATTTAAATGAGGTTCTATTCTGAGCCTCATTAACCAAAATAATAATGTAATAGAAAATACGATTGTGTATCTCTTCCCTGCTGAAGCATCGGGTGGCATCAGTATGGTGAAGTCATTGATCGCTCCGTACGTTGATGGTTTTGCCATAGAGAGAACTCATCACCTGAGCAATGACAAATACATTTAATATCCACACTTATTTATATGCTGTAACGGGCAGGGACGCTCATAACCAAAATATGGAACCTACTGTATTTAAAC
>NZ_MCWZ01000173.1:0-741 GCF_002877365.1 Vibrio sp. 10N.261.55.A7
ACTATTGTATGATTAATTAAATGTTATAAATTTGATCTAATATGTGAATTATTCATTACTTCGGCAGTTTTATTGAGGACAGTCACACTTATGATGACTTACACTTCAATTTATTTAAGAAAAAACATGAGAAACCGGTCACAAAAAGACTTATTGTAGTACAAATAATTTCAAATCAGAGTAATCTAGACACTAGTTAATTACAAAACTTAAAAGGCTGTAAAAATGACTATCGAAACTCTTGTTGTTCTTGCCTACTTCTTCTTCTTAATCGCAATCGGTTGGATGTTCAGAAAGTTCACCACCTCTACTAGTGATTATTTCCGTGGGGGAGGCAAAATGTTGTGGTGGATGGTTGGTGCAACTGCATTCATGACACAATTTTCAGCATGGACGTTTACCGGAGCCGCAGGACGCGCATTTAGTGATGGCTTTGTCATTGTTATTCTCTTCTTAGCCAACGCATTTGGCTACTTTATGAACTACATGTACTTCGCACCGAAGTTTCGTCAATTACGTGTGGTTACGGCAATCGAAGCGATTCGTCAGCGTTTTGGTAAAGCATCTGAGCAAGCGTTTACTTGGGCAGGTATGCCTGACAGCTTGATTTCAGCGGGTATCTGGCTAAATGGTCTGGCTATCTTCGTTGCAGCTGTATTTAACATTCCAATGGAAACGACGATCGTCGTAACAGGACTTGTTCTTGTTGCAATGGCAGTAACAGGCGGCTCATGGGCGGTT
>NZ_MCWZ01000173.1:1313-1796 GCF_002877365.1 Vibrio sp. 10N.261.55.A7
TCTGACTTCATGCAGATGCTTGTCATCATGGCAGTGACCATTACCTGTGCGGTAGCGGCATACTTCCACGGTGGTGGTATTTCAAACATCGTTGCGAACTTCGATGGCGACTTCATGTTAGGTAACAACCTAAACTATGTAAGCATCTTTGTTCTCTGGGTTGTCTTCATCTTCGTTAAACAATTTGGTGTGATGAATAACAGCATCAACGCATACCGTTACCTTTGTGCGAAAGACAGTGAGAACGCTCGTAAAGCGGCAGGCCTTGCTTGTATCCTAATGGTTGTTGGTCCACTAATCTGGTTCCTACCGCCTTGGTACGTAAGCGCATTCATGCCTGACTTTGCTGAGCAATACGCGTCTATGGGTGACAAAGCTGGCGATGCCGCTTACCTAGCATTCGTACAGAACGTAATGCCTGCAGGTATGGTTGGTCTTCTTATGTCTGCAATGTTCGCAGCGACAATGTCTTCAATGGATTCA
>NZ_MCWZ01000174.1 GCF_002877365.1 Vibrio sp. 10N.261.55.A7
TGTTTCACGTGAAACACTGCAAGCTGCTCGTGCGAGCACCAAACTGTCTTCAAGTGGAAACTCGAGCGCCAAACATGTCAGCAAACAGGCAAGATGGCGTGTGCGCTCAAAGTCTTTTTCATAAGCAGCGTTTACAAACAGCGCTTTATTGGCTTCATTCTGGCGCCAAACATCATAGAAGCCATACTGATTGTCTATCCCAATAAAGACGTGATTTGGATTAGCGACTAGACGATCTGCCACCGCTGACAACGTTGAGGGTTGTTGGTAGCTAATAACAAGATCGGCATTTGAAACGGCTTGCCTTGTTGTTGATGTATCGTCTGCAATGATGAATGACATGTCATTATCATGTAGAGAGAAGTTATGAGTTGGGCTGACGCCCAACTCGATATTTGCGATATCAAAACCTTGCTGTTTTGCTACCAACAAACATTGTTGTACTTCTCCCGTAAGCTCGATTGAATGAGCAGGGATTAATACGTTCACTTAGTTTATTCCTCTAATAGTACTTCTTTCGCACCGACGGCTGGGTGATACAACTCTGACCCTGTCTGGCGAAATTCTTTAGATTTTTGGCGCATGCCCTCGAGAGGGTTATCAAGCATTTTTATCTCAATGGCTTGATCTGCCGCTACTTGTTCGGAGTCTTTCGCGTACTCACGAACCTCTTGCGAGATCTTCATGGAGCAGAACTTAGGACCGCACATAGAGCAGAAATGAGCAACTTTACCTGACTCTTGAGGAAGTGTTTCGTCATGGAAAGAACGCGCAGTATCTGGGTC
>NZ_MCWZ01000175.1:0-1152 GCF_002877365.1 Vibrio sp. 10N.261.55.A7
ACCTGACCCCTTTATCCCTTTGTATTTCAATTACATCGAAACAAGACACCAATATCAAAGGCGCAAATGTTGACGCCGACAGCGAGCTTAATGTTACCGTGGGTGGCGACCTTAATATTGCGTCAGTTCAAGATAGACACTCATCCAGCAATAAAGGTGCTGGCGTGAGTGGTGGAACATCCATGGGAGAAGGCGGTGATGTAACGGGCGCCAATGGCGGGCTAAATGCCTCCAACGGCCGAACCAGCAGCAAAGAAACGTTACTCACTACCTTAACCTCTGGCGGCAACGCGAACATTACAGTAGCGAACAATACCGATGTGAAAGGTGCGTTAGTTGCAACGGTCGATGAACAAGGAAAAGACCTTGGCAATCTTAATCTAGCCACGGATACGCTCACTTACGCCGACCTAACCAACAGTCGCTATGAACAAAACCAAAGCATGGGTATCAACAGCAGTGTGGGTGTGCAAGGTGGCGATATAAGTGCGGAAAGCAACTCTACCTCACTTCAATACAGCAATAGCTCGGGTTACAGCAAGAGCAAAACGTTAGCGACGGTTGGCGGGGGGGATTTAACGGTCACTAACCAAGAAGATAGCCATGACCTGACAGCGCTCAATCGCGATACCGAAAACACAGAAAAAGACCTGTTTGATGTTGACCGTCAGCAGGGGGATATTGACGTGACCTTGGATCATCGGTTGTTGAGTGAAGAGGGAAGGGCGCAGATAAAAGAGGACGTCAAGCGGACACACTTAGCTGGGAACGCAATTGCTGATGTAGTCACCGATGAGTCGGTTGAAGTATCAGACACCTTTGAACATATGGATGTACTGCAAAAAGAGTTAGACATCCAGAAGAAGATAGCGTTAGAAAACCCAGAAGCTGCGCAGATATTGAATAACCTTGATATAGCGAATGCTGAAGCTAAGCAATATGCCACAGAGGTTTACTTACAAACCTATGCGGATGTGATGGGGATTACTATTGATGAAGCACGTGTTGTGGCGTTTAAAGGTGGAGCTAAAGGCAATCATTTGGTTCGAAACGGAAAGACCACAGTCGAATTAAATGATGCTGAGACGACCAATGGTGCTGATGCAGCTAACACCATAGTACATGAAGGAACCCATGCTGCTATTAACCAAG
>NZ_MCWZ01000175.1:1868-3028 GCF_002877365.1 Vibrio sp. 10N.261.55.A7
TGCTGCTATTAACCAAGGGCGAATTGGGGACAAAGGAGAGTTTGAAGAACAGTATGCTGGTCTGGTTGGTAACTACGCAGAGGATTCCTTTAAGTTTGTTTTGGAGAATTCTGGGCTTGGTGAATATAAGTCTGGTGATGTAAACCAACATATCGGCAATGACAGTTCGCCATTGATCTGGTTAAACAATATCAACTCAGCCATTCAACACAATACTCCGGGAGTGACTCTTGACAATCGGTTCTTGAGTAAACGTGAATACGAGCTAGCCAATACGCTAGCAGCTGAGAGCAATGGAAAATATACAGCGGAAGAAATTCGTAATGCAATGCGTCATACTCAAGTTCAGGAAAATGAGAAGTATGATTCAGGTGTTTCTCCCTACTTTGTAGATACATCTAAAGTAGACGATAAGAGTTTCGTTGATAACAGTGGGGGTAAGTTGATCGTAGGGCAAAATGGAACAGGAAAAGGTCGTTACATCGTTCAGGATATAGAGTCGATTCCTTTAGACGAGTCAGCGAAGCAGTATTTTCTGGATCAAGATCTAGGCTATAGCTTCTTTATAGTTCCAGAAACGAAGACGGTTGAGATTGACTTCTTAACAGGCAAACCGATCAATTCTAAGAATGGTACATACCAAGTATCACACACCATTGATGGCAAATCCTACGTGGTAGATTATCACTCATGTGCTACTCCAGAGTGTGTGGCGACTAATAGTAATATGGTGAAAAATGCTGCCAGCGATGCGTTCATAGATGCAACTAGTGCTAAGGCATTGGATGATGCGGCAACAGTGGCTACTTATGCGGCTTTGCCAGCTAGAGCAGGAACGGTCGTGTTTAAAACCATTGATTACGTGGGAATGGCAACATCAGTTGGAAGTGCTGTTTTAAAAGAACAAGTATCAAAAGAAGCATTAGATCTTAGTACGACAAAGTTAGTCCATATTATGCTTCGAGACAATTTAGTACCTTTCAAAGCCGATAAGGTGCAATCGTATATATCTGCATCAGGAATACTTGATGAAGTTAACAGGAGTATTCCTGAGGACAGCAAAATAATAAAGGTGTTTAAAGATGAATAAATTGATTTTAAAAATATTATGGCCTGATAAAGTTTTTAGTAAAATTTCCAAGCTAATGATTATGTTAGCT
>NZ_MCWZ01000176.1 GCF_002877365.1 Vibrio sp. 10N.261.55.A7
TGTAAATGCTTTAACATGGCTTATTGTTAGAGAACTAGACGGCAGCTATTTCAGGGTTCTTTATCCGAATAATTCCGCCTGATCAGGCATTATGCAACAGGAGTAAGTATGAGTTTTTACGACAGTGCCGAAAATGTCGATAAGTACATCGAAATGTGTGAAGGCTATGATGGATCTAACTTACATGAGTTGCTATCGCAGCATCTTAAAAATAAAAGCTCATTATTAGAGTTAGGCTGTGGGGCGGGTAATGACATCGCCGCATTTAAAAAGATCTATAAAGTTACTGGCTCTGATAATTCTTTAGAGTTTTTAAGGCGCTGTAAATTGAAGTATCCTGATGTCGATTTTGTACAACTTGATGCTTTTAGGTTAAATATCGATAAAAGATTCAATTGCATTTTTTCTAATAAAGTTCTTCATCATTTATCTGAAACTGAATTGCGAGAATCATTGAAAAAGCAATCTAACCTACTTTCTAATAATGGGGTAATTGCACATAGTTTTTGGCTTGGTGAAGGATGTGATGAAATACATGGATTAAGGTTTAACTATTATTCAAAAGAACTAATAATGTCAATAGCATCTGAATATTTCAACATTATAGATACTCTTAACTATCAAGAATTTAAAGAGAGAGACTCGCTTTTCATTGTTGCTCAAAAAGTTGCATAGCAAGTCGTTTAAACGGAATAAAAACAGGTTCTTCAATGTATTCCAGAATAATAATTAGTCTTCTTATCTTGTCCTCTACTTTTGGTTGCTCCAAACGAGTTATACATATCGTTGATGACTCTGGTAAAGAGGTTGGCGAGTGTATGGCAGGATATTACTTACATTATTATGGGTTGGAAGATTCTATTGACTATATGCTTTACCAGTGTGCTAAAGGTTTAATTGATAAGGGTTATAAAATTTCTGGTGTCTTACCCTTGGATAGAGATTACACACTTCCTAAGCCTCCAGAAGGTAAACCGTGGAATAAAAAATTGGCGATGAGCCATTTTAAAAGTGATAAAATAACAGAAAGGGAATTAGGGTATGTTCTCGCTGCAACCGAATATGAATATCATCTCAAAATGCTTGATGCAGAAAAGCGCTTTGCTGAGGGTAACATTGACGAAACGGAATTTAATAAAATAACTCAAGAAGCAGAATTCATTTGGCGCGGTGAATGATACATACAACAAGCTAATGAATAAGAACAAGAAACAGTTAGTTTTTGCTCTTTCTTCACTTTTTTAATCAACCATTATTTGCCTCTTCTCTTAGTTAGGTATTATGATTTTTCTCGAAATAGGTAAGTGGCATGGCATTATCATTTGAAAGTTCCAGATTGAAAATGTTTGAAATATCGGGTGATATTTCTTTACCAGAACGTGCAACTTTGTTTGAGCGAATACCTGAAATCCTGACTCCACCAGTAGTTGAAAACCTTCCTCCTTACTTTCATGGCATCGACTCGCAAGATGATGCCCAAGTTTGGTTTGAGCGAATGTTGTCTGAGAGCCGATTATTTCTTGTTAAGTCGGCAGAGGGCACATTAATTGGGTTCTTATTTGCGTTCGTTGAAAACGGTCGTGACGCTCATATCGGTTATTTGCTGGCTGAAGAATATTGGGGTAAAGGTTTAGCAAGTGAATTGCTTAAGGTTTTCATTGAGGCGGTATCAAAAACAGAGTCTTGGGCGAAGCTTATCGGTGGCGTTGACCAAACTAATATCGCATCTGCTAACTTACTTAAAAAGTTAGGCTTTGTTAAGCAGTTGGGTGGAAATAGTAGCGTTGCCTTTTACGAATTTACGATTCCCCAGCCACAATCATAATAAAGCGTTCAGATCGCATGATTTTAATGTTCAATTAAGGGTGCTTCGCTTGGCCTAGTCAAATGTAGAGTTTCCACCTAAGTAAGTTCTACAAGTATCGCGTATTGGCCCTAAGAATAAAGGCTTGCGCTAATAATCAGCATTCAATAGCAAAGCCACAAACTGCTTAAAACACCTTATGGTATGTACTTCCACAATATGCCCTTTTAGCATTGCTAATTGGACTTCGTCTAGGCTTCATCGAATGGTACATCAGAGAGTTGCTGCACCGCAAAAATCTTGCACGTAGAAAGCACATTTAACAAATTGTTCAACTGGATTC
>NZ_MCWZ01000177.1:0-3283 GCF_002877365.1 Vibrio sp. 10N.261.55.A7
CGCGATGAACCAAAAAAACCAGACTCAGTGTCTGGTTTTTTTCTTATGCTAGAACCATATTAGGGTCAGCGAAGGCGACCGGAGAGCCAGCTTGCTCTTCGAAAGTAGCCCACTCCCAAGCTTCTTGGTCAGCGAGTACAGCTCTAAGCAACTGGTTATTCAAACCGTGTCCTGATTTGTATGCACGGAACTCGCCAATGATTGCATGTCCACACATGTAAAGGTCACCAATAGCATCAAGTACTTTGTGCGTTACGAATTCGTTTGCAAAACGCAGACCTTCTTCATTCAGAATACGGTACTCATCCAATACGATGGCACAATCAAAACTACCACCTAGACAGAGATTTTGCGATTGCAGATACTCAATGTCACGCATGAACCCGAAGGTACGAGCTCGAGAGATCTCTTTAATGAAACCTTGGGAAGAGAAATCAAATTGTAATCTCTGCTCATCAATTTCAATAGCAGGATGATCAAATTCAATCTCAAAATCCATTCTAAAGCCGTTAAATGGAACAAACTCAGCCCATTTATCACCATCTTCGAAACGAATTGGTTTCTTTATGCGAATAAAACGTTTTGCAGCGTTAAGCGTTTCGATACCAGCCTGTTGTAATAAAAATACAAACGGACTTGCACTTCCATCCATTATTGGAATTTCTGGCGCATCAACTTCAACAATGACGTTGTCTATTCCCATACCTGCAAGCGCCGCATTTAGGTGCTCAACAGTAGAAATTCTCACACCGTCTTCATTAACCAACGCTGTACAAAGCATTGTATCTCTTACTGACTCTGGATCAGCAGGAAAATCAACGTGTGGGTTGACATCTGTACGACGGTAGACGATACCAGTATTTGCAGCAGCAGGGCGAAGAGTAAGCGTGACTTTACGACCAGAGTGGAGACCCACACCAGTTGTTTTCACTATCTCTTTCAAAGTACGTTGTCTAATCATCTACTTCCCTTAATAAACTTGCTACATATCACGGTCTGCATGTACACAGACCGAGCATGCTAACATAATTTTGAACGCTGTCAAATTACGAACAATTATTAATCAGCTTGACGACGTAAAAACGCAGGGATATCTAAATATGCATTTTCTTTCTCAGTTTTAGGTGCTGTAGCAGCCTGCCCTGAGTTTGACGTTGTCGGCGTCGCTGTAGGTTGAGCGGCAACCTGATTTTTTTCTTGCAAAGGTTGTGCCGATTTCTCTTCAGCTTTAGCGACTGACTGCGTCGGTGCCGTTTGCTGTTGAGGCTGAGCTACTGGTGCAATTTTCGCTTTACCGCCTGCCACCAACGTAATGTCTGGCTTCTTCTCTGTTCCTATGCCCGTTGCTACGACCGTAACTCTAATTTCATCAGTCATATCCGGATCAAGTGAAGTACCAATAACAACTGTTGCATTGTCTGATGCGAATGCCTTAACAGTATTACCTACTGTCTCAAACTCATCTAAGCGCATGTCTAAGCCAGCTGTAATATTAACAAGTACTCCGCGAGCACCAGCTAAATCAATATCTTCTAGTAATGGGCTTGAAATCGCTGTTTCAGCAGCTTCTTCGGCACGGTCTTCACCTTTAGAAATGCCGCTTCCCATCATCGCGTGTCCCATTTCAGACATCACAGTTCGTACATCGGCGAAATCGACGTTAATCATGCCTGGTCGAGTAATCAACTCGGCAATACCTTGAACGGCATTTTTTAGAACATTGTTTGCACTGCCAAATGCTTCAAGTAATGTTACGCCACGACCCAGAACCTTGAGTAGCTTCTCATTAGGGATGGTAATCAAGGAGTCAACAGACTTAGATAACTCTTCAATACCCTGTTCGGCGAAAGCTAAACGCTTTTTACCTTCAAAGCTAAATGGTTTAGTCACAACAGCAACGGTTAAGATGCCAAGTTCTTTCGCAACTTCAGCAATAACCGGGGCTGCTCCAGTACCCGTACCACCGCCCATACCAGCGGCTATAAATACCATATCGGCACCAGTAAGAACTTCTTTAATTCTTTCTCGATCTTCTAGCGCAGCATCACGACCAACTTGTGGGTTAGCACCCGCACCAAGTCCTTTTGTGATATCTCCGCCAATCTGAATAACGCTATTCACACTTGTCTTACGTAACGCTTGAGCATCCGTGTTGACACTGATGAATTCCACGCCTTCGATGGATTCACGCACCATGTGTTCAACGGCATTACCACCACCGCCACCAACTCCAACGACTTTAATTACAGCATCGTCAGACATTTCCATCATCGGTTCAAACATTTGTTATCTCCGTTTTTCCTGCTATTCAGGTTAAAACTCTTTTTGTATCCAGTTACGTAAACGACCCACTAAACTCGACATTGATTGGCGTTTAGGCTCGCTATATTCAATGTCATCGTTTATTTGGCTATCTTTTGCGTAATGAAGTAAACCAACAGCCGTAGAATGATACGGCTCTTTTACATAATCTGTTAAGCCACTAACTTCTAGCGGCTTACCAACGCGAACTTGATTGCGGAAAACTCTTTCCGCACATTCTACTAATCCTTCAATCTGCGCAGCCCCACCAGTGAGGACAACACCAGCAGCAAGGTGATGTTTAATACCATCTTCTCTTAGCTTGGTTTGAACGGTATCAATAGTTTGGTTAACGAGGCCCATAAGCTCAGTGTAGCGAGGTTCAATTACTTCAGACAATGTTTGTCGTTGTAAACTTCGAGACGGACGCCCACCTACACTTGGTACGTTAACTGTATCATCTTTGCTAACGAGCTCACTGAGCGCGCAGCCATATTTCACTTTTATCTCTTCAGCGTCACTCACTGGTGTGCCAAATGCGAAAGCAATATCGCTTGTCACAGCATTGCCCGCATATGAGAAAACTTCAGTGTGACGCAATGCACCGCCCGTCCAAATAGAAACATCCATCGTTCCGGCGCCAATGTCTACCACACATACACCAAGCTCACGTTCATCTTCAGTGATGACCGCATTACTCGATGCTAAACCAGAATAAACTAACTGTTCAACAGTCAGCCCACAACGCTCAACGGCTTTAACTAAATTCTTAGCCATATCATTATGGCTAGAAATAAGGTGAACGCTGACTTCCATACGAACACCTGACAACCCAAGTGGATTCTTAATACCTTCTTGGTAATCAATTGTGAACTCTTGAGGTATCACGTGAAGAATGCGTAATTCATCACCAATTTTTATCGATTTAGCCGTGTGAATAGCACGGTCCATGTCCTCTTGAGTCACTTCTTCTTCAGAGATA
>NZ_MCWZ01000177.1:4010-4346 GCF_002877365.1 Vibrio sp. 10N.261.55.A7
ACTTCTTCTTCAGAGATAGTGCCCATGCCTTTTTCAATTCGGCTTGCGATATGACGACCAGACAATGATAGGAACACGTTCTTAATCTGGCATTCCGCCATTAATTCAGCTTGGTCAACAGCGCGTTGTACAGATTTAACAACGGATTCTAAATCGTTGACCCCACCTTTATCCATACCACGAGATGGGCTTGTTCCCGCTCCAATGATATTAATCTGACCATCCGGAAGAACCTCACCAACTAACGCTGATATGGTTGCTGTACCTATATCCAGACCAACAATCAAATTATCATCAACAACCTTAGTCATCCGTACTCTCTTGTTCTAAATCCGG
>NZ_MCWZ01000178.1 GCF_002877365.1 Vibrio sp. 10N.261.55.A7
ATCCCCCACACCGTCACCATCGCTGTCTTTCGATTCGGTGTTATCTTGAGGGAAGTCATCCGCATTATCCCCCACACCATCGCCATCGCTGTCTTGAGATTCGGTGTTATCCTGAGGGAAGTCATCCGCATTATCCCCCACACCGTCACCATCGCTGTCTTTCGATTCTGTGGCATCAGTAGGGAATTCATCCGCATTATTTCCCACACCATCGCCATCGTTGTCTCTGAATTCCGTGGCATCAGTAGGGAAGTCATCGGCCTCATTAAGCACGTTATCGCCATCAA
>NZ_MCWZ01000179.1 GCF_002877365.1 Vibrio sp. 10N.261.55.A7
AAATAGAAATTGAATTATCTCCTAATTCAATGTGATAGAAGCTAAAGAATAAAACGTAAGTGAAGCTATCAGCACTTAAGTAAGTGTTGCTTCCTTAGTCAGAATGCTTGAAGAGAGAGCTTTCAATGGCAAGCCCTACCACTTTTTCTATCAGAGGTGGAATCACTTAAAAAATTTCCACCATAGAAAAATGAATCACCATCTATCGTCATGTTTACCAACGTTAGAGCGAACAATCGAGGCAACGGTAAATATACTACGAACGACGATTGTATCGACCACCACGGCCAGCTCGCTCTTTATGTGAAGACGCGGCTTTAGCTTGAGAAGCTAAAATTGAGTCGACAGTGAGAGGCATAGGATCGCGAGGCTCAATGCCATTTGGGTACGTTCTTTGACGAGGGGGTAAAGCAAACTGTTCTTCGCTTGCTTTAGGCATTCTCTTAAAACGAGAGAGATAAAAGTTCTCTAGCTTTTCACGTGCCCATTCTGTTTTACGAAGATATTTCAAGCTACTCGCAATAGAAGGGTTCGTGTGGAAACAATTGAAACGCATCGCAGCATCTAGAATGTCCCATCCATAATGATCGACAAGCTCAGTTAAAAGTTGTTCGAGTTTCAGACCATGTAGCGGATTGTTTTGTTGCTCTTCTAGCATGAGATTCCTATTGATGAGGTAATGTGTGCAGCGAGATTATACCCGTAATCTTGAATCATTCGTACGAATTTTGGTTGTCATTCGGTAATTGATTTGTACATGAGTAAACCTTGACCCGTCACCTCACCCCACCACCTCAACCTATCGCCTAGTATTGAACAAGTCTATTGCTCAGACGTTTCACGAATTGCGGCATTCAACTCAAACATAAACAATGGGTTCTCTTGTACAAAATCTCTAGAAATATAAACGCCAAAGTCTTTCTCTTTTCCTAGCATAACCGTGTAATTTTCAGCATTTTTTATGTAGTGCTTGAAAACGACCTCTGCTACAAAAATGGCATCAACCTCCTTGTTATCCAGTGAAGAGACCAATGCTTGAATGTTTGACGCTGGTGATTGAACATTATATTCATTCTGGACAAGCCAATACTGAGTATTCGTGTTGAGCAAGCTCTTCACCTTAGCACTATCTTTAAAGTCAGGGCCAATAGGAAGGGTTGCGTTGCTATTTTCATTCCTAAAAACCCAAACCCATCTGTTCACCATAACAGGCTCAGAAAACAGTGCAAACTCATCCCTTTCTTCATTACGAGATGCCATAAAGAAGCCGTCAGATCGACCTTTTCGAAGCTCTTTTAATGCTCGGCCGTGATTTGAACCGACTTCTATGCTGTACTCCACATCCATTTTTGACAGTACCAATTCCATTTTATCGATACCGATACCCACGGGAACACCTACACCGTCAACCATCGTATATGGAGGGAAGTCTGGAACAAAAAAATGGAGCTTATACTGAGCGTAGAGTGGAGTCGGCAACAGTATTAGCAATATAAGTCCAACAAAAATAATAAGAGGCTGCTTTTCCATCTTGGCGGTTATCTCTGACTTAGCTTTCATTTGAGTATAGAACGAAATCAAAAATAGGAAAAAAATAGACAATTATTCAAAGCCCTAGGCATTGTTTATCTTCAAACAACAATCGTTCCTTGCAAGTACAATACGCCGTATCCAGAAATTGATACACGCTCACCTTCAACGTCACAATACAATACCCCACCACGTTTAGAAGCTTGATAAGCCACCAGCGTTCTTTTACCCAGTAACTCTGACCACAAAGGCGCCAAAGCGGAATGTATAGAACCGGTGACTGGGTCTTCATCTCCTCCATTTGCTGGCCAAAAATAGCGAGAGACAAAGTCATAGTCATAGGCACTTGATTTGGCCGTCACTGCCACATCATACGGAGCGAGCTTTTTCAGACAGTCGCTCTCATAACAGACATCTATGACGTCACTTTCAGACTCCATTACCGCGATGTACGCTTGCCTGTTCTTCAGCACCTTAACCGGGGCTATTGATAAACCTTCCATCAGCTCAGTAGGGTATTGAGTCAACTCAATTGGCTTTTGGTTTGGAAAGCTCATTTCAATTCTGCCAAGTTCATTCTTAATGACCGTGAGCTGCCCCACTTCTAATGTGTCGAATATTATCGAGCCTCTCACGTCAAAATGGTTAAACAAAACAAAAGAAGCCGCGAGCGTCGCGTGACCACAGAAATCAATTTCAGTCAGTGGTGAGAACCAACGGATTTGATAGGTGTTGTTTGAAGTGTGTTTAATAAAAGCGGTTTCTGACAAATTGTTTTCAGTCGCAATATCTTGCATAACTTTATCTTCAACCCAATCGGAAACAGGCACGACCGCGGCTGAATTGCCCTTAAACTTCTCTTTCGTAAATGCGTCGACAACAAAAATGTCCAATGTTTGTTCCATCTTAAGTTCAGCTCCTTCTGTGATTACCTTTGGATAGCGGAAATTAGATAACAACAAATCAACACCATATTGTCTAGTCATGCATTGAGCCAATCAATCAAACCAATCAAACATCGCCATGAACATAATTGGCCTATCCACTGCTAATTCATCGTGTTTGTTCCCGTTTACAATAATAAGATGATAAGATCCCAACACAACAAGCCTACAGGCCATCAAGTAGCACGCAATTCTCAACATGGCCTCATTTCATCTGCGATGTTTCTACTGCAACAGATTATGACGACTAGGCTCAATTAGATTAATTAAAGGTAATACATTCAAATGGTTAATAACGCAATCCAATGGTTCCCAGGGCATATGCACAAAGCCCTTAAAGAGATTGAAGAAGCGATCCCTCAAGTTGATGTCATAATCGAAGTCCTTGATGCTCGCATACCATTTAGTAGTGAGAACCCAGTCATTTCTAAACTTCGCGGTGAAACACCGGTTGTAAAAGTGCTCAATAAGAGAGATTTAGCCGATCCTGAACTCACCGAGCGTTGGATTGAACATTTAGAGAAAGAACAGGGCGTAAAAGCCATCGCGATTACCACCAGCCAAAATCATGAAGTGCAAAAAGTGATGGATCTTTGTCGAAAGCTAGCCCCTCATCGTGAAGAAATTGGCAAAAACATTCGTACCATGATCATGGGCATTCCAAATGTGGGTAAATCAACGATCATTAATTCACTCGCGGGTCGAACAATTGCAGTGACAGGTAATCAGCCCGCAGTAACACGCAGACAACAACGCATTAACTTGCAAAACGGTGTGGTTCTCTCTGACACTCCGGGCGTGTTATGGCCTAAGGTAGAGAACCCTCACAGTGGATTTCGTCTCGCCGCGACAGGCGCCGTTAAAGACACGGCGATGGAATACGATGAAGTTGCCTTTTACACCGTCGAGTATCTTGCCAAGCAGTACCCAGAAAAGCTGAAACAACGCTACATGATTGACGAACTGCCTGAATCAGATGTTGAATTGATGGAAGAAATTGGCCGTAAGCGTGGGGCACTGCGCTCAGGCGGACGTGTCGATTTACATAAATCATCAGAGATCCTTCTTCACGAACTTCGCAATGGCACACTCGGTCAAATTACTCTAGAACTGCCTGAAATGATCACGAAAGAGCTCGTCGAAGTTGAAATAGAAACCGCAAAAAAAGAAGAGCAGAAGATCAAAAAGAAAGAAGAACGTCGTAAACGTTACTTACGAAATAAACGCTAGGTAATACGCTCTAAAAGTCGCTCGTAAAAAGTGCTCCTTACATAAGGAGCACTTTTTTTGTTCACTGTTTTAATTAGGTACCACCTAAGCTCTTCGACCACCTCTTCCAAAGAGTTTAAAGGTTTTCTAAGTGACCACTCGAATGCGATATTTGATGTACGAAGGCTCAGTTTCAATAGCACCAAGCTCATCTCTAGAGTATTTCGATTAATTTATTCAGCAGCACTATTCTGCTCTTTACGCTACCTTCGCTATCTGAGTTGTTATATCGGAAATCCATCAACAAACTCCAGATCTACATTTAATACCCCCAAGGAGTGACAGCGTAACTAACCAGCAAGCCCTAGTAGAACTTCTTCAAGCTGATCCCAAGGCATTAACTGAGAATCAATCACTTCAATTCGAGATTCAAACCCTTCCAACGACACCTCATTAACCGACACCGTTTGATTCGCTACGTTAAACGTGTAACAACCTTTGTTCGTATTAATCACCGCTTTAACCCGTTCAGCCGTTAATGCACTTAGCATCGAAAACAACTCATCGAAATCAAACGTATACTCCGCACCAAATAGCCAACCACAACTGTAGTAGCCCTGCCCTTTATTCTCTTTTCTGACGAAAGGCTGGTTTGGTGGAATCTGAAATTGAGGTTCCATTGCAGCGTGTTCATGGTGGTGGGAAGCAATATTTGATGACGCTGTACCGTGTGTTCTTGGCGTATCCAGTACCTCAACAGGCATTTTCCCGTTGCTTACTAACTGATGGAAAACTTTGGCTGGTACTTGGTTCGTCACCCAGTCATTGAAGGCATCAATGTCAGTTGAATGACATTGATCGACCTTGTTTCCAATAACAACATCCGCACTATCAAGCTGATCATTAAAGTTCTGATTCGATAAATGTCGCTTATCAGATAAATTTCGAGGGTCAACGAGTGCGATGGTTGCTTTTAGATCGACATAACGCAGGTATTGGTCAGACAGCAATGTCGCAACAACTTGTTTAGGATGCCCTAGACCCGTCGGCTCAATAAGAAGACGGTCGGGATTTGTGCGTAATAGTGCGTTAATTCCAACAGACATTGGTACACCGGCCGTACAGCACATGCACCCACCGGGGACTTCCTTAATTAGGGCGCCACGATCACTTAAAATTGCACCATCAATACCGATTTCACCGAACTCGTTAACCAAAACTGCCCATTTCTCGTCTTTTGGTTTGTCTTTGAGTAATTGCAAAATCGTGGTGGTTTTACCGACACCAAGAAAGCCAGTGATGATATTGGTTGGGATTCGTTTTTCCATTGGAGAGCCTAATCAATGATGGAGATAGGCTTGAGTATATCGACATTTCCTAAGTTTTGAATCCCAAAATGACGAAAGGCGCACTACAGTGAGCGCGCCCTATCCCTCGTTACTCAATCGTGAGTTCGCGAACCAAACCGTCTTATGTTGCGGAATGATAATTTACGAGGATCTATAAATTTGTAACTTTGAATCCATCCAAATTGTATGTAAGGCCCTAAGTGTTCCTCCCTGCGAGTCGGTGGTTCAGATTGCCTTACACATTAACTATGGTTCAATTTCTCATTTATACAAGCTTCTGGCGTGACCTTCCTCCCAATATTGAACTCTATACAACAATGTAGCCGATGAGCATCCATATAAATTATGGGAACTTACTTTCCAATATTTCTTCTCGTATTTTGTTAATAATTGAAAACACGAACTTTAATATTCCAATTGCGACGCATATCTAGCTAGGTTTTTTAGATTCCACAAAATAAAGAACCTATAGTTTGCAAATCAATGTATTAGGTTGATATCATTCGCTCCGAAAAACACCCTGCACTTAGGTCTTGTTAGTAAATACCCAAACGGAGTAATACGTTGAACTGGAGAAGATTCGTTCAATTTGGCAGCGTTCCACCATCACAGGCCTCATTGGCACTTGGCATCATAGGTTTAGGACAAGCATGGGACCTATATATTCCAGTTTTCGGCGAAATTATCAGACCTTACCTGGCCAGTTTGGGGGCCTTGCTCTTACTTCCGGTACTGCTTAAGTACCTCTTCAACACGAGAACATTTATCAATGATCTCAGGCATCCATTGAGCGGTAGCTTAATGGCACCGATCAGTATGTCGCTCCTAATACTGTGTGACTATCTGGCAGCAATATCGCCAATTATTGCCTATCCAATTTGGTTCGCAGCACTGATGCTACACGTGACTATGATGTCACTCTTTTTCACATTCCAATTAACCAACTTTAAAATGTCGCATGTCTTACCTAGTTGGTTTCTTTACCCCGTAGGGCTTATCAGTAGCTCTCTTGCCGGCACTCAGTTTGGCTACAATGTTTTCTCTGCTACGCTCGTTAATACCTGCATAGGTATTTACTTTTTCATGTTGCCTCTCGTTTTATATCGCCTTGTCTTTGAGGGAGCTTTATCGGTAAGAGCGAAACCAACGTTGGCAATTATGGCCGCACCAATCAATTTAACACTCGCCAGTTATCTGGTTAACTTTACAGACCCAGATCCAATAATGACGGGCGCCCTAGCAGGAATAGCAGTAACAATGACGCTATTTATCTATTTGTGCTACTTCAGGCTGATGAGGTTGCAGTTTCGACCATCTATCGCTGCTATTACATTTCCTTCCGTTATAAGCTCCGTCGCGATGTACCGACTCACCGATTTCTTTGAGGAGTATCACCCTCACTGGCATTGGTTGCACAAATTTGGGTTTTTGGAGCTGACTATATCTACTGCGCTCGTTATCTGGGTATCAATACGGTACGTTAGAATGTATTGGCCTCAGCTTGGTTCAAACCACTAAGCTCTGCACATCCAGTAAATTACGTCTCATAATTGAGTTAATTATTGATAATTCTAATATTAATTTGGGACTGGCCTAGACTCAACAGTACTCATATTTTTGATGGCTGGTGGAGTCGTCGTGGTAATAGAATCGACCTCGCTCTTTCACCAATTGCTCAAGGCTAGTATGCACTGCAAACAAGTCATCCAGAAGATGTCAAATTAGTCACCTATCACCCCACTCTTTTGCTATCTGCTAGCATGCACCTCATACTTTCTAAAAAAGTAGAAATGAACAAAGAGCTTATCGAAGTCTCCAAGCGTGGATTACGTAAATTAAAAGAGAGTGGAAAGTATGATCTGTATTTTGAACAATCTCTTCGAGGAGATTGCATAGAATAAGCTATCGCGCTCGACGCTTGCTCACTTGTCACTTTGTAAAATCCACATTCGCTATATTATTCAGATCCACTCATGATCCTAATTAAATACAAAATATGTTTATACAACTGTTTTATTTGAAACCTTAGCCAAAAAATCACTTTTCGTAGTCGACCTATTCTTATTTTGCTGTCATAGATAATCAGTCAGCTGACACTTGACCGAAAATATAGAATAGGTATCACTATGAAATATCGAAATAAAAAATCGATAGCCAATGTGTTAGCACCACAATTAAAACATGGCATCGAAGAGCTTATATTGCCTAAGAATAAAGGACGAAACTTAGTATTGGGGAGAAAACCCAAGAGCGGAGATATTGTTCTACAAAGTAACGACTATCTTGCAATTGGCCGACACCACCACATCATTGACAGTCAAATTGATGCTCTTAAAGCTCAAACAAGCGACTCTTTTATGTCAAATGTATTCCTGCATGGTGATGGAACAAATCAATCCGTTGAACAAGAACTCGCGACCTTTGCCGGCTTCGAGTATTGCACAATTGCACCTTCAGGCTGGATAGCCAACACAGCGTTAATGCAAACAATCTGCAATTCAACAACCCAAGTATATATCGACTTTTTTACTCATATGTCACTTTGGGAAGGCGCACGATACGCTGGTGCGAATATACACCCCTTCATGCACAATAACCCTCGACATTTGAAGCGCTTGATCCAAAAGCACGGCCCTGGCGTTATTGTTGTCGATTCGGTTTACAGTACACTTGGTACCATTGCTCCACTGGTAGACATCGTACAATTATCAAAGCAGTTCGATTGCGCTTCTGTCATCGATGAATCACACTCATTGGGAACGCATGGGCCAAAGGGCGCGGGACTGTTACAGGAATTTGAGCTGTCTAACGATGTTGACTTTATGACGGCTAGCTTGGCAAAAACATTTGCTTATCGAGCCGGAGCAATATGGTGTAACAACCAGTTTGGAGAGACTTTGCCTTATGAGGCTTATTCTTCGATCTTTAGCTCAGCGATGATGGTCAACGAGCTTGAACGTATTAGAGCCACATTGAAAGTCGTAAAAGAGAGCAATATGAAAAGGACTCGTTTGTTCTCTCATTCGCAACATTTGGCGTCATCGCTTAGAGAGATAGGATTCAACATCAGGAGTGAGTCTCAAATTATATCTTTGGAAACCGGTGATTCAAATAATACGATCAATGTTCGTAATTTTCTTGAGCAACATGGCGTTTTAGGATCTGTTTTTTGTACTCCAGCGACGCCGAATAACAAGAACCTTATACGTTTTTCTGTACATAGTGACATGAAAGAACACGAAGTATTACACGTAGTACAAGTGTGCGAAAAAGCTTTCCGACACCCTGAACTGAATTTCTATTAATAAAACACCAATTGATAGAATTGTTTTTAATATAAAGGCGCTAACACTTTAAAGCGCCTTTTTATATATATTGCTCTAGCTTTTCAATTAACCCTTCTGACGTCGAGGGTTTTATTATGTAGTCATTCATTCCAACGGCCTTCATATTCTCAATCGACGCTTTACTATTATCTCCAGTATGACCGATGATTGGGATCATTGAGCGTTCACCCATTAAACCTCTAATAAGTTGAGTAGCTTCACTCCCTCCCATCATTGGCATGTCAATATCCATGATAATGACATCAATGGGTTCGGATTCGACAAGCGCAAGTACCTCAATGCCATCTTTTGCTTCGATGACATTAAACCCTTGTTGAGTTAGCAAAATGGATGTTAGCGACCTTACCGACTGATTGTCATCAACCAACAAAATCGTCCTATTGTGGTCATGGCTCTTCTTAGGGATATCACTTTTACCACTATAGCTGTCGGAAAACATGAGTTTATCGATGGTGTCCGTGCACGATTCGGTGATTCTGCATTTGCTGATCGCACAACTGTCTAGGTAGCGATTGAAGTTTGTGTAGTACTCATTATCGGCCCCGTAAAGATAAACAATTCTTGCTTCGGTAAAGCACAGGCTAGATTCAAGCTTATGCAGGCTCAATTCATCAATTGTATCGAGGTCTAAGAAAATAAGGTCGTACTCAAATTGATACTCTTCAAGTTTCAGTGCTTCTTCGACTTTTATTGAGACAAGACGATATCCGATGTAAAAAGCGTTCTCGTTGAGGTTCTTCGTTATGTTGAATTCTGTATTAATTAAGAGAATTGACTTATTTCTCATCAACTCATACTTAATGTTATTAACACTGTTTGATTCATACTTTGGAAAACTAAGGATAAACTCTGTCCATTCCCCCGCTTGAGATATGCACTCAATTTCACCACCAAACGAGTGCATAACACGACGACAGAATGGCAGACCTAACCCAAAGCTACCGTTCTTTCCGAATGTGTAGAAGTCATTGAAAATGGAATCAATCTTCTCATCTTCAATGCCTGCCCCCGTGTCCCTGATGCGCAAATAATTAAACTGATCATCTTTAGTCACGCCTACAGAAATGGTGAATACTTCTTCTGCTTGGTAATGAAAGGCATTTTTAAAGAGGTTATACACCACATATTTAAGCAATATATCACTACCAAAATAGCTAAAATCCTCCAACTCGCTCGCCTTTACCGCGTTTTTCGCATTAATGGATTTATAGGGGTAACTCTCAACCGCCTCTGCCACAACATCAGCCAAAGAGTGTTTAACAAACGTAGAACGAGAGACACGACTTTGATCAATGGACGTGAGCAGCAAATCAATCGCTTCATTGCCATTCTTAATGATGTTATCTGCCTCATTGAGCATTTCGTTCATTAATGCGCGATCATTCTTATCCACTGTCCCGTCGGTCTGCATGCTTCGAGATAATGTTCCTTTTAATAGGTCTACCGTCGTTTTTAATGCACTGAGAGGGTTTCTCATTTCATGAGCAATACTGGCACCAAAAGATTTAGCAAGCGAGATTCGCGCTTCGTGTTCCATCTGGTTTCTAAAATAAAAGAGGTTGCCAAATGTATAAGTAAATATAAACACAGGGACATAGGACCAATTGATTTGATCGATCCTTAATTCTCCACACGCTAGGTAGCTAAGAGCAAAGCCAGCACATATCGAAATAATACATTGAAAAATCAGCGTTTTAGGATCATGGACGAGCAATACGTGAAGAAAAATAGAGGCCATAAATGACATGACCCACACACTCGACCAATCGTTCATGAAAAGCATGAATGAGAAGAAGAAAGGAAGGCAAAAGGCAATACATCCCAAATAATAATGCGGTAGGAATTTCTTTAAATAGTGTGGAACATAACGTCGAAGCGCTAAAACCAACAGGGTTAATGCACAAATTAAACGAAACCAAAGATTCTCGTAAGGTTGAGGAAAAAGGTACGCCCAAATATAGTAATAACTAGGGAATCCTAAAAAACCTACCCACCCTAAGATATTTAAGTTTGGTTCAGCGTATTTATAAATCTTGTTTACTGCAGTCACTTCCCTTTCCTGCTTATTAAACGTTTGCGGCTAAGCCTAGGTACACTTGCATTCCCTTATCACCTATTACGACGGCTATAAACTATGCAGTGGTGCGCTTATGCACAACCTCCTACCTTTTAAGTTAGCTGATAACCGCCTGACGCACTGTTAAATATCTTATTTTTTTCTACTATTAGCGAGACAGAGTTGATATTTTGGCCTGATTTCGACTGATACTCATTAACCACTTATTAAAGCCTTAACTCTTAATCCATCTTTGCTCTAAATTGTAGAAAGATAACGCAGTGTATCTGGCCAACGGATGTTGGCCAATCCGTTTGGCAAGAATAGTTTTCTATTTACCCATCGTATTGACTTAGAACAACTCGATAGCAATAAACGCGCTAATGAATGACCGAAACTTCACTGCCTTTTCGGCTCGGTTCAATTTCTACTCGCAAAGACATTTGTTCTTTTAACTCTGTAACATGAGAAATAATACCGATCGTTCTCCCACCGAGCTGAAGATCAACAAGCGTTTCAATTGCAAGATCGAGAGATTCAGGGTCTAAACTTCCAAAACCTTCATCAATAAACAATGTGTCTAAGCGAATACCCCCACTGTACGACTGAACCACGTCAGACAAACCGAGCGCTAAAGAAAGAGCCGCCATAAACGATTCTCCTCCAGAAAGTGTCGCGACATCTCTGAGTTTACTGGTGTAACCATCTTCTACCATGAGATCTAATCCTGAGCCAACGTTGCCTTTGGCTCGGTTTTCCTTTCTTTTTAGCTCATAGCGACCTTTACTCATCTTGCGCAAGCGGATTGATGCTTGAATAAGAACGTCATCAAGTAACACACCAAGTACGAATCGATGCAGACTTATCTTAGATCCGGTTTTGCCATTGGCGACATCACTTAGCGTACCCACTATTTTATACTGCTCAGATAGCGTTTCGTTTTGTTTACTCAGTACATTGAGTTTACGCTGCACTTCATTGTAACGATCTTGGATGGATTGAAGTTGTGTAAAATGCTTTAAGCTTGTTGAATGATCCTGCTCTGCAGTGAGTCGTTGTTCGGTCAATTTTGCACAATCTGGATTTGTTTTTCCGAGCAGGCCTTTCTCTAGTGTATTAACTTCTGCTTCAAGCGTTGTTTTAAGCTGCTCAAACTTGTTAATCGCACTGTTCAATTCTTCAAGTTCTATCTTTGTTTTTCGACAATTAAGATACGCCTTCTCATCAGCAAAAGGACTAATCTCAAGCTCCTGATTCCAATGATTGCTCGCTTCACTGGCAGAATGCTCGGCGTTTTTCATTTGAGTCGTTAATTCAGTCATTCGAGCTTTCTCAGAAGCCAGAAATTGCTGAGCATGTTCATATTGAATCCGCACTTTCTGCTCATTTTTTGTTATCTGATCTAACTGTTCACGCAAATGACTTAGCTGAGTGTCAATAAGAGATAGGCCGTCTAGATCTTTAGGAATATCACTCGTTCGTGAATCTACCTCTGTTTGCAGTCGTCCTATCTTAACTTTCGATTCACTGACAACATCCAGTTGGCTCTGTAACTGAAGCTTGGTCTCTGATAGCTTCTGTTCTAGCTGAGAAAGAGCAAGTTCAATCTTGGCCGGATTAGCATTCTCAAGCTCAATAATCCTTTTCTTCAATACTTCCAGCTCAGAATAGATCGCCTCAATAGAAAGAACGTCTCTTACTTCGAGTTGTTCTTCAACACTCACTATCGCTTGTTGAGTCAACGCCAGTTCAGTATTGGCTTGGTTTAATACCTCTGCCGCTTGCTTCTCTATGTTACTAACCTCTTGTTGATGTAACCTTGCTACATCGACGTCCTGTTTCGTCACTTCATCAATGGTAAACTGAGCAGGTTCCGGATGCTCGCAACTGCCACATACTGGACAAGGTTCGTCCAGTTTTAACTGCTTTGCCAGTTGAGCCGCCTGGCTTGTATGCCATTGATATTCCAAGTTGTCAGCGTAATCGATGGCGACATTCGTCCGGTCTTTGGCGATGCGCAGCTTGTTCTCTACTTTGTCTCTATATTCGGATTGAATCGCTATCGTTTTCTGTAGAGATTGCTTTTTCTGCTCTAAGGCTAATTGTTCAGTCAGTTGGGTCTGTTGCTGATGTACCAGTGGCAATTGCTGATAATGGTACTTTGCACTGTCCAATTGGCTGCGATGCTCATTGATTTCTTTTTCTAGTCTAAGTGTAGAACTATGCAGAATCTCTTGTTGTGCCAACGCACGTTCGCCCACCTTCTTCTCTTGCTCTAGTCTTTCTATAAAACTGGCTCGTTCTTGAAATTTTACTTTTACTGATTCTAAGAAGAATAATCGGTTCTGATGATCCGGTATTTGGGCAGAAGCCTTCATCGCCAGTTCTAACTGCTCATTAGAGGCAAGAAGCGCTGTTTGAGCTTGGTCTAAAGATACTTTGGCTTTTTGCGCAGCCTCAGACTTATCGTTGCGTTCTTTTGTTGATGACTGAAAATCCGAATGTAAAACGTCTAGTGCTTGAGCCTGTATGGCGTTTTCACGTTGAAGATGCAGTGCGTCAATGTTGTCTTTTGATTCGTTGTGATGTGTAAGCTGCCCTTTCTTCAACTCCAATTGCCTAAATCGGTCTGCCAATTCTTGCGCTGATTTCTCGTTAAGTTGCGCCTCTTCTAGCGTTTTAGTCAATAGTGAAAGTTGATCTGATGCGATACGAAGTGACTCAGTATTATCCACTAACTCGGCTTTTAGCTGAGATTCGTCCTCAACATTCGCGACATCCAGAACGCCTTTGATTTGATTATCAAAATCCTCTTTCGCTTTACGTATTCCTGACGCTTTCTCGAACAAAGATCGTTCAATGGCAGAATAGATATGAGTTTGAAACAGCTGTCCGAAGATTTGTTCGCGCTCTTTTGAGGTAGCCGTAAGGAGTTCTCTAAACTTTCCTTGGGGCAACACCATCACTTGACGAAATTGTTTCACATCCAACCCGATAAGGTCTTTTACTTCCTTTAGAACGGGCGCAGGTTTATTCGCGAGTAGTGATTCTGCCTCACTGTCTATCTGGTAAATCGTGGCAGTGTGAGCGCGCTTTGTCGTCCCTTCTCCTCGTTTCTTCGGTACTTCCTGTTCGGGAGCCCGCTCAACTCTATAACATCGTTCAAATAGCCGAAACTCGAAACTTACCTCTGTCAGCAGTGCTGCATCGGCATAATCGCAACGCATCTGATCGCCCGTTCTTTCGCTCCCTGTCGTTTCACCATAAAGCGCATAGCAGATAGCATCCAATATTGAGCTTTTACCCGAACCAGTAGGCCCATTAATAAGAAAAAGGGGTGCGTTGCCCATAGTGGTAAAGTCGATACTCTGTCGGTCAGCAAAAGGGCCAAATGCTTGAAGAGTGAGTTTAAGTGGCTGCATGCTAGTCCTTCTTCTCTTTATGTAATGCTGAGATTATGTCGAGAACCGTCGCATTTTGTTCATCCGTTAACGAGGTTTTTTGCGCTTCCAAAAAGAAATCTTGAAACATGTCTATCTCTCCTCGAGCGAGCCGAGCTTTACCAAGTTGTTGCTCCTCTCCTATTAACATACCAGGCTTCTCGATATGCAAAACATTGGGATAGACTTTTCGAAGCTTCTCCATTGGGTCGAGAATAGCGTGGGTATCAGTGAGTCGAACCAACAGGTAATCATGGGAATTAGAATCTTGATGACCTTGCGACAACAACTCGTCCAATTCACCTTCTAATATTCGCATCTGATGTGGAGCCGTTAAATCGATATGTTCCGTTGACTTGAAGCCGTTCTCATCGAATTCGACCAGTGTCACGCCTTTCTTCTGATGTTGTTCAGAAAAACTGTATTTCATCAGAGAGCCAGAATATCGAATGTAATCTTTGCCCTTTTTTTGAGGTTGATGCAAATGACCCAGAGCGACATAGTCAAATGCAGTGAAATGCTCGAAGCTTACTCTGTCAGAACCACCTATTGAGAGCGGTCTTTCGGACTCAGACTCAACGGCCCCATCAATATAACAATGGCTAATGAGAACATTCTTATGCTTGGCATCAAAACGCTCAATTAAGATATTAGCCAAGTATTCATGAGCTTCATCATGGTTCGACACCGCTTCTGAAAAATGATGCCTGACTATTTCTGGGTCGCTATAAGGCATACCGTGAAACGCCACACGACCTGCGGTTTTAGATTCTAGGATCACAGGTGACAACATTTCATCAAAAGAGCTGATGATGTGAAGCCCTGACTGTTTCATTTGCGTCGCGCCGAAACCAAGCCTTTTGGCGCCATCATGGTTTCCAGGAATGATGATCATAGGTGTCTCAAGCTCACCACAGATTACGTCTACAGTGTGATTTAGAAGCTCTATTGCGGCCGTGGGTGGAACTGAACGATCGTAAATATCTCCAGCAACGATGACCGCGTCTACTGGGGTATGTCTAATGGTTTGAATAAGCTGTTCAATGACGGCTTTTTGATCATCAAGAAGAGAGACATTGTGAAACTGGCGGCCAAGGTGCCAATCAGAGGTATGTAGAAACTTCATAATAGCCTGTAATCATCATTTCTATAATTCCCGCAATGTTAGCAAGAAAACACGATGAACAGGACTGTTTATTCTCGATTAGAGAGTTTAACAGCCACGATTAAGTGGCTGTATTGTTTCAATTAACCGATGTTCGGGAATGAAGTTCAAATCCCGACAAATGGAGCAAAATACACCAACGCCGACCAAATAAGAATCCACGCCATGATGACAAAAATGTCAGACCAATCGCGACTCCACATTTCCTACCTCCTTAGCATCTTTGCACCCTCTCACAGTGAAGATGCTTTTAGACTAACTTAAGGTATGCAAACTATGAGCCACTATTCGTTATCGTTGTGTCGCCGATTTTACCCTGCTTTGGTTATCTAACGTTGACGGTGTATTACTCAATAATTCTGTAAAACTATCCGCCATCGAGACACAAGTGACGACACCTTCCCCAATCATGTTGAGGATAGCGTCATAGCCTTCTTTGCCTTTCATGGTATAGGCGGAAGAAGAGCCAACATACGTTTCATCAAGCATCACAGGCTCCCAGCCGTTATCGCTTCGATAGATTTTCAACTCTCGAATACGTGTTCCTTTAGGTTTCTCTGCATCATAATGAAACGATAAGTTGTGAGTGTATGGATAGGAGCCTGACCCCGTTCCTTCCACGCCATTATTGATTGCGTTGTTGATTGCCCCCTCAAGAGTTTGGGCAATATATTTCCCTTTGATGTGGTAAACACCAATGGGAACGGCAAAAGGAAGAAGTTTTCCGGCAATGTCGGCAACGGAAACGTCGCCCGGGTTGAGTGAGTTTCTCACCCCTCCTGCATTATGTATCGCAAACTCGACTTGATGGCCTCGCTGATTCATCGCATACACAAAAGACTCAGCGACCATGGGTGCCAATTCACTTCCGCCCTGAGCATCCGGAATTCGGATATGTCTCAGTTTTCGAGGAGCATTCGCAATGATCTGCTTTTGAAGCGCTCGGACTCGAGGTATGTACTTCTTCAGCAAGATATCTTGTGTCGCAATGTCTTTCTTACAAACGATGACATTAGGGTGGCTATGAAGGTATTCACTGGCTTGCAAATGCGCATCATCTTGGCCTGTTTCAGCCATATTGGCATCCAGAAAGAGTCTTCTACCTAACAGAAGTTCATTCTTTCCAGACAATGATTCAACTTCACCACAAGCATTAAACTGAATCTCACAATGCCCCATACTCAAAGCGTGAAAACCGGCTTGCAGTATGAATGTCTTGTTGACCTTCACCCCATAATCATCGTCTTTTTCTAGCCCTAGTGAACTAAAGTCACCTTGTAATCTATGGCTATGCCCACCCACTATGACACCAATTCCATCCACTTTTTCCGCCAACTCTAAATCGGCCTCGTAACCGAGGTGGCTTAACAAGATCACTTTATTGATGCCTGACTTATGTATGGCTTCAATGGTATTTCTGGCGGTTTCTGTGGCGTTGACAAAAGGCGTATCAGGATCAGGGTTCGCAATATCCGCCATCTTATCTAGAGACAATCCAAATATGGCTACGCGTTCTCCATGAACACTTTTCGTTAGCCAAGGCGCAACTTTTTCTTGCGGCTCGTAACTCAACACATTGGTCGCGTCAGAGACCCTGTACTGTTTATCTGTCCTTTCCTGAGATAAGTCCCAGTTGCCACATAGCATTGGAAAATTAATGCGTTTCACAAATTGAGCGACGGGTTCATTGCCCATATCCAGTTCGTGATTGCCCAGTACCATGGCATCAATGTCGAGTGCATTGAGTAGATCAGCATTCGCTTTCCCTTTAAACAGGGAGAAATACAGTGTGCCTTGAAAGCAATCACCCGCATGCAAGAACATGAAAGGCGTATTATCTGATTCGGCTTGTTGCTTCAACTGTTTTGCCCGTGTTGCTATACGGGCAAATCCACCAGCGCTCACAAATGGTGTCAAAGGCTGACCACTGACATTGATACTAAGTTGTAAGGATGTAGGTTCAAAGTAGGAATGGGTGTCGTTTATATGAGCCAGAATGAATTTTGCTGGTCTATTTTTTATCATCGTTTTCTTCATCTTTTCTTTTCTCTTCTATTCCATTTCATCCTAGCCTACAAATCATGACAGAATCGTGACTTTTATGAAACGACTATGAAAAAGAAAGTTATCTAAGTGTGCTCAGGTCATATTATCAAGACAGTTACATTCATTGCACTCTCGCTAAGTTGATAAATATTGTGAGCTAACAGCCTGCTCTTTAAGCCTTTTTCTATTATGCTTAAGGAGTTCACAGTCACTACTTGCGACAGATCCGACGACATGCTGTATTACCTCTTGAATGGAGTAAGCCTATGCAAATCGAGCGAGTCGAAATTTCAGGGTTTAGAGGGATAAAGAGACTCTCACTACCTTTAGGAGAATTGACGACTCTTATTGGAGAAAATACTTGGGGAAAATCATCATTGCTGGACGCGCTTTCAGTCGCGCTCCCTGCCGATGGCAAGCCTTATGAATTTGAGATGCAAGACTTTCATGTCGACTACTCTATCGCTCATCCACAAACTCAGCACCTACAAATTGTTCTTGCTCTAAAATCCACTGACAAACAAGAAATTCGCTCTGGGCGTTATCGTAAAATTAAGCCCATCTGGGTGTATGACGAAGACAGCAATCCTTATATTTACTATCGTGTCAGCGCCACTTTAGATCAGTACACTGTCACCACACACTTCGCTTTTCTTGATACGAATGGAACCACGCTTCCCCTCCACCATTCAGAAAAGCTTGCTCAAGAACTCATGTCTCTGCACCCGGTAATTCGGCTCAAGGATTCTCGACGGTTTGAGCGGCCTTTTGATGACAGCAACAATACCAATGGGCGTGTGGAAAAGAGAATCAACAACACATGTCGCCGTCTGATGGCAACGCCAGGGCATGTGAATAAAGGTGAAATGCGCAGTAGCCTCAATTCCATGAACATTTTGGTTGAGCATTATTTCTCTTTTAAGAGCAATTCAAGACACAGTCCGAGAAAACAGAGAGACGGTCTATTTTTCACACGAAACCAAAGTGAGAAGAGCGTGTCTCAAGTCGTTGAGGAGTCGAAAAGCAGACAAACCCGCCTACTGATGATGGGGTTGCTGAACGCTTATCTGCAAGCAAAAGGGCCAAATGACCTAAGGCGATGTGCCAGACCCTTACTTATATTGGAAGACCCAGAAGGGCGACTTCACCCAACCCATCTTGCAAGAGCCTGGAGTTTGCTCCAACTCTTACCGATGCAAAAAATATTAACGACGAACAGCGGTGAATTACTGTCACAAGTACCGTTGTACACCATTCGAAGGCTCGTAAGACAGTCAGATAAGACCATTGCGACATCGCTTCCTAATAAAGGTTTTAACAACGATGAATTGCGCCGCATCGGATTCCATATTCGCTTTCATCGTTCAAATGCTCTGTTTGCCCGATGTTGGCTGTTGGTCGAGGGGGAAACGGAAGTATGGCTATTCAATGAACTCGCCAACCAATGCGGTTATAACCTAGCGGCAGAGGGTGTTCAGATTATTGAGTTTGCGCAATCAGGGTTAAAGTCCCTCATCAAAGTCGCAAAGGCATTTGGCATTGATTGGCATGTGGTCACAGACGGGGATGCCGCAGGGAAGAAATACTCAGCGTCGGTTAGAGGCCAGCTAGGCGGTGACCAAGAAAGACACAGGCTCACTGAGCTTCCCGATCGAGATATAGAGCATTACCTTTATGCCCATGGATTCGAACGATTTTTTAGAGATATGGTAAAAATACCGTATGACCATCCTATTCCAGCGAAGAAGGTGGTTGCGAAAGTTCTCAAAAAGCACGCTAAGCCTGATTTGGCATTGGCTATCGTGTCTTACTGTGAAGAACAAGGCGTCGAGTTTATTCCAGTTCTTTTGCGTTGGACGCTAAAACGCGCAATCACCATGGCAAATGGCAACACCTAAGTTCGAGTTCGACATCACTAATGTAGCCGAGTTTTGGTAGGCGAATGAAGCACTCGGCTATGGGGCTGATTTTGTGATTAACGAAGACTGTTCCATTCTTTGGTGTAGCCAAAGACCGCTGGCTTTCATCAGATAACCAAAGACACCACCCAAGATAAGAGATGGAACCACTAACTGCCAATTTCCATCAGCTGCAAACGTCGCACACGAGCCAATGAATGTTCCGGGAATGTACGCTAGCCAGGCTTGCTTCGCTTGAATGCACATAAAGAAGGCGACAACCGCTGTTGCGACGTACCCTAATATTTCCAAACTGACGAGCGATGACACGTGAATAATAACCAGTGCCCAAAAAACACCAGTCATATTCGTTGTTAAGCTTTGAGCTAATCCTTTCAAACCATCATTTGGTGACGCAAAATAGCTCGTGCACCCCAAGAACCCTGCCCAAGAAAGCAAACCAAGAGAAATGGCAACCCAACCCCAAAGGCCAGATAGAATTCCAGTCGTTAATGATATTGCAACCAATACACTCAAATGTTCTCTCCCAGTAGGCGTATGACCAAATGTTAATTTCTATGCTGTGCTGAATGTTAAAGTACTAACAAACTCATCAATGTGATCTTATTCAAATTACTACCTTTATCGATACAATGTATTTCATAGATTA